>CATZRJ010000038.1 GCA_958423535.1 uncultured Collinsella sp.
CGATGGGAAGCGCCCGCAACGGAAATCCGCATGCGGGTTTATTGTACCCCGCCGTTAAGTGTAATTTCGACAAATATAGGCGGGCGGTAAAGGTTTACCTTAGGTGACTGCCAAGGGGCGAGATGGCCCCTCGGACGGAAAAGTCGCAGCCTGCATCGAGAGTGGATAATCTCCCACTTTTTGCCTGTATCTTGACCAAAAGTGGGAGATTATCCACTCTCATGGGTTGTGCGTCCGAAAATCCTCTCTCGTGCGTTCGGAAATCCACTCTCGTTTCTCTATCGCCGACCACACGGCAGTTGCGGTGAAATGGGGACTGTTTTTGCCGGTCGCGGCCTTAAACAGTCCCTATTTCACCGCAACTTATTTAGGAGATGAGTTAGAGAGCGCCGAGGAGGATGGCGTAGGTGGTGGATTCGCCGAGCCTGAGCTCGTCACCGGGGTTGAGCTGAGCGGAGCGGCCGGGCTCGACCTGGGTGCAGACGTTCGTCGCGCCGTTTACCACCACGGTTCCGTTGGTGGACGACAGGTCCTCGACGTACCAGACATTTTGGCCATCGCACCACACGTGGGCATGGCGAGCCGAAACGTCATCGCCCACATCGGTGATATCGCCTTCCCCCGTCGCCAGCGCACCGATCTCCACGCCCTGCTCACTCGGCTGAATCCAGCGCGGAGCGCTCACCACGTAGCCGTTTTGCACGCGAAGCAGGCCCAGCGGATGCGCAGGCGCCGCCTCGTGATCGCCCGTGACCGTCGAGGTGCTCAGCGAGCGCGGCGTCGACGTGGCGCCGCCGCAGGTCGCATGAGCGTAGTCGATGGCATAGGTCACCGAGGATCGAACATCTGCCGAGCAACCGACGGCTACAAACAGCACCAGCACGGCCTCGGCACGTTCGGCGGACATAAGCTCCGCCGCCTGCGACAGGCGCTCGACCGCATTGCGGTAGAGGCTCGTATCCTGATGGCATTCCTCGAGCGCCCGCACCATGGGCTCGCCGGCGGGGCCGCACACCATGTTGATCACCGCCGTGGCATTCATGGGATTGCGGCGGCGCAGGGCCAGATGCGACATGATGCGCGCGGCCGAGGTGCCGTAATCGGCAAAATAGCGCTCCTGCAGCGTGCCGACCGGAGCGCGCACGATAAAACGCGAGACCCAGGAGCGATCGGCGGCGCGGCTCTGTGGACTACGGCCGTCGGCGAGCGGGCGGCTCGAGAGCACCAGGCCGCACAGTTCGATATGGCTCAGGTGCGCTGCGCGCTTAAAGATGTCAAACATTGCCCCGCACGGGGTGAGCTCAGCTTGAGAAGCCATGGCTTAGCCCTCCTTGGTCGCAGAGATAGTGTCGGATACTTCGGCCGGCCCGCCAAAGGCGCGAACAGCCGCGGCTCCGCCGGCAAGCGGCGTCGCCATGGGAATTTTCGCACGTCGTGCTGACACGACGGGAAGCTCAAAGGCAAACCCCATCGCCAGCAAAAACCACGTGAGCGCATAGGTTGCAATTATGGCGGCCACCAGGCCACCCGCCACGGCATGCTGGGAAAACACGGCGCATGCGAGTGCGGCCAGAGCCGGAACCTCACAGGCGGAAAGGGCCAATACGCCCTGCAGGAACCCCGCGCGGCGATTGCGCGCCAAGGCTCCGACGGCAATGCCCGCCACGCTCGGCAGCGCCAACGCCAGCACGGCGACGATGCCCGGCAGTGTGCCGGACCACGAAATGTGCCCCACGGCAACCGTCATACGAGCACCCGACGCCAGCAGCGCCGCCGACACCACCACAACGGCCCATACGAGGCCGCAGACAGCCGCAGCGCCAATCATCGCAGCGCGACGGACCGCGCGACCGGACGCGTCCATGGGACAGGGCATGAGCGGCTCGGCGCGAAGCGAGCGCGCGACATTTTGCGCATAGTGGTCGCAAAATGCCGAGAGCGCCGCCTCCACCGCAGCCGGCTCGGGACGATCTTCCTGATGGCAGGACAGGCAAGCCATCACCACATCGAACAGCTGAGCGTCGACAAACGCCAGTGCATCGCGCAGATCCTCGGAATTTGGATCGAGCCCCAGCTGCTGAGCCTGTTCGGCCGCGGCAAGTGCCACATCGGGCTCGCGTCGCAGCAGTTGCGTCAAGTCGCAGCCGGGTGCGTGGGCGCCGACGGGATAATCGGGCAGCGTATCCATCTTGAGGCGATAAGGGCTGGCGATATCGCGCGTCCTTTTGCGCGAGCCCGAAGTACCCGACGCGCCCGGCGCCACCTCGTACGGCGCGACACCGGCAATGAGCTCGTAGACCGTACTCGCCGCTGCATAGACATCGATCGCCGGCGACATGCGAAGCATGCGCAGGTCGGGGATATCGTCGGTGAGCATCTCGGGCGGGGCGTAGGCCACCGTCGCACGGCGCAGCGTGGCATAGCGCTCGGTAAACGACGCCTTGCCGCCGGTGCCGGCCACCGCAGAGGCGGGCTCGAGCGCCAGCGACGAGCCAAAATCGATCAAGCACAGGTCGAAGGTGCCCTCGGCAAGCTGTCGGTCGAGCGGCAGACGCGCCGTGCGCACCATAATATTAGCGGGCGAGATATCGCGATGGACGAACCCCTCCCCCACCAAGCTCATGCGGCAGAGCAGGTCGAACAGGTCGCGGCCCAGGCGAGCGGCCACGAGCGGCGACAGACGCCCGGCATCGTCCACGGCAAGGCGCGGGCGCAGGCGGGCAAGCGTCTCGCCCTCGACCCACTCCATGACAATCGCAGGCACACCGTCAACCTCGCCCCACCCGTATAAGCGCGGAAAGCCCTTAAGACCCGAAAGGGCACGATGGCATTCGTATTCCTCGCGAAACGCCGCCTTAAACTTAGCGACCAGCGCCTCATAAGCGGTGTCGTCGTCGAACTCGTCGCGCACCGGCAAGATGAGCTGTTTGAGTGCCACGGCCTCGCCCTGGGCATTGACGGCACGCGTCACGCGGCCGATGCCGCCACGGCGCATGGTGGCGTCGTCGGCAAACAGCATCGCAAATCGACGCTGGTAGACGGGCAACTCATCCGGGCTCAGCGCAATAGCAGGCTCAAACCCTCCAACGCGCGCCAGGCGCAGGCCCACCATAGGGTCGCGGTTTAGCGCGCACGATGCGCTAGAAGAAAGGCTATTCGTCATAGGGCGATCGCCGCCACTTTGGTATTGAAGTTGTTGAGCGCGACGTCGTCATCGCCGTAATGCCCCACCCATTGGCACAGATTGGTGTAGCAGCCCCATAGGTTGGCGTATTGCCGATACCACTTTGACTTGGGAGAAAACGTTTGCCGGCCAAACTCGGCACGGATGACAAACATGTCATTCGCCAGGGTGTCGCACGGTCCGGTATCGCCCGTAACGTTATAGGTCGAAACCACGCTGTTGGCGCGGGCGACATAGCCATCGAGCATGTTGTATTTGGTCACGAGCCAACTGTGAATACTCTCCTCCTCGGCAGCCGAGAGGCCACCCGAGCCCGCGTCCCCGCCGGTACCGCCGTCCGTCGAGCCACCACTCGAAGATCCACCGCCAGAGGCGGAGCCCGAACCGGAACCGCCGTCCGAGCCCGCCGAACCGCTGCCAGAACCGGACCCGTCCGAGCCGCCGGGCTTGCCCGTCTGCTGCGTATCCTGCTCCTTCTGCTGCTCCACCTTGTTAACGACAGAAGCCACGCTGTTATTGGAAAGCTTCGTAATGACCTTGGTGTTGGTGAGCACGATGGTCTTGCCGTTTGCCAGCGTGATCTCGTTGGACGCCTGCTCACCCTCGTCCGCGGGATCGACGCCAAACACGGTGCGCCCGACCACGCTCGCCCACGTATATCCGGTTGTCGTTCCCAAGTCGCTTTTGGCCTTGCGCCCTATATGCAGCTCGCGCGCAGCATGCGCCTGCACCATGGACGGCACCGTCATGCCATAAGCCGAAACACCGGCTACGACCAGCACGAGCGAGCAAGACAGCAGCACATACGCCCGAGGCGCCAGGCCCAGCCGGCGTCGCATGCGCACCGCGGCGCCATGCTTTGTCTGAGTGCCCCCGGGCCGCATGCGTTCTCCTCCAACAAAAACACGCCGCTTAAAAGCGGCGCATTCTTTCATATCCACATTTGAGTGTATCAGCGAACCCAAAAGGTTGCGCAACGAATGGGCAAATACGAGGCGCAGACGGACCCATCCACGCGATAAGCGGACGAAAAGCAGGTTTGTTGCACAACAAATGCATGAACGCGCGCCCAATTATGAGCGCCCCATGCGGCAGGCCGACGGGACATGCCGCGGAGCTGGCGCCGCCTAGATCGCGCGGCGGGCCTCGATAGCGCGGCCAAGCGTAAGCTCGTCGGCATACTCCAAGTCGCCGCCCACGGGAAGGCCGCTCGCAAGACGCGATACCTCAACGCCCAATGGCTTGATGGTGCGAGCAAGGTAGCTCGCCGTAGTCTCGCCCTCGATGTTGGGGTTGGTGGCGATAATGACCTCGTGGATGTCCTCGTGGCCCAGGCGCGCCAGCAGCTCGCGGATATGCAGCTGCTCGGGACCGATCTTGTCCATGGGGCTGATCACGCCGCCCAGCACATGGTACAGGCCATGGTAGCTGCCCGTGCGCTCAATCGCCTGGACATCGCGCGGCTCGCCCACCACGCAAATGCGGGTGGTGTCGCGCATCGGGTCCTGGCAGATGGAGCACTCGTCGGCCGTGGCGTAGTTAAAGCAACGGCTGCAAAAGTGGACCTCCTGCTTGACCTCCAGGATGGCCTCGGCCAGGCGGCGGGCCTCCTCGGCATCGGCCTCGAGCAGGTAATAGGCGATGCGCTGGGCCGACTTGGGACCAATGCCCGGCAGACGGCCCAGCTCATCGAGCAGTTTTTGCAGACTGTGATTCGCACTCATATATATGCGTGTCTTAGAACGGCATGCCCGGGATGTTGAGGCCGCCGGTGATGGCGCCCATCTGCTTGTTGGCGAGCTCGTTGACGCCGCGGACGGCCTCGTTGACGGCAGCCATGATCATGTCCTGCAGCATATCGACGTCCTCGGGATCGAGCGCATCGGGGTCAATAGTGAGGTTGACGAGCTCCATCTCGCCGTTAACGGTCACCTTGACCATGCCGCCGCCGGCAGAGGCGTCGACGGTCTGGGACTTAAGATTCTCCTGTGCGGCGGCAAGCTGCTCCTGCATCTTGCGGGCCTGCTTCATCATCTGCTGCATGTTCATACCGGCCATGATGGCTCCTTTACGTGCGGCCGCACGCCGAGCTGCAAGGGCAGCCGGAGCGCGGCGGGACTTTCAAACTCAAAAATCGTACCACGGCGCGGGGCAAGCAAGCGGGGCGGACACGCTACCTCAGTCGATATACATGTCCTGGAGTGCAAACCGCACCCAAAGATTATGCGAAGTTGAATAATTCGCATCTGCATAATATTGAAAGCTAAATCTTGTAGAGCCGGAATCCGACATTTTCTGCATCCAGCTAGATAACAAAATGCCGAACCGCTGCTCGAGGCGGCGCTCATGATGGCAGGGTATAATTTGATTGTCACAGACAGCAATTTGGAGGTGCCCCATGAATGCCCCCGACGTGCTCCAAAACATCCGCTCAAAACACCCCGTTGCATATGTGGTTCTCTATCTCTTTGTCGGCTGGGCATTGCTGGTTATCATCACCCATGCTATAGCCTTTGGAGCAGAACTACTGATAGCCAGCTCGGACCAGCCCGTCGTCAAATGGGAAGCGACCGATGAGTGCACCGACGGAACTCGAACCATTTACTACAACAGCCCGTCCCTCTACCAAGAGTTCAAGGTCAAGATAAAGGACTCCAAGATTGTCGATGCCGAACTAGGCACTTTCTTGACAATCGGAGCAACCGTCAACGCCGAGCAAGTCGAGCACACGGACAGCCATGCGACGTATCGTATCGACCTCAGCATCCTAGGCCGACCGTCACGTACCTGTCTGCTCGAATGCGAGATACGCGGCACCGCGTTGCACATGTCCGAAATACAGATGCGCCCGGGCAAAGAGATCTCTTCTTGAGCAGCATACCCGCCCGCACGGTTACTCCACCGGTTTGAAGATGGTGGACTGGCCGAAGACGCTGCGGATGAGGGCTTTGGCCTCGTCCTCGGTCTGCGGGATGCTCGGGGCTGCACCCTGATGGCCGAAGGGGCTGCCCGCACCGGGGTTGGACTCCCAGGGAGCTGCAGGAGCGCCCTCCTCTTTGGGGGCAGTTGCAGCGGACTTGGGCGCGGACGCCGCACCCGGCACGTCGAACGGAGGCAGATCGTCCCCGCTCGCATCGACAGCGAAGCCGCCGACCATAGCGTCGTCGTAGGGCACCTGCTCGGATTCCCACGGCGCGGACTGCGCGACAGGCTGAGCCTTGGGGGCAGCCGAGCGCTCGGGCGCACGAGGTGCGGGCTCGGTCGGGAGCTTACCCGTGGCAGGAGCGCCGGCGGGGTTGTCGGAGCGTAGCCAGGGGGCTTTGCCCAGGTCAGACGACTTGGGCGCGGGCGAGACGGGCTTGGGCGCGGGTGTCGGAGCAGCCGGTTTGGGCGCCGCGGGCTTAGGCGCCGACGGGGTCGATGCCGCTACCGGCGCCGCTTGCTGCTGCGACGCGCTGGCGCTCGAGGATACAGGGGCCGCCGAGGACACGGGTTGCGGGTCCGCAGATGCCGCAGCCCGTGCAGATGGAGAATGCTCCTCATGTTGAGGAGCCGGCGTGCCACCCCCATCCAGGACATAGTCGACGGTACGACGACCGAAGACCGCGCAGACCGTCGGCAGGACCACCGACTGCGTATCGGCGCGACCGAGCATCTTAATGGCAAAAGTCGAACCCGCGGGGAACGAGACCGTGAGCTTGGAGCCGTCGTCGGCCGTGGCGCGGGCGTTGAGCAAAAGCCCTGCGTAGGAAGCCTGACGTGCCTTGACACGCTCGACAACCTCGGCCCATTTGCGCTGCAGCTCTCCGGCATCCTCGACCGCGGGCGTCTCGGCAGCACCGGCGGCGGCAACCTGGGCGGCATTGTTGGACTGGGGCTTAGGTGCCGGAGCGGTGGCAGACGCGGGGGCCGCAACGGGCTGAGGCGCAGGCGCTGCAGGCTTGGAAGCTGACACGGACGCAGAACGGGGCGCAGGCTGGGCAGCCGGAACAGCAGCACCACGGTCCCAAGGCATACCGCCCTGGCGCGCGGACGTAGCAGCGGGGGCAGCGGATGCCGCCGGGGCGGCAGCGCGGGCGCCCGAAATGAGCGTCGGCTGTTGGGCAGCAGCGGGTACGGATGCTGCAGGCGCGGCGGCCTGAACAGCAGCCACGCTCGCCGGCACGGCGGCGTTGGCAACCATGGCCTCCAGGCGTGCCACGCGCTCGGCCAATGCCTCAATCGTTAAATCAGCCTCGGGACGCGCCAGACGCGTGCAGGCAATCTCGAGCACCAGGCGCACGTCGCTCGCGCCCCTCATCTCCAGTGCGGCATCGTCGAGCACCGTCAGCACGCGGGCCAGGCGGTCGGCAGGATGCTCGCCAAAGGCAGCGGCCTCGGCAGCAAGCGCCTCGGCCTGCTCCGAGCCGCCCTCAAACAGCTCGGCACGGGCACCGGCAACGCAGGCAACGTACACGTCACGCACATGCGCCACCAGGTCGCGCGTCAGCTCAAGCAGGTCATTGCCCTCCTCGACCTGCACACGAATCAGTCCATAGAGCTCGGCAACATCGCGATCGGCAATGGCGCGGGAAAACTCGCCCAGGATCTGGTCCGAAACCTCGCCCAAAAGCGAGCGGGCGTCGTCCGCATGCACAGAACCGTTGCCAAAGACGCTCAGCTGCTCCAGCGTGGAGAGCGCGTCGCGCATGCCGCCCTTGGCATGGCGCGCCACGATGGCGAGCGCCTCGTCGTCGTAATCGAAGCCCTCCTGCTCGCACACGTATGCCAGGCGATGCTCGATATCCTCGTTGCCGATGCGGTGGAAATCGAAGCGCTGGCAGCGCGAGAGGATGGTCTCCAGAATCTTTTGCGGATCGGTGGTGCACAGCACGAAGATCACGTGCGCCGGCGGCTCCTCGAGCGTCTTGAGCAGCGCGTTGAACGCCGCCGTCGTGAGCATGTGAACCTCGTCGATGATATAGATCTTGTACTTGCCGCGCACCGGGGCAAAGTTGACGGAGTTGATGATCTCCTCGCGTACGTTGTCCACGCCGGTACGGCTTGCGGCATCGAGCTCGTAGACATCCGGGTGGTTGCCCTCGGCAATGAGCTCGCACTCCTCGCAAGTACCGTCGGGCATGCAGCCGCTTGCACCCTCGGCGCGCGCCGCCTCGGCATTGCGGCACAGCAGCGCCTTGGCCAGAATGCGCGCCATGGTGGTCTTGCCCGTGCCGCGCGGTCCGCAGAACAGGTAGGCGTGGGACAGGCGCCCCTCGGTGATGGCGTGCTCGAGCGTCGAGACGATATGCTGCTGGCCCACCACGGAGTCAAAGGTGAGCGGGCGATACTTTCGGTACAACGATTCCATGGGTGCTCCCCCGGGTATACTGAGTCTTGTTGCCGCGGCGGCCATGCAGTCGCACGGCATACTGCATTCATAATAACCCGTACGGCGAGCCCGCCGCGATAGGAGTCCAAAGAGCATGGCAGACGCAGAGAGCAACCTCGTTCCCTCCGAAGCAGCCGACCAGGTCGAGGTCGCGCTCGAGGAGCAGGCCGCAGCCGACGACGGCATCCTGTACCTCAACGAGTACCAGTACGAAAACGACCTGGTCACCGACTTCGCCCGCCTGGTCGCCTCGCCCAGGCGTCGCGGCTCGCTGTATGTCGCCGCCGCAGTTGCCGCGCTCATCGGCATCGGCATGCTGGTGGCCGGCGGCAACTGGATCAAGTTTGGCGTCGTCCTGATCGTGTTCGGCGCCTTTTTGGCCTGGTGGAGCAAGAACCTGCACCACACCCTCGCCCGCGACTTTATCGACGCCGTTGAGGCCGACGAGTCCATGGGTGGCCGCTATCGCCGCGTCGCCGCCAACGAGGATGGCCTGATGGTTTGGGGCAAGAGCGGCAAGTCGCAGTTCTTCCCGTTTGAGAAGCTCGACCACGTGCTCGACGGCGAGCGCATCTTTGTAGCCATGTTCGCCGACCAGGGCGTGACGATCCCCAAGGACACCTTCGTCCGCGGCGATGCCGAGCAGTTCGGCCCCTTCCTCAAGGCCCGTATCAACAAAAAACTCCGCATCGAGACCAAGAAGAAGAAAATGAAGGCCGAGAAGGCCGCCGCCGAGGCCAAGCAGGGCGACAAGCCCCAGGAGACCAAACGCAAGCAGAAGAAGAACAAGAAGAAGCGCTAAGGCCAAGCCAGACAGGCAGCCTCGCATCCCGCTATCCTCCCCATGCACCCGAGCGTGCTACACTAGCAGCATCTATGCCACCGCGAACGGCTCGGCTCCGCGCCCGCCACTCGCAAACGAACTTTAAACGCACGAGGGTTGGCCATGCCGCTTTTCTCGCAACATACCGCCCGGTTCTCGCCGGACGTTCCTTTGGAGGGCACCAGCTCTCGCGAGCTGCTCAAGCGGTACCAGCCGCTCGAGACACTTGCGACCGGCGGTTTTGGCTCCATCGAGATCTGCCGCGACACGCACCTGCGCCGCCGCGTCGCCATTAAACGCATCCCCCTTATCAACGGCTCCGGCATGCCCGCCAGCGACATCATGGATGTCCTGCGCGAGGCGCACACTGCCGCCATGCTTCAACATCCCAACATCGTGCAGGTCATCGACTTTACGCACGACACAGCCTATGCCTACCTGGTTATGGAATATGTCGATGGCATGTCGCTGGCCGAGTTTTTGCACCGCGTGGACGGCCACTCACTTACCTTTGACGAGGCCGCGGCTATTGCCGATGCCC
This sequence comes from uncultured Collinsella sp., assembly GCA_958423535.1. GTDB lineage: Bacteria > Actinomycetota > Coriobacteriia > Coriobacteriales > Coriobacteriaceae > Collinsella. The sequence continues at coordinate 9,920 of CATZRJ010000038.1, forward strand.
TGGGCCAGGCGCTCACCTTCGCCCATAGCAACGGCGTGCTCCACCTGGATATCAAGCCTGCCAACGTGCTCATCGACCACTCGGGCAATGTAAAGCTCACCGACTTTGGCATGGCGCGGCTGTCGTCTGCCGGCGGCTTTGGCGGCTCGCGCGGCGGCACCATCGGCTACATGCCACCCGAGCAGCTCGACATCGAGACTGGCACGGTTGACGAGCGCGCCGATGTCTTTGCCCTCGCCTGCGTGATCTACGAGGGCCTGTGCGGCAGCGCCCCCTTTATGGCCGCCACGCCCGGCGACTCGCTCGGCCGCATCATCGGCGGTGCCACCTACCCTAGCGAGCTCATCCCGCACTTTCCCCCGGGAGCCGAGGCTGCGCTCATGAGCGCCCTCTCCCCCATGCCGCAAGACCGCCCCAACAGCATCGAGGCATTTTGCGACCAGCTGCTCGCCGGCTTGGGCAGCGTGCGCGAGGGCCGTCGCAGCCTAGAGCAGATGGTGGGCGAGCTGTCGGATGACGAGCGCACGGCAGACGATATCGAATCGCTGCCCTATGAGGACGACGCCATCGAGGTCGACCCCGCGCTCGGCTGGGCCGGCACGCGATGGAGCCGCGCGCGCGATTACACCATGCGCGCCATCTCGGCGCTAACGTGTGGTGCCTTTAGCTTTCTGATCATGCAGACGGCAGGCGTCGCGGCGCTTCCCGGACTTATTGCCGCGGCCATCGCGATTGGGGCGGCCGCCGGCCTGGCCCCGCAGATTGGCTCGGCTATCTCGGCCGTGGGCTTTTTGGTACTTATGGCCAACGCCACCATGCAAGCGCAGGGCATCCTGTCGATGCTGCCCGTCGCGGTGCTCTTTGCCGCCAGCATGTCCGGTTGGTGGATTGCCTGGGGCCGCACCGAGGCCGCCGCGAGCGCCGCGCTCACCTGCGCGGTGGCACTTGGCTGTCTAACGGGCGACGTCCTCCTTGCCGCCGGGGTCGCCGCCGGCATCGCGGCCTTTTGGCTCGGCCCGGCAAGCGCCGCGGCCGCCACGGGGATGGGCGCGCTTTTTGGCCGCCTGGCTACGGTTGCGCTTTCCGCCGGAGGCGTGCTGGGGCTCGGCAATGTTGCCGCAGCGCTGGGAGACATGCTCTTCTGGGCTGCCGTCGTGCTTGTCGCGGCGACAGCTGCACTGACATCTCTGCTGCTCAACGTCCATGCCAAGCGTGCCGAGCAGGGTTCGAACCTGGCTGCAATCGCTGCCATCGCCGGCTGCGGAATAGGCTCCGCGGCGTCGCTCTGTCTTGCACACCATATGGAAATTGCCAGCCTTGCGGCCGCGGTCGTCGTCAAGGCGGCGGTTGCGGGAACCCTATCCTCTATAATCGTTGGGATATGCCTATATTTGCTCGGATACCAAAGAACCTATACGGAGAGTGATCTTTCGTGAACTTCCTGAACATCTTCGAGGACCACGTGGCCGGCATCTTCGGTGCCACCCGTGCCCCGTTCTCCTTTAAGAAGCTTGCCAAGCAGGCCGCTCGCGACATGGAGGATCAGACTCTGGTGATCAACGGCGTCAACACCGCGCCGGCACTCTATACCATCCTGATCGCCGCCGACGACGATCCCATGCTCGCCCCGTTCTACCCCGAGCTTTCGCGCGAAGTCCGCGAGTTTGTGAAGGCACAGGCCGAAAAGCGCCACTATGTGTTTGTCGGCGAACCCCTCGTTCGCTTTATGATCGACCCGCAGCTGCGTGCCGGTAAGTTCTCGGTCTTTGCCGAGAACGTCGACGCCCCCACGCTCGGTCGTCTGTACGAGGAAGAGCGCGCCTACCAGAATGGCCTGGGCCAAAACAACTCGGCCGCAAGCCGCGCCGTCAGCGCTCCCCGCGCCGGCAAGCAGCAATTCGCCGCTCCGCAGCAACAGCACCCCGCCGCCATGCCCCAGCAGCCGTCGCCCCGTGCCGCCGCTCCCGACCCGCTCGCCGTGGCCGATCCCTTTGCGCCCAACGTCCCCGACCCCGCCGCCGCGCCCATCCCCGTGCCGCAGACCGTCTCTCGTGACGCCCTCGCCGGCATGGGCGGAGCCGCCGCGACCGGCGCCGCCGTGGGCCTTGGCGCCGCGGCCGGTATTGCCTCCAACATGGCGAGCACCCGCGCTCCGCAGCGCCCGCTCGCCCAGCTCGTCGACGTCGTGAGCGGCGAGAGCCACAGCATCACTTCCGCGCAGGTGACCATCGGTCGCGAGCGTTCGGTTTCGGACATCGCCCTGCGCGACCCCAACGTGTCGCGCCGTCACGCCCAGCTCACCTTTACCGGTTCGGACTGGTCGATCGAGGACCTCAATTCCACCAACGGCACGCTCGTCAACAACCGCCGCATCACGCGCTGCCCGCTGCGCAACGGCGACCTGCTGACGTTTGGCCTGAGCACCTTTGAATTTAGGGGATAGTCGCTTATGAACATCGATATCGTCCTTTTTGCAGGCCGCATCGTCCTGGTCGCCCTGCTCTACATCTTCCTGTTCGCCGTCATGAAAACCGGCGTGGGACTCGTACGCGGCCAGCGCCGCGACTCCGCTATCTGGACGATCGATGTGGACAAGGGTCCGCGCGGCATCCGTGGCATCCATGTAGACATGCTCGGCCCCGTCATCGTGGGCCGCTCTCCGTCCTCGGACATCTGCATCAACGAACCGTTTGTCTCGGCCTCGCATGCACGCTTTTCGCTGCAGGGACCGGCACTCATCATCGAGGACCTCAACTCGCTTAACGGCACGCTCGTCAACGGCCGCCAGCTCGTGGAGCCCGCGACGCTGCGTGAGGGCGACGAAGTCCAGATTGGCGACGTGGTCATGAAGGTGAACCGTCGATGATCGACGAGGAGAACAAGTCCGCAACCATGACCGAGGCACCGGCTGCCGCCGTAGCTGCACCGGCCCACGCCGCTCCGGCGGGCTCCACACCCGTGGAGCCCGAGGACACCGTGTTCTCCCTGCCTCTTTCGCATGTAACGCATGATATTTCGGATCTCGCCGATAACGAGGGCGAAGAGGATGCCGCAGCAGCGCCCATCGGCGCACATGCTGCGGAACAGCCCACAGCGCCCGAAGCAACCCCGGCACCGGCTCACTTTGCAGAGCCCGTCGCCGCGGCAATCAACGAGAGCGCTGCGGTGTTTGCAGCACCCGAGCCCGCCGCGCCGGCGTTTCCCATAGCCCCGGCATCCGAGGTTGCGCCCGCGTCTACGCCGGCGCCCGAGGCGGGGACATCCCCCGAGGACGGCCCTGCACCCAAGACCCCGCAGCCTGCGCCCGCAAGCGAGTCCGATGCCGTGGCCGAGCCCGCCGCCCAGTCGCAAAACACGCCCGCGCCGTCGCACTTTGCGACGCCCGAGCCTATAGACGTCAACCCGCAAGATGACGAGTCGACCGCCCGCGTTTCCGAGGAGCCCGACTCCCCGGACACCGGCGATTCCGAATCAAACGCCGAGACCGACACCGTCTCTCCCGGTGACACAGCCGAAATCGACGTTGCCGCCGTTGAGGCCAAGCTCAAAGACCCCGGCTCGACCATGAGCTTTGAACCCCTAACCGAGGAGCGCATCGAGACCGACTCGACCTATGATGCCGGCACCACCACGCAACTCATGTGGGGCGCCCGCTCCGACGTTGGCTGCGTGCGCCCGCACAATGAGGATTCCTACCTGGTGCAGTCGCCGCTCTTTTGCGTATGCGACGGCATGGGTGGTCACGCTGCCGGCGAGGTGGCCTCTTCTATCGCTGTCGAGACCATCGCCAAGACAGCTCCTCAGTCTGCCGACGCCGCACGCCTGGCGGCAGCCGTCGAGGCCGCCAACGCCGCCGTAATCGAGGCTGCCTTGAATGGCCTGGGCAAGCCCGGCATGGGCTGCACAGCCACTTGCGCCTATATCGAAAACGACACGCTCGCCATCGCCCACGTGGGTGACTCTCGCGCCTACCTGCTCCACGAGGGCACGCTCATCCGCGTGACCCGCGACCACTCCTACGTGGAGGAGCTCGTGGACGCCGGCGAGATCACGGCAGATGAGGCTCGCGTCCACCCCAACCGTTCGGTCATCACCCGCGCGCTGGGCTCGGACCCCGCTATGTATGCCGACCACTTCACTCTGCATATCGAGGAAGGCGACCGTCTGATCCTGTGCTCCGACGGCCTTTCGAGCATGATTCCCGATAGCGATATCGAGAACATCGCCACGCAGTCCTCAACCGCGCAAATCTGCGTCGACAACCTAGTGGACGCGGCGCTTGCCGCCGGCGGCCACGACAACGTGACCGTAGTAGTCGTTGACTTGGTTGACGATGGCGTTATGCGTGAGGCGCAGCGCGTGCGTCGCCGCAACATTACTATCGCCGCCATCCTGGCCCTCGTCTTTGTGCTGGCAGCTGGCATCTGGGCCTACACGGGTGTCACCGGCTCGTACTACCTGGGTACCTACCAGGGCAATGTCGCCGTCTGGCGCGGCCTGCCCGGCAAGCCGCTCGGACTCAAGCTCCACTGGCTCGAAAGCGAAACCAGCATCAAGCTATCCGACCTGCCCGAAGACACGCAAAACCGCCTCAAGGCGGGTATTCCGCAAACAAGTGTCGACGATGCGCAGGACACGATATCCAAGTACCGCCACCAGATCGACGAGGAGCAGACCCGCCAGGTGATCGACGCGCAAACGATTCGCGACAACACCAATCAGGGATCGACCTCCGAATCAGATTCCGAGAAAACCGCCGAACAGTCCGCCGAGGCCGAAGCCTCCGATAAGAATTAGAAAGGGAGTGCCGCTTATGAGTCGCCGCAACACCGAGCTGCTCTTGCTCATCGCCTCGGCGTTCCCCGTCATCCTGCTGTATGCGATGTACGTGCTCACCGCGGGCGCTGCCATCTCCTTTGAGACGCTCGCCGTACCGATCGGCCTCTTTGCCGCCTTTGCCGCGGCCCACATTGCCGTGCGCATCTTGGCGCCCGGTGCCGACCCCGCCATCCTACCCATCGTATTTATACTTTCGGGCATCGGCATCACGTTCGTGACGCGTCTCGCCCCCGCTCTCGCCATCTCACAGCTCATCATCCTGTTTGTCTCGGTGGCGCTCATGGTGGGAACGCTTGCACTAGTCAAAAACCTCGACGTGGTCATGCGCTACAAGTACACCTTTGGCATCATCGGCATCATTCTGCTGATGCTGCCTATCTTTATCGGCACCACGATCTCGGGCTCCAAGCTGTGGATTCGCATCGCGGGCTTTACCATCCAGCCCGGCGAGTTCGCCAAGGTCTTTATCGTGCTGTTCCTGGCCGGGTACCTGGCCGAGAACCGCGAGCTGCTCTCCATCTCCAACCGCAAGATCCTGGGCTTTAAGATCCCTCGCCTGCGACTGCTGCTGCCGCTGTTTGCCGTGTGGGGTGTGTGCCTGCTCGTCGTCGTCTTCGAACGCGACCTGGGTTCGGCCGTGCTGTTCTACACCATCTTCTTGCTGATGCTCTACGTTGCCACGGGGCGCTTTTCGTATGTCGTTATCGGCCTTGCGCTCTTAGCCGTTGGAGCCGTGGGCGCCTACAAGTTCCTGTCGCACGTTCAGGTGCGCTTCCAGGTTTGGGTCGATCCGTTTAAGGACGCCCAAGGCCAGGGCTACCAGATCGTCCAGTCGCTCTTCTCGCTTGCCGATGGCGGCCTGGTCGGTGTTGGCATCGGCAACGGCATGGCCAACAACATCCCTGTCGTCGAGTCCGACTTTATCTTCTCGGCCATCGGCGAGGAGATGGGTCTTTTGGGCGGCGGCGCCGTGCTCATCCTGTTTATGCTCTTTGCCGTTCGCGGCCTGACCACAGCTGCCCGCGCAAAGTCCGACCTTGCCGCCTTTAGCGCCACCGGTCTTACGGCAGCCATCAGCTTCCAGGCCTTCTTGATCGTGGGCGGCGTAACCCGCCTGATCCCGCTGACCGGCGTCACCCTGCCCTTTATGAGCCAGGGCGGCTCCTCGCTGCTGGCAAGCTTTATCATCGTCGCGCTCCTGCTACGTGCCGGTGACGAGGCGACCGGACGCGAGGCGGAGCTTACCGGCACCGGCACCATGGCCGCCATCACCGATGATCAGGTCGCATCTGCCGCCGCCCCGACGGGCACGCGCTTTGCCACCTCGTCTTCCTACGGCAGCGGCAGCCATTCCGTCGGCTCGCGCATGCGCCGTCGCCTGCTCGACACGCCTGAATCCGGTGTGCTCGGCCGCGTTGCGCTCGCCAACCGTCTAACCCGCGCGGTGCTCGCCTTTACGGCGCTGTTCGCCATCCTTATCGGCAACCTCACCTATGTCCAGGTCATTAAGGCCAAGGACTATCAGGACATGCCGACCAACAACCACACCATCGCCCGCTCCAAGTACATCCAGCGCGGCTCCATCATCACGTCCGACGGCGTGACGCTGGCCGAGTCGCTGCAGCAGGAGGACGGCACCTACGTACGCTCCTACCCCAACGGTAACCTGGCAGCGCACGTGGTTGGCTACGTGAGCCAGCAGTATGGCACCACCGCCATCGAGAGCGTCATGAACGACACGCTCACCGGTTCTAAGGACTACTCCAGCTGGAACAACGCCATCGCGTCGCTCGCGGGCCAGACCCAGCCGGGCAACACCGCCAAGCTCACCATCGACTCGCGTATCCAGACGGCGGCCGAGCAGGCGCTCAAGGGCTTTAAGGGCGCTGTAGTGGTCATCGACCCGCGTACCGGCGCGGTGCTCGCATGTGCCAGCTCGCCCACCTACGACAACACCAACATCGATGCCCTGCTGCAGACGGGCGGCGGCGAGGACGGCTCCATGTACAATCGCGCCATGGACGCGCTGTACACGCCGGGCTCAACGTTTAAGGTCGTTACGCTTTCCGCGGCACTCGAGACCGGCACCGCCAGCCTTTCGAGCACTTACAAGGCGCCCAG
>CATZRJ010000039.1 GCA_958423535.1 uncultured Collinsella sp.
GGTAAACAACCTGCTAAAAACGTTTTACCAAACGTCAACCTAACAATCTAGAAACGCTAATTGATAAAACTGTCAAGAGTTTTACCACGTCAATTCTGCAAGTGGTATAAACATGGCGCTTACCGATTAAACGCCCCCGCAAATCCTCTTTCGTTCATAAAAGTAACGTACAGGTGTTATCGTAGTTTCTGCCGAAAGTTCCACCGAGCACGCGAGGTGGAACGAATCATAGAACTATCGCCGTCCCTTCGATTCGTGCAGCCTTGGACCTTTCGCATCTAGTCACCAAGGCAACACGCTGCCGCGTCATGATGGGATCAAACGTGAGCGATACAAAGCTAAAGCCAGCAACCAAAAAGCCTGCTACCCGTAAAGCCGCCCCGCACGCACCGGAGCTCTCCAAGGACGATGTCTACCTGTTTGGCATTGGAATGTGGGAGCGCAGCTGGGAAAAGATGGGCGCTCACCCCGACACGCAGAACCGTACGCGCGGCTGGCGCTTTTGCGTTTGGGCGCCCGACGTAAAGAGCGTTCACGTCATTGGCGAATTTAACGACTGGGATGAACAGGCCAACCCGCTGGTGCCCGTGCATACGAGCTCTATTTGGGAAGGCTTCATTCCTGGCGCCGAGCAGGGTCAGCTCTATAAGTACCTTATCGAAACCAATGAGGGCGAAAAGCTCTACAAGGCCGATCCGTACGCCTTTAAGGCCGAATGCCCTCCGGGTACCGCCAGCGTGCTGTGGACCCTCGATGGCTACCAGTGGAACGATGCTGCATGGCTCAAGCGCCGCGCCAGCCATAACCACATGTCGCAGCCGCTCAACATCTACGAGGTGCATATTGGCTCGTGGAAGCGCCACGGCGACGCGCCGCAGGGCGAGCCCGACGAGTACGGCAATTACCCCGGACCCATGGACCCCTTCCCCGCGCAGCGCGGCGAGTTCTACACCTACGACGACCTGTCGGTGGAGCTCGTGGACTACGTGCACGACATGGGCTACACGCATATCGAGGTCATGCCGCTTATGGAGCATCCCTTCGATGGCTCCTGGGGCTACCAAACGACCGGCTACTACGCCGCCACGTCGCGCTACGGCAACCCCCAGCAGCTCATGCACTTTATCGATGCGTGCCACGAGGCGGGCATCGGCGTGATCATGGACTGGGTTCCCGGCGGTTTTTGCGCCGACTCCCACGGCCTTGCCACCTTTAACGGCCACATGCTGTTTGAGCACGAGATTCACCCCAACTGGGGCACGCACAAGTTTGACTTCGCCCGCGGCGAGGTCCGCTCCTTCCTGGTCTCCAACGTGCTGTACTGGCTCGAGAACTTCCACGTGGACGGCATTCGCATGGACGGCGTGTCCAGTATGCTGTACCTCAACTTTGGCATTGACGATCCCAGCCAAAAGAAGTTCAACAAGTACGGTACCGAGGAGGACCTGGACGCCAGCGCGTTTATCCGTCAGGTCAACTGCGCTGTAGAGGCGCACTACCCCGACGTGATGATGATGGCCGAGGAGTCCACCGCGTGGCCGCTTGTGACCTATCCGCCGCAGGACGGCGGCCTGGGCTTCCACTACAAGTGGGACATGGGCTGGATGAACGACACCCTGCACTACATGCAGACCGATTTTCCGTGGCGCCCCGGCAACCACGGCCTGCTCACGTTCTCCATCATGTACGCCTTTACCGAGAACTTCATCTGCCCGCTGAGCCACGACGAAGTCGTGCACGGCAAGTGCTCGCTCATCGGCCGCATGCCGGGCGACTGGTGGCGCCAGTTTGCCGGACTGCGCACGCTGGCCTTCTACCAGATGACGCATCCCGGTGCCAAGCTCAACTTTATGGGCAACGAGATCGGCCAGTTTATTGAGTGGCGCTACTACGAGTCCATCCAGTGGTTCCTGACCGAGGAGTACGAGACCCACCGTCATCATCAGGCGTTCATCAAGGCGCTCAACCACCTGTACACCGCCGAGCCCGCTCTGTACGAGCGCGGCTACACCGACGACGGCTTTACCTGGATCGACGCGGACAACTCCAAACAGTCCATCGTGAGCTTTGTGCGTCAGGGCGAGGACGTCGATGACGACTTGGTGATCCTGATCAACTTTGATCCGGCGAGCTACGAGAGCTTCCGCGTGGGAGTGCCGCGCGAGGGCGACTGGGAGGTCATCTTTGACTCCGACCGTCCCGAGTTTGGCGGCAGCGGCTATGCCGGTGAGGAACCCTACACCTGCTCGAGCGAGCCCTATCCCTGGAACGGGCAGATGGACTCCATTGAGATTAAGGTGCCCGGCCTGGCAGGCGTGGTGCTTAAGCGCCGCGGGCCCAGCAGCTATAAGCCGCCCGTGGTCGAGAAGCCCAAGAAGGCGACGCGCAAGCGTGCGTCCTCGGTAAAGCCCAAGCCTGCGGCTGTTAAGAAGGCTCCGGCAAAGGCGAAGGCTGCCAAGCCCGCTGCCAGGGCTTCGGCCAAGACCACCACGGCCAAGAAGGCGGTCACCAAAAAGACTGCTCCCAAGGCCAAGGCAGCCGCTGTTAAGGCTCCTGCCAAGAAAGCGTAACAAAAGCGTTACGGGTGCAATTACCCGTCCCGTGGGGGCGTAGGATACAAGTCATAACCGTTCCGGGAGAAACATCCCCGGGGGAAAGGAACGTATGAATAAGATCTTCGACAACAAGCAGGAGTTTACCGAGCTCTATCGCGATGCCGTCATGAGCATTAGCGGCAAGAGCGTCGAGGCCGCCAGCGATCTGGACCGCTTTAACGCCCTGGCCAAGCTCGTGGCCGAGAAGGCCCGCACCGTTGCCACCAAGAGCGACGCCCGTGCCACCGCCGAGGGCAAGAAGCGCGTGTACTACTTCTCGATCGAGTTTTTGATCGGCCGCCTGCTCGACAACTACCTGCTCAACTTTGGCGTGCGCGACATGGTCGCCGAGGCGCTCGACGACATGGGCTTCGACCTTTCCGTCATCGAGAACCAGGAACCCGATCCGGCGCTGGGCAACGGTGGCCTGGGCCGTCTGGCCGCATGCTTCCTGGATTCCATGGCAGCCGAGGGCATCGCCGGCTACGGCAACGGCATGCGCTACCGCTACGGCCTGTTTAAGCAGGAGATCGTCAACGGCAGCCAGGTCGAGGCCACGGACGAGTGGCTCACCCACGGCTATCCCTGGGAGGTCCGACGTCAGGACAAGGCCGTGACCATTAAGTTTGGCGGCCACGTCGAGGGCTTTGAGGAGAACGGACGCACGTTCTACCGCACGGTGGACACGCAGGACATTCTGGCCGTCCCTTATGACATCCCCGTGGTGGGCTATGCCGGTGAGACCGTCAACAAGCTGCGCGTCTGGGCCGCCGAGCCGGTCGAGGAGCACTTTGACCTTGAGGCCTTCAACCGCGGCGACTATGCCCTGGCCGATGCCGAGCGCGCCGAGGCCGAGGCCATCAGCGCCATCCTCTACCCCAACGACGCCGGCGAGCACGGCCGTCTGCTGCGCCTGAAGCAGGAGTACCTGTTTGTCTCGGCCGGCATCTACAGCCTGCTCGACACCTTTGAGAAGGAGCACGGCGAGAACTGGGAGCTGCTGCCGCAGTTTGTGGCCATCCACACCAACGACACGCATCCCGCCATGTGCGGTCCCGAGCTCATGCGTATCCTCATCGACGAGAAAAAGCTCGAGTGGGATGACGCTTGGAGCATCGTGACGCAGGTCGTGAGCTACACCAACCACACCATCCTGCCCGAGGCCCTGGAGAAGTGGCCCATCGGCATGTTCTCCAAGCTCCTCCCCCGTGTGTACCAGATCATCGACGAGATCAGCCGTCGTTGGCACGAGTCGTTCGACACCACGCAGGAGGGCTGGCAGGAGCGTCTGCGCCAGACCGCCATCCTGTGGGACGGCGAGATTCGCATGGCCAACCTGTCCGTGATCTGCAGCCACAGCGTCAACGGCGTGGCCAAGATCCACTCCGACATCATCAAGAACATCGTGCTCAAGGACTTCTACGCCCTGGCGCCCGAGAAGTTCAACAACAAGACCAACGGCATCTCGCACCGTCGCTTCTTTGCCGAGGCCAACCCCACCTATGCCAAGCTCGTGACCGAGGCCATTGGCGACGGCTGGCTTAAGGACGCCTTTGAACTGGAGAAGCTCAAAGAGTTCCAAAACGACACCGAGTTCCTGAAGGCCGTGGGTGCCTCCAAGCGCGCCAACAAGGAGCGCCTGGCCGCCTATGTCAAGTCCGAAACCGGTCTGATCATTGACCCCAACACCGTCTTCGATGTCCAGGTGAAGCGCTTCCATGCCTACAAGCGCCAGCTCATGAACATCATGAAGGTGATGGACATCTACAACCGTCGCATCGCCGATCCCAACTTCCACGTGACGCCGACGACCTTCATCTTTAGCGGCAAGGCTGCCTCGAGCTACACCTTTGCCAAGGAGACCATCCGCCTCATTAACTCCGTGGCCGACGTCATCAACAACGATCCGCGCGTCAACGAGGTCATGAAGGTCTGCTTTATCCCCAACTTCCGCGTGAGCAACGCCCAGCTCATCTACCCCGCCGCCGAGATTTCGGAGCAGATCTCCACGGCCGGCAAGGAGGCCTCGGGCACGTCCAACATGAAGCTCATGATGAACGGTGCCATTACGCTGGGCACCCTCGACGGCGCTAACATCGAGATCGCCGACCTGGCCGGTCGCGAGAACGAGGCCATCTTTGGTCTGACCGCCCCCGAGGTCGAGCAGCTCTGGGCATCGAACAGCTACTTTGCGTGGGATACCCTCAACGGCGACCGTGAGCGTCTGGGCCGCGTGATGGACGAGCTCAAGGACAACACCTTTGCGGGTCTTTCGGGCAACTTTGAGAGCATCTACAACGAGCTCATGAACAACAACGACCCCGACCTGGTCATGGCCGATTTCCGCAGCTACGTGGATGCGTGGGAGAAGCTCACGGGCAGCTACGGCGACCAGGAGACCTGGAACCGCAAGGCACTGCTCAACACCGCCTCGAGCGGCTGGTTCTCGAGCGACCGCACCATTCGCGAGTACCGCGACGAGATCTGGCACGCGTAAAGGCGCACGAGCTCCCCTATGCCAGCACGGCATTACTCGACGGGCGTGACGTTGCGCCGCGCCCGTCGCTAATGGGTTTAGGAACATCGATGACAGAAGGAGAAATCGATGAGTAAGAAAGAATGCATCGCGATGCTCCTCGCAGGAGGACAGGGCAGCCGATTGGGGGCACTCACCCAAAAGATCGCTAAGCCGGCGGTTAGCTTTGGTGGCAAGTTCCGCATTATCGACTTTTCGCTGTCCAACTGCTCCAACTCGGGCATCGACACGGTGGGCGTTCTGACGCAGTACCGTCCCTTCCTGCTGCATGCCTATGTGGGCTCCGGCGAGGCCTGGGATCTGGACAGCCGTGACGGCGGCGTATCGATCCTGCCGCCGTACGAGACGCAGACCGGCGGCGCATGGTATGCGGGCACGGCCGACGCCATTACGCAGAACCTCGACTACATCAAGGCCAACGACCCCAAGTACGTCCTGATTCTTTCGGGCGATCACCTGTATCGCATGGACTACCGTAAGATGCTCAAGACGCACATTGAGAACAACGCCGACCTCACGGTGAGCGTCATGCCCGTGCCGTGGGAAGAGGCCAGCCGCTTTGGCATCCTGACCACCGACCCCGAGGACGGCCGCATCACCAAGTTCACCGAGAAGCCCGATAAGCCCGATTCGAATCTCGCGTCCATGGGCATCTACATCTTCTCGGCCGACGTGCTGATCGAGGCGCTCGAGGAGGACGCTCTGGACCAGCGTTCGAGCCACGACTTTGGCAAGGACATCATCCCCAAGCTGCTCGGCGAGAACAAGCGCCTGTACAGCTACGAGTTCCACGGCTTTTGGAAGGACGTCGGCACCATTGCCAGCTTCCACGAGACCTCGATGGACCTGCTGGGCAACAACCCCGAGTTCGATCTGTTTGACATGCACTTCCCCATCATGTCCAACATCACCACGCGTCCGCCGCACTACATTGGCCCGGACGGCCGCCTGGACGATTGCCTGGTCTCCAACGGCTGCAAGATCTACGGCACCGCTCGCCACTCGATCCTTTCGACCGATGTCATCATCGAGGAGCGCGCCGTGGTCGAGGACTCCGTGCTGCTGCCGGGTGCGCACGTTAAGAGCGGCGCGCACATCTGCCGCGCTATTTTGGGCGAGAACTCCACGGTCGAAGAGGGCGTGAAGCTCGGCTCTGTCGATACCACCAAGGATACGGCCGTCGTTGGAAATGACGTCGTTATCGGGAAGGGGGAATGATCCGATGATCAATCGCAAGGCCATCGGTTATATCACCGCTAACTACTCTTCGAGCTACGGCAGCGTCCTGCTCAAGGACCGCCCCATCGCGTCCGTTCCCTTTTTGGGCCGCTACCGCCTGATCGACTTTCCGCTGTCCAACATGATGAATGCCGGCATCAAGACCGTCGGCGTCGTCATGCCGGGCAACTACCGCTCGCTGATCGACCACGTTGGCTCGGGCAAGGACTGGGGCCTGGACCGCAAGAAGGGCGGCCTGTTCATGGTGCCCGGCAACGCGTATGGCACCACCAAGGGCGGCATGCGCTTCCTGCTGCGCGACATCATCTCCAACAAGACGCTGTTCCAGCGCTCGGACAAGCCCTATGTTGTGATGATGGGCACCAACATCATCTTTAACATGGATCTCAACACCATCATCGACGCGCACGAGAACTCCGGTGCCCAGATGACCGTGGTGTACTGCAAGGCCACGCGCAACGTCGATGACGAGACCAAACTCGAGATTAACGAGAACGGTCGCCTGACGGGCGTGAGCGCCGGCGTCGCGTACGGCGACAACGCCTCTATGGACTGCTGCATCGTCAACCGCGAGACGCTGCTCGAGATTATCGACCACTACCAGGCCGCCGACTATCTGGACCTGCTCGAGGCACTCCAGGGCGACTTTGGCAACATCGACGTGTGCAGCTACGAGTACAAGGGCGAGGTCGTGGGCGTGTTTAGCGAGAAGTCGCTGTATCGCCGCAGCATGGACCTGCTTGACCAAACCGTGGCCGACCAGCTCTTCGATCCCGAGCGCCCGATCCTGACCAAGGCTCACGACGTGCCGCCTTCGCGCTATGCGACCGGTAGCCACGCGTGCAACTCGATCATCTCGGCCGGCTGTATCATCAAGGGCACCGTGCGCAATTCGATCCTGTCGCGCGGCGTCGTGGTCGAGGAGGGCGCCTCGGTGACCAACTCGATCATCAACCAGAGCTGTGTCATCAAGAGCGGCGCACGCGTTGAGAACGCCATTCTGGACAAGAACAACGTGGTTCCCACCAACACCGAGCTTCGCGGCACGCCCGAGAACATCCTGGTGCTGGGCAAGGCTCCGTTAACTTCCGACACCACCATCGTACGTTAACGTTGGCACCGCAACATCGCTCGTAACATGTAGAATAGCCGCCCGGTTAGCGCCAGGCGGCTATTCTCGAATTGCAACATGGGAGACAATATGGCAGATTCCAGCAAAAAGATGCAGATCGTGTTTGCCTCGGCCGAGTGCGCACCGTTTGTTAAGACCGGTGGCCTGGGCGACGTGGCGGGCTCGCTGCCTGCGGCGCTCGTGCGCGCCGGCGCCGAAGTCATCGTGATGGTGCCCAAGTACGCCACCATCAAGGATGAGTACAAGGCGCAGATGGAGCACTTTTCCGACTTTTACGTGAGCCTGGGCTGGCGCAACGAGTACTGCGGGCTGGAGAAGCTCGAGCACGACGGCGTCACCTATATGTTCGTGGACAACGAGCGCTACTTTGCGCGCGATTATCCGTACGGCTTCTTTGACGACGGCGAGCGTTTTGCGTTCTTCTCCAAGGCCATCACCGAGAGCCTGCAGCACCTGCCGGCCGATTTTGAGTGCGACATCCTGCACTGCAATGACTGGCAAACGGCACTGGCACCCGTGTTCTTGCGCGAGTTCTACCAGGGCCTGCCGCTCTATGACCGCGTCAAGACCGTGTTCTCGATCCACAATGTGGCGTTCCAAGGCCAGTTTAGCGACACCGTGATGGAGGACATCCTGGGTGTGGCGCATATTCCGGCGGCCGCCACGCAGTTGCGCTGCGACGCCTGCAGCATCAACTACATGCTGGGCGCGCTGCACTATGCCGACGCCATCACCACGGTGAGCCCCACCTACGCGAGCGAGATCCAGACGCCCGAGTTTGGCGAGGGCCTGGACGGCGTACTGCGCGAGCGTTCCTACGCGCTGCAGGGCATCCTCAACGGCATTGACGTGGCGGCCTTTGACCCGGCAACCGACAAGCGCATTGCCGCCAACTACACGGTTGACGACCGTTCCGGCAAGGCCGTGTGCAAGGCCAAGCTGCAGGAGGAACTGGGGCTCGAGGTGCGCGACGACCGCCCGCTTATGGTGATGGTCACGCGCCTGACGCGCCAGAAGGGCATGGACCTGGTCATGTACGCGCTCGACCGCATCCTGTCCGGCGGCGTTCAGGTGGCCGTGCTGGGCACCGGCGACCGCGACTACGAGGACGGTCTGCGCTACTTCCAGGACAAGTACCCCGGCACCATGGCCGCGCGCATCGAGTTCGATCCGGCGCTGTCGCAGCGCATGTACGCTGCCGCCGATATGTTCCTGATGCCTTCGAAGTTTGAGCCCTGCGGCCTGTCGCAGATCATCGCCATGCGCTACGGCACACTGCCCATCGTGCGCGAGACCGGTGGCCTGAAGGACACCGTGATCCCGTATAACGAGTTTACCGGCGAGGGCACGGGCTTCTCGTTTACCAACTTTAACGGCGACGAGATGGGCGACGCGGTGTTCCGCGCAGCACGCCTGTTCTGGGATAACCGTGAGGCATGGAACCAGCTAGTCACGCAGGCCATGAGCCAGGACTTTAGCTGGACGCGCTCGGCCGACAAGTATCTGGACCTGTACTTCTTTATGCACCCGGAGATTGAGCGCCCGGCGGCTGTGGAGGCTGCTACGGCCGTAGAGGAGCCGGTTGCTGATGAGGCCGAGCCTGCGGCGCCCGTTAAGGAGCCCGCTGCTGCTGAGGAGCCCAAGGTCGAGGAGAAGCCGGCTGAAGCTGACCCGGTTAAAGCCGATCCTGAGGTGAAGCCCGCAGCGAAGCCTGCCGCCAAGAAGACGACGGCTCGCAAGACGACGGCTAAGAAGGCTACGACCACGAAGGCCGCTGCGAGCAAGACCACCGCTGCCAAGGCAACTACTGCCAAGGCATCGACCACGCGCAAGCGCACGACCGCCGCTGCCAAGAAGGCCAACGAGGTCGAGGCTGCTCCCGAGGTAAAGGCCGCCGCCGAGGCTAAGCCTGCGGCAAAGGCTCCGGCCAAGACCGCTGCCAAGAAGACGGCTGCAACCACCAAGAAGGCAACGGCAGCCAAGAAGACCACGGCTACGAAGTCGACGACGGCCAAGGCCGCTACGACGAAGGCCGCCGCGAAGACGGCCCCGAAGGCTACTGCAAAGCCGGCCGCTAAAGTCGAGGAGACGCCCGCTGAGTCTAAGGCTGAGGCAGCTGTCGAGGCAAAGCCGGCCGCCAAGACCACCACGCGCAAACGCGCCGCGACGACGGCCAAGAAGACCACGACCAAGGCTGAAGCTCCCAAGGCAGAGGCTAAGGCCGAGGACAAGCCCGCAGTAAAGGCCGAGCCGACTCCGAAGGTTGCCGAGGTTAAGGCCGCTCCCAAGGCTAAGGCAAAGACCGAGCCCGCCAAGGAGACCCCGGTCTCCCCCGCCGTTTCGGCCGAGGAAAAGGCTCCGACCAAGAAGACCTCCGTCCGCAAGGCAACGGCCGCCCGCAAGCGCCGCTAATCCGGACGATTAAAACTAAATCCTCAACGCAAAAGAGGGCGCCCCAACCAGGCGCCCTCTTTTGCGTTGAACTTCGCATTAAAAAGAGGGCCGGTTTACTACGACAAAATGGCTCCGGCCGACCACGGCGAGTAATCTTCGAAAATTAAGAACGCTTCTACCTGCGGTTTTAATATCACCAAAATGACTGTGGTTGAGATCATTCAATTCGTCGTAGTAAACCGAAGTACTTTTGGTTGGCTACAAATAGTATCGGTATAGACGTTTTTAAATATCGCGATAATTTGCGTGGTAAAACGATTTTCTAGGACAACCGTTCGCCGATGGTAAACGGATGTTTTTTATACAGCCTGTATACAACAGATATACTTATATCTTGTGCGTAAAGCCCATGGCCCGCAGGCCGTGATTCTATTGAACTGGACCGTATTATGAGATTGATTCACAACAGCCGTCTGCCGCAGTTTCGCACTCCGTTTGGCGCTGTGACCACTGGAACTTCCGTTTCGCTCTCGGTGATTTTGGAGGATGCCGACCCCAACCAGGCAACGCTTACCCTGCGTACCTGGGTCGATGAAATCGGTGAGTCTCTGTATCCCATGACGCACGAGGGCGACGGCATATTTACCGTAGAGCTTGAGTGCACCGAGCCCTGTCTTGTCTGGTACAGCTTTATCTGCAATATCGAGGGCCAGCCCGAGGTCCGTTTGGGCGCACCGCAGGGTCGCACCGGTGGCGAGGGCGTAACCTACAACTACGCCGAGGTCCCGTCCTTCCAGATTACCGTCTACAAGCACCGCGATGTTCGTCCCGAGTGGTACGAGCGTGGCATGGTCTACCAGATCTTCCCCGACCGCTATGCCCGCGACGAAAACTGGCGCGAGCGCACGCTTACCGAAGTTGAAAAACCGCGCAAAGGAATCCAGCGCCGCATGGTCGAAGACTGGAACGAACCGCCCGAGTACGAGCGTGCCGAAGACGGCTCCATCAAGACCTGGGATTTTTACGGCGGTTCGCTCAAGGGTATCCAAAATGACCTGCCCCGCATTGCCGAGCTAGGCTTTACGGCCATCTACCTCAACCCCATCTTTGAGGCCGCGAGCAACCACCGCTACGATACGGCCGACTACACCAAAATAGACCCGATTCTGGGCACCGAGCAGGACTTTACGGAGCTGTGCGAGGCGGCCGAGAAGCTCGGCATTTCCATCATCCTGGACGGCGTCTTCAACCATACGGGCGACGACTCGATCTACTTTAACCGCTACGGCAACTATCCCGGCGTCGGTGCATGGCAGAGCGAGGACTCACCGTGGCGCGATGCGTTTTACTTCCATGAGGACGGTTCGTATGACTGCTGGTGGGGCGTGGGCAACATGCCCGCCATCAACGAGAATTCCGAACTGGTGCGCGAGCGGCTCCTGGGCAAGGACGGCGTGATCCGTAAATGGCTGCGCGCCGGTGCCCATGGCTGGCGACTCGATGTGGCCGACGAGCTTTCCGACGACTTCCTGGCCGAGATCAAAAAGGCCGTACTCGCCGAGAAGCCCGATGCGCTGCTGCTCGGCGAAGTCTGGGAAGACGCCTCCAACAAGATCAGCTATGGCCACCTGCGTCGCTATCTGCAGGGCTCGGAGCTCGACTCCGCCATGGACTACCCCTTCCGCGACATGGTCATCGGCTTTTTGATGGGCTACAAGAACGCTTACCAGGCAGCCGAGGATATCGAAACCCTGCGCGAGAACTACCCGCGCGAGGCACTGGCCTGCGCGCTCAATCTGCTTTCGAGCCACGACCGTCCGCGTATCATCTCGGTGCTTGGCGGTGGCCCCGACGAGTCGCAGCTGCCCGAGAGCGAGCGCAGCAAATGGCGCCTGGACGATAACTCGATGGGCCTGGCCAAGAGCCGTTTTTGGCTGGCGACGCTCATGCAGATGACCTTCCCGGGTGTACCCTCAATCTATTACGGCGACGAGTACGGCTTGGAGGGCCTTACCGACCCGGGCAACCGCCGCACCCTGCCGACCAAGGACCAACTCCACGACTTCGACACACTGGCCATCGTTAAGAACGCGTCTGCCGTGCGCCGTGCGCTGCCCTTTATGGTCGATGGCGAGATCAAGGCCTTTGCGCTCAACGACGAAGTCTTGGCTTACACCCGCACGGGCAAAGACGGCGAGGCCGCGACGGTTATCATCAACCGCAGCCTGCGCAATTCGCACCGCGTGACGATTCCGGCTCTCGGCGAATGCGCGAGCGACGTGATCAGCGGTCACGAGTGCGAGATCCACAACGGTACCGTCACGCTCGACCTGTACCCGCTGGGCTCTTCGATCATCTATCACCATGCCGAGAAGCGCCTGCAGGAGCCGCTCGATCATGGCGCGGGCGTTGTGTGCCACATCACCTCGGTGCCGACCGATGACGGCAAGCCCGGCACAATCGGTGCGCCCACGCGTCGCTTTATCGACCATCTGGCCGCTATGGGCATGCGCTACTGGCAAGTCCTGCCCGTCAACCCCACGGACTTCTTCCGCTCCCCTTACGCTGGGCCTTCGGCCTTTGCGGGCAATATTGACCTGCTGCCCGAGAGTCACGAGGAGCTGGCCGCCGACTTTGCTGCATGGAAGGCTCACGGCGGCGAGGATGCCGACCCGCTGTACACGGCGTTTAAACATCGCAACGCTGATTGGCTCGAAAAGTACTGCGTCTACATGGCCGTTAAGAAGTACTTTGAGGGCGAGTCGCGCCACGATTGGCCGGCAGATGTCGCGCGCTACAACGAGTATCTGATCGATGACAAGCGCTTCCACGACGAGGCCGAGCTGCAGGCGTACATGCAGTATCGCTTTGACCTTGCCTGGTGCGAGCTCATGAACTATGCGCACAAGAAGGGCATCGAGGTCATCGGCGATATCCCGATGTATGTCTCGGACGATTCGGCCGACGCGTGGAGCGAGCCCGAGAACTTCTGGCTGTCCGATACCGGCAAGGCGATTGAGATTTCGGGCGCGCCGCCCGACAACTTTGCGCCCGAGGGCCAGGTGTGGGGCAACCCCACCTTCCGATGGGATCGCATGAAGGAGAACGGCTATCGCTGGTGGATGGACCGCCTGCGTCGTGCGTTTTCGCTCTACGACCGCGTGCGCCTGGACCACTTCCTGGGCTTCCACAGCTACTTTAGCATTCCCGCCGGTAAGGCCTGTGCCGACGGCCGCTGGCTGGCAGGCCCGGGCAAGGACCTGTTCCAGACCGCCTATGACGAGCTGGGTCCGCTCAACTTTATCGCCGAGGATCTGGGCTATCTGACGCCCGGCGTTCGCGCCATGGCTTCGACCTGCGGCTTCCCCGGCATGGACGTGCTGGAGTTTAGCGACTACGACGTTCGTTGCGGAATTCACCCCACACCGGGAAAGATCCTGTACACCTCGACGCACGACACCTCGACACTTGCCGGCTGGTGCACGCGCTCCTTTGCAGGCGGCGATGAGCCGAGCGGCATTACATTGGCAAGCGAGCTCATGGGCAATGCCCTGGCAAGCGATGCACCGCTCGTGATGATGCCGCTGCAGGACGTGCTGGGACTGGGCGACGATGCACGTATGAACGTGCCGGGTGTAGCCACAGGCAACTGGACATGGCAGGCTGACGAGGCCGACGTTGCGGCAGCCGAGGAGAAAACTGCGAAGCTCCTGCGCAACACCCATAGATTCTGGGGCGAAGCGTGATAAAACCCCCGATATAGGGTACAGTTACAGCTGTTTGAATTTTTGCGGGCAGAGCGATCTGCCCGCTTTGTGCTGAAAAGGAAGTAATATGGCGCGCTACGATTACAAGTGCTCGAGCTGCGGCAACGTGTTTGAGGTTGAGCATCCCATGTCCGAGAACCCCGAGGTCGTGTGCCCCAGCTGCGGTGCCCCAGCCGCCAAAACGTTTTCGGCCAGCGGTATTAAGTTCGAAGGCAGCGGTTTCTACAACACCGACCAGCGCAGCGGTGGTTCCAGCACCAACGCCACCAGCGGCTGCTGCGCCAACTGCCCACATAACCACTAGAAACCAAGCAGCCCCGCGACCGATCGCGGGGCTGCTTCTTTAGCTACCCAGGTTTCCTGATGAGTTGCGGTGAAATAAGGACTGTTTGGCGGGTAGAAGCCGATATTCAATCCCTATTTCACCGCAACTTAGTTGTTACTTATGGACCAGCCTGGCGCAGAAGTGGCCGTCGTAGGAATCCGCGTTTACGGGGACACTCTGGAAAAGCCCACGGTCGTTTTGGCGTACGGAGACGAGCTTCTTGGCCTGGGCGAAATCGGGCAGCTGCAGGATCTGCGCCTCGGAGAGCGGTGCCAGGCTAAAGTCTGCGCCCTCGGGCGAAGACAAAAACGCATCCACAACCTGCGTGTTCTCTTCATCAAAAACGGAGCAGGTGGCATAGATGAGCTCGCCGCCGGCAGCCACACGCGCGGCCGCTTCCTTGAGCATCGTCAGCTGCAGGCGGGGCAGCTCAGTCGTGACGTCCTTCTCGGTCAGACGCCACGGTATCTCAGGGTGACGGCGCATAGTGCCGGTGCCCGAGCACGGGGCATCGATAAACACCGTGTCGAACAGGACAGGTTTGCCAAGCATGGCATCGAACGACGTAAGGACTGCATCGAGCTCGCAGGCATCGCCCGAGACCGTGCGAACACCCTGGATACCGGCCTTATGCAGGCGCGCGAGATTCTGATCGCACTTGCGATCGTGCAAATCGAGCGCGGTGTGCTGACGATTGTAGCCGGCACGCTTGGCCTGGCACATCATCACATAGGTCTTGGTGCCGCGACCGGCACCAATCTCCAGGCAACGCCCGGGACGGGTCGCCGCGGTAGCGATGAACTGGGCGTTAAGGTCCGAGGCCACGGCCGCCGCGCGCTCAAACACACCCGACGCAACCGTGGCCTGCGCATCGACCGGCGCATGGCAACCCGGGAACACAGGCGCAACAAGCTGCGATAGGTGCGGATCAGGTTGGGTAGCAAAGGCATTCTCGTGCAAGGCGAGCGGCGCGGGCGCCAGATTACCGGCAAAGTTGAGCGCGCCCTCGGGCGTATCGAACGACGCCATAATGCGTGCGCACAGCCAACGCGGCATACCCATCAGGCGAGACAGGCGAACCAAACGGCGCTCGGACTCATCAGCACCCGCGGCGGCGGCAAAGTCCTCGACGTTGTCCGCGACCTTATGCAGCACGGCATTCGCAAGACCGGCAGCCGACTTAGCACCGCTACGCACCAGCTCAACACCCTGGCTCACGGCAACGCGGCCCGGCGTATGCAGATAGAGCATCTCGAAGGCCGAGATGCGAAGCGCCATGCGAACGCGCGGCGCGACCTTTTTGGGCTTATCCAAAAACTGATCGAGCAACTCATCCAAAATGCCCTGCGTGGCCGCAACACCGAGCGCCAAGCGAGCGGCAAACGCGGAATCGCGCTGGTCAATGGCCTTGGCGGAAGCACGGGAAGACAACACGTCGCGCGCATACATGCCGCGACGGTCGGCCTCCATCAACACATCGAGCGCAAGCTTGCGCGCGGGAGAAAGCTTGCTCATGACAAAACACCCCACGTCAGATTGGCACCCTGCAGGCCGGCAGCCCAGGCAGAAGCAGCCATGGCACGCTTGCCATCGGGCTTAACCTCAAGCAGCTCGACCGCACCATCGGAAAGCCCAAGGTAGACACGCTTAGACTGAACAAGAACGCTGCCGGTGGCAAGCGACACGTCGGCGGGCACGGCATCGAGCACACGCACGGACTTGCCGGCAATCACGCAGCGAGCAGGTGCGGTGTCGGACGAAGCCAGCACGTGGCGCACGCAATCGAGCGCCCCCATCTGCGGATCCAGACGCATCTCCTGCTTGGAAATCTTGGCAGCATGCGTGACGAGCGACTCATCCTGCTCGGTCCACACCGCTGTGTCGTCAACAAGCGATGGCAGCGTATCGGCCAGCAGCTTACCGCCCAGCTCGCCAAGCTCCATCGTCAGTGCCTCGGCATGCTTACCGGCAACCGAGGTCGAGGCCTGCGCGCAATAAGCGCCCGTATCCACGCCATGCCCAATGCGCATAATGGAAACGCCGGCAACCTCATCACCAGCAAGAATGGCACGCTGAATGGGAGCAGCGCCACGCCAACGCGGCAGCAGCGAAGCATGAACATTCACAATACCAAGCGGCGCAATATGCAGCACCTCATCGGGCAAAATGCAGCCATAAGCAGCCACACAGAAAATATCGGCATCCGCAGCCTTGAGCTGATCAATAACATCCGGCGTCATACGATTTGCCTCAACAACAGGCAGACCAAGCTCAAGCGCCTTGGCCTTAACAGGAGACGGCTCCAACTTTTTACCACGCCCACGAACAGCATCGGGACGAGTAATTACGAGCGCAATCTCGTTTCCAGCCTCAACAAGCGAAGTCAGCGAAGGCACAGCAAAATCAGGCGTACCCATAAACACAATACGCATAAAGAACGTCTCCCCTCAACCAAAGCCGAGACGGCTACAAATAACAGCGGAAAGCCAAGTACCCAGCCCATCCGCAATAACAATTCAACAAGAACAAATATACCCAAAACAAAAGAAAGAGCCGCAATAAAAGCAGCTCTTCCAACAAAGCAATTATCAAAGAAGACGCCCCTCCCTGGCCCGACGGCACCCGGGCGAGACAAACAGCGTCAACGTAGCCCCCGGGGCGCCCGCCTATATCGTCCCGCGCGCAGTTTCGCAGCGCAGCGAGAATGTTTGAGCACGGGATGATATAGGCG
>CATZRJ010000040.1 GCA_958423535.1 uncultured Collinsella sp.
CGCGAGGCCGCCGACGCCATCACCGAATACGACAACGACCACGACGGCGTCGCCCACACCATCATGGCTGCCCTCGCCTAGTCATTGGGGACGTTCTTAAACGACTAGTCACTGGGGACGTTCTTGAATGACTAGTCGTTAGGGACACTCTTCGCGAAAAGCCGCAAGGACTGTCCCCCCCCACTGCCGGCAGAACGGGAACGTCCCCAGCTGTCGGATTAAGCGAGGCCCTCTAGCACGTGACGAAGCTCCTGTTGAACAGCGTGGTCGCGGTTGCGCCCCACCACGCGATCGGCCACCGCTTTGAGCGCCGGGCGCGCGTTTTCCATCGCGCAGCCCGTGCCGACAAAGCGAATGATCTCGTAGTCGTTCATCGAGTCGCCAAACGCCATGACCTCGTCGCGCCCAATCCCGTAATGCTCCGCGAGCTGCGCGATGCCCGAGGCCTTCGACACGCCGGGCTGCATGGCATCGATCCACGCGTTGCCCGAGGGCGCAAAGGTAAAGAGCTGACCAAGTTCACGCTGCAGCACGTAGGCGCTGTCCATAACGGCACCGTCATCGCAAAAGATACTCGCCTTGATGATATTTACGCTGGGATCGGGCAGCTCCCAAATGCGCTCGGCATTGGGAAGGTCCTTATCGACCTCACGCACGAACTTGCACTCGTCATCGAGCAAAAAGGACTTGGTTCGGTCAAAGAGCGCAAGATGCAAATTGGGAAACGTCGCGACGGCCTGGGCGAGCTTTCGAATCGCCAGGTGCGAATACACCTCGCGGTCTACCATTTTGCCGTCGGCGAAGACCTGGGCACCGTTAGCTGCGACAAAGTCCATCTTGTCGCGAACGGGCGCAAAGAACTCGCACAGGCGATCGTAGCGGCGGCCTGACGATGCGGCAAAATGCACGCCATGCTCGCGTAGCGCCAAAATCAGTTCGTAGGTCTCGGGAGGCACCTGGCCGTTTTCGTCAAGCAACGTGCCGTCCATATCGGATGCAATCAGTTTAAACATAGAAAAGCTCCCTTCGGGCTTGTTGGAATCGAACGTGTATCCGATTCCAACGTACCCAAAGGGAGCTCAGATAAGACCTTGCGGGCGCAAACGTTACAAGGACCTGGCAAATAGCTCACACATGCCAGAGGCCTCACGGTCGCGGCGCCAGGCGACACGCCAAAGAGTGTCCCCGACGACTAGCCGTTTAAGAACGTCCCCGATGACTAGTCGGCGTAGGTGAAAGTGGTGACGTCGAACATGCCCTCGGGGCGGATGCGGAGCGTCGGGATCACCGGCAGGGGCAGGAAGATGATGCCCATGATGGGGTCGAGCGGCGGCTCAATACCCATGGCGCGCGCCTTGACCATAAAGTCGTCGTGCTGCGCGGCGACATCCTCGGCCGTGCCTTCGCTCATCAGGCCGCCGAGCGCCAGCGGAATGCGCGCTACGACCTTGCCATTGCGCACCAGCACGTGACCGCCCTGGCCCACGGCCTCGACGGCAGTCATCATATCGGCGGCATTGTCGCCCACCACGCATACGTTGTGCGAGTCGTGACCGATCGTCGAGGCGATGGCACCGCCTGTAATGGTAAAGCCACGCACCCAGCCGCGACCAATGTGCTTGCCAACAAGACCCAGACCCGCAGGGCCATCACCGTCGGCGCCCTCGGCCTGCAACGACACGCCGCGGCCATGGCGCTCAATCAGCATAATGCGACGCAGGCCCTCGGCGCTCTCGGGGCGAGCCATACCCGTGATGGCCTTACCCGGCACCACGTCAATCACGGCCTCGCCCGGCTTAAAGGCATAGTCGAATACGTCGAGCGAAAGCTTCGGCAGCTTAACGGAGGCGCGTAGCTCATCGGCAAGGGCCGCGACCTCGGCCATCTCGGGTGCGATCTCGCCCACAAAAGTGCCGTCCTGTGCCACGAGCGCGCCGGCGGCATACACGCGATGCGGAGCCGTGGCAAACGTCAGGTCATTGAGCACCAGCAGGTCGGCACGCTTGCCCGGGGCAATGGCGCCACGCAGCTCGTGCGGGTCACGGCAGCCGTGATCCAGGCCAAACGCCTCGGCCGTGGAGAGGGACGCCATAGAGATGGCGACCACGGGGTCGATACCGGCCTCAATCGCCACGCGGCAGGCATTGTCGATCATGCCGGTCGCAAGCGCATCGGAAGGGGCGCAGTCGTCAGTCGCAAAGCAGCAGCGGCGGGCGCGCGCGGGATTCTCCAGCAGCATCGGCGACAGGTTGGCCAGATCATGGCTGCACGTGCCCTCGCGCAGCATCACGTACATGCCGCGAGATAGCTTGTCGAGTGCCTCCTCGGGAATCGTCGACTCGTGGTCGGCGATAATGCCAGCTGCGGCATAGGCGTTGAGGTCCTTGCCGGCAACGAGCGGGGCGTGACCGTCAACCTGTTTGGACGGCGTCTGGTTGGCAGCGTCGATACGAGCGCAGGTCTCGGGATCGGCCATAAAGACGCCCGGCAGGTTCATCATTTCGCCCAGACCAAAGACATCACCCGGATATTCGGCAAAAAACGCCTGCATATCGGCAGCGGTGATGACGGCACCAGCCTGCTCGTCGGGCAGTGCGGGCACGCACGAGGGCATCATGTACTTGATGGAAATAGGAGCGCGACGACCGTCCTCGATCATAAAGCGCAGGCCGTCCAAGCCGGAAACATTGGCGATCTCGTGGCTGTCGGCAATAGCGGTGGTGGTACCGCGCGCCGCCGCCATGCGCGCATACTCGGCAGGGCGGATGTTCGAAGACTCGATATGCAAGTGTCCGTCAATAAAACCGGGGGCAAGATAGCGGCCCTGGCAATCGATGACCTCGGCAGCCTCATACGTACCGGCGGCATCGTCGCGACCATCGTAGAGCACACCGACGATCACGCCATCCTTGACGGCAACGCTACCGGGCGCCACGCGCTGGCCGTACACATCGACAATCTGTGCGTTGGCAAACAGCGTGTCAACGGGCACACGACCCTCGGCGGCCTCGATCACAGATCTCATGACCTCAACGGACATACATACTCCTTTAACCGTAGAAAAAAGCTGCGGAGCGGACAGACCTTCACCGCAGCAAACCAATAGCCATTGTATGCCCAAAAGGAGGCCGCCGATAACACCCCTTCCGCTTAACGGCACCGCCAAATGATCCCTTGGGGACGGAGGAAAAAGGTTGCGGTGGAATAGTTCCTACCTGGGCGCCCGTATGGCATTTTTAGGAACTATTTCACCGCAACTCAAAAGGCCGCAGTCGGGAGTTCCGGCTGCGGCCCTATTGCACATGTTAGGTTGACCTACTTGCTAGACCAGCTTGAAGCCCTTGCGCTTGCCTACGGAGAGGGTGTCGCCCAGTTTGAGGGCGCTGGGGTCGATGTTGTAGCTCTTGGGAGCCACGGCCTTGCCGTTAATCTTGACACCACCGCCGTCGATGTCGCGACGGGCCTGGCCGGCGCTCGCCGAAAGACCCAGGTCCTTGAGCAGGCCGGCGAGGTAGATCTGGCCCTCGTCGTTGACAGTCAGCTCAACGTGCTTCTCGGGGAAGTCGGCGAGCTGGCCCTCCTTGAACACGCGATCGAACTCGGCCTGAGCCTCGTCGCCGGCACCGGCGCCGTGGTAGGTGTCGCACAGGTCGCGGCCCAGAGCACGCTTGAGCTCATAGGGATCGGCAGAGCCGTCGGCCAGAGCAGCGTCGATCTTGTCGACCTCGGCCGGGGTGAGCGAACTGGCCAGACGATAGTACTTGCCAATCATCTCGTCGGGGATGGACATGGTCTTGCCGAACATATCCTTGGGAGCGTCGGTCAGGCCGATGTAGTTGCCATAGGACTTGGACATCTTGCGCACGCCATCGGTACCCTCGAGCAGCGGCATGGTGAGCGCGATCTGGGGCTCCATGCCCATCTTCTCCATGAGCTCACGGCCGGCGAGCAGGTTAAAGAGCTGGTCGGTGCCGCCCATCTCCACGTCGGCCTTGATCTGCACGGAGTCGAAAGCCTGCATCACGGGATACAGGAACTCATGCAGGGCGATCGGCGTCTGAGACTGGTAGCGCTTGGTAAAGTCATCGCGCTCAAGAATACGGGCGACGGTGAACTTGGAACACACCTGCAGCAGTCCGGCGAGATCCATCGACAAGATCCAGTCGCCGTTGTGCACGATGGTGGTCTTCTCGGGATCCAGGATCTTCATGGCCTGGCTCACGTAGGTCTCGGCATTGGCCTCGATCTGCTCCTGCGAAAGCTGCGGACGGGTGGAGTTCTTGCCCGAAGGGTCGCCAATCAGCGCGGTACCGTTGCCGATGATAAGGGTGACGTTGTGGCCCAGGTCCTGGAACTGACGCATCTTGCGCAGCGGCACGGCGTGGCCCAAGTGCAGGTCGGGGCTGGTGGGGTCGACGCCAAGCTTGATGTTGAGGGGCTCGCCCTTCTCAAGCTTCTTGCGAAGGTCGGCCTCGGGGACGATCTGTGCGGCGCCCGAGGTGATGATACGCATTTGCTCGTCAACAGACAGCATTGGGTATCCTCCTTTTGCTATAGCACCCTCGCCGAAAACGGCGGTGCTGGAAGTCCATAAACTCTCATATGATAACAAACTGACGCGACGCGGCACCTACGACAGGAAAATCCTCGTCCTGCCGCATGCGTCGATGGCAACTGACAGACGTGTACCGTCACGCTCGACCAGATAGCGCACCTGCCGACGACGCAAGCAGTCGCGGCAACGGACCTGCCCCGTCGCATCGGTGGCGCAGACGCCCTCGGCGGTCAACAGACAGTGCTCGCACACCATAAGCCCGGGACGGTCGGCGTCGACCGGACCCAAGACGCCGGGTTCAGCAGCCAGCTCGGCAATACGCTCCCTATCATTGCTGAGCAACTCGGCAGGCAAGTATACCCACCCCGCGCCAAGCCCGCGCAGCCAGGCAAGCGTGGCCCGATTGGCACAGAACACCGGCGCCGCCACGTCAAACGTCGCGCCCAACTCGCGGGCCATCGCCACCTGTCCCAGATTGCGGCAGACGACGCGCCCGGCGCGTTGCATAAGCGCCCGAGTCCGCTCGGTGTCACCCGCGCGGCACACTTCGTCGAGCACCACCGTCGCATCGGACAGATCTCGCTCATCGCGCGGATCCACATCCATCAGTTCCCAGGCAAAGACCATACGAGCAAAACCCTCGCGCTTTGCCGCCTCCGCCGGCCCCGCCAACTCCGTCGGCACGTCGCCATCTGTCAGAACGCCCTCAAACGGCAGCACCTCAACGGACCGCTCGACAGGCGCGACTGCATCTGCCTCGGCACGCATACGCTCCAACACCGTTGCCGTCTGCCCCAGCACGCCTGCGCTGCGAATCAGATAGACCTCGCAGCCCGCGTCCACCTTACGTTTGCAATGCACGACGATGTGCTCTCCCGCAGCGGCATCCACGGGGCAAGGCACCTGTGGCCAGCGCTTGGGCACATCGGGACGCGCGTCGGCACCCGGGTAAAATCGGATCTCGAGCGTATCGCCCGCCGCCACGGCGGCATCAAGCTCAACCGTCACCTCTTCGTGACCCACCGCCACCAAGTGGCCCACGCGCACGCCCTGGTTGATCGCGCGCTCGAAGCTCATGAGCTCGGCGCCCGAACGACCCCGCAGATACGCATCGGTAAAGCCGCGGTTGAACGACCTCCCCAGCTCGCGCTCAAGCGTCGGCACCGCATCGGCATCCCATGTGCCGGCGCGCAGCATATCGAGCGCCCGACGCCACACCCTCACCACGTTAAAGACGTAGTCGGGATTCTTCATGCGGCCCTCGATCTTGAGCGATGCCACGCCGGCGGCAACAAGCTCCGGCAGGTGCGCGATACCCAGATAGTCACGCGGACAAAGCAGGCGGTCCCCTTCGACAGCAACAACACTCTGCCCCGCCTCGTCCGCCAAGTCATAGGACAGACGGCACGGCTGTGTGCAGTCGCCGCGCATCGCCGACCGTCCGCGCCGCAGGGCCGAAAACTCACACGCGCCTGAATAACCAATGCAAATAGCACCGTGACAGAACACCTCTATGGGCACGCCAGTAGCGCAAAGCGTCCCAATCTCCGCCACGTTCAGCTCGCGCGCCGTCGTCACGCGCTCAACTCCCAGCTCCTTGGCAGCCAACTGCACGGCACCCTCGCTATGAGCGCCCGCTTGGGTGGACAGGTGAATCTCGACCCCCGGAATCGCCGCACGAAGCGCGCAAGCCAGCCCGGCATCGGCCACAATCAATGCATCGGCGCCCAACGCATGCGCATGCGCCCCCAACGCCACGGCGTCGGCAAGCTCATCATCGAACACGAACACGTTGAGCGTCACGTACACACGCACGCCATGCGCATGGGCCACGGCACAACCGCGCGCGAACTCATCATCGCTAAAGCCATGCGCGCTCACTCGAGCGTTGAATCCGTCCAGCCCCGCATAGACGGCATCGGCACCCGCCGCAATCGCCGCGAGCATCTGGTCGAGCCCGCCAGCGGGCGCCAGCAGCTCGGGCAGCGCCACTCCAGCCGCCGCCAACTCGCTTTCGCATTGTCCGCTCGGTTCCATCGGCCGAATCGCCATCGATAAACTCCTTGCCAAGGTGTGCTTTCACTCTGAAAATTGCTTCCAACCAGCATACACGAGGCCTCACGTGCCCCGATTGGTTTAATGTGTAATAACTTATGTCCATCCTGCCCGGCAACACACCTAGCGCCTGGCACGACATACCTGGAGGTCAATCTATGGGTCCTCGCCAACGACAGGGACGCGGTCGCTCCAAGACGCATGCCCTTCCCATGATCTTGCTCTCGTTTTTGGGCTTTCTGCTTATCGCGGGCGTAGCGTTTGGCATCGGCATGATCGGCAACGTCAACCGCTGGCTGTCCGACCTGCCCGACTACACCGACGCCAACGCCTATCTGGTCAGCGAGCCCACCGACATCGTCGACTGCAACGGCAATACCATTGCGAGTTTCTACACTCAAAACCGCAAGTCCATCACCAAGGACCAAGTGTCCCCCTACGTGCTGCAGGGCACCATCGATGTCGAGGACGAGCGCTTCTATGAGCATGGCGGCATCGATCTCTGGGGCATTGCGCGTGCATCGGTGGCAACGCTCACCGGCGGCCACGAGGGCGCGTCGACCATCACCCAGCAGCTGGTCCGCAACACCATCCTGCAGGAGGAACAATTCGACTCGACCATCGAGCGCAAGGTGCGCGAGGCCTATATCGCCATCAAGATGGAGGACATGTACTCCAAAGACGATATTCTCATGATGTACCTCAACACCATCTACTACGGTCACGGCGCCTACGGCATCGAGGCCGCCGCCGAGACCTACCTGTCCAAGACTGCCGCCGACCTCACCCTAAGCGAGGCCGCGCTGCTGATCGGCCTTCCCAATTCGCCCTCGCAGTACGACCCCACGGTTAACCCCGACTTGGCACTGTCCCGCCGCAACAAGGTTCTGGACAACATGTTGCGCTTGGGACACATCACGCAGGAAGAGCACGATGCCGCACAGGCTGAACCCATCACCCTCAACCTGACAGAGATCTCGGGCAGCGGCGTTAACATCTATTCGCAGCCCTACTTTGTCTCCTATGTCAAGCAACTTCTGGAGCAGGAGTTCTCCACCGACGTACTCTTTAAGGGCGGCCTTACGGTTAAGACCACCATCGACCCCACGATGCAGCAGGTGGCCGAGGAGGCCGTGCGCTCGCAGCTTGACACAACCGGACTCGACGGCCTGGACATGGGCATGGTGGTCATTGACCCCAAGACCGGCCACATCAAGTGCATGGTGGGCGGCTATGACTACGACTCGGACCAGAACCACGTGAACCACGCAACGGCCAAACGCCCCACGGGCTCCTCGTTTAAGGCGTTCACGCTCGCCGCTGCCATCCAGTGCGGCATGGACCCCGATATCACCCTCAACTGCAACTCGCCGCTACCCCTTAAAAATTCCTCTGCCAAAGTCCAGAACTACGCAAACCAGAGCATGGGCACCATTACGCTCAAGCAGGCGACGGCGCTTTCGTCCAACACCGGCTATGTCCAGGTCGCAGACGCCATCGGCAACGACAAGATCATCTCGCTTGCCAAAAAACTCGGCATCGATCCCAAGAAGGACAACCTCGAAGACGTGCCCGTCATGACGCTCGGCACCGGCTCCATCTCACCGCTCGAGATGGCCGCCGCCTATGCCGCCTTTGCCAACGGCGGATACTATCGCCAACCCATCGCCATCACCGAGATCATCTCCCGCAGCGGGTCAGTGCTGTACCAGCACACCGACAATCCGCAACAGGCGCTCACCGCCGGTGAGGCTGCAGCCGTAACCGATACCCTGAGCGGCGTTATGCGTGGCAGCGGCACCGGCGCTTCGGGCGCCCTGAGCGTCAACCAGCCATGCGCCGGCAAGACGGGCACCACCAGCGATGTTACCAACCTGTGGTTCTGCGGCTACACTCCACAACTCTCCGTTGCGCTTTGGACCGGCTACTCCCAGGGCGAGATCCCCATCAAAAAGAACGGTGCAGACTTACACCCATATTCCACCAATCTGCCCGTCTTCAAGAAATTCATGGATACGGTCTTGGCCGGCAAAGAGCGCGAGGAATTCCCGACCGGCACGGCCCCTCAATACAAGAGCAATGACTCTTGGAAGTTCTTTGGCACAACCAACAAAAAGAAAGACGAAGAGGACGAAGGCGAGGAGGAAGAGACCGCCACAACCACAACCACTACGACGACAACCACGACCACTGAAACCCCGGGCGGCGACACCACCGGCGGCAACGGTAACGGTACGACAGGTGGCGACGGTGGCACGGGTGGCGACGGTGGCACGCCGACGCCTACCCCCGATCCCACGCCCACGCCCACGCCCACGCCCGACCCCTCTACGGGCCAGTAGGCGCAAAGCGTCATCTGACAACAAGGCGCCCGAGCAGCACGTACGCTGCTCGGGCGCTTCTTTATTTCGGCAGATACCACAAGATGCCGCGACGGCTCCGGCTACAGGACCGATAGGGCAACAGGCACTGGCATGCAAAAAGGGCGCTGACCTTCGTCAACGCCCTCGGCAATTACCTATAGCAACAATCGGCACAGCAGCAGTGCCGCTACTCCCCTACTTGTGAGAGTTACTCAGCTTGTTGATGAGTGCCTCAAGACGCTCTCCGTCCTCGGCCGTCTGCGCAATGACCAAGATTGTGTCGTTGCCGGCAAGCGAGCCAAGCACGTCGGGCAGCTCCGCAGCATCGACAGCTGCGGCAATACCAGAAGCCGTACCGGGCTGCGCCTTGATCATAACCAGATTATCGGTGCGCAGTACGCCGGTAACCAACTCGGAAACCATGCGCTGCAGATGCAGGTCCTCGGCAAGGACATAGATGCCCTCGGGGAGCTTGCGCAGTCCCATGTCCGCGATGTCGCGCGAAACGGTCGCCTGCGTGCAATCGAAACCCATGGCGCGAAGCTCGTCTACCAAAACGCGCTGCGTGCGTACGTCCTTATTGCGAACAATATCTCTGATGGCATCCTGGCGCCCATTGCGTTTTTTGGCCATACAAAACCTCACTCCAAAAGATGGCGGAGACAATCACTTAGTGATTGAATAGTTTAGCGCTATTTGAGGGTTTTAGTGAATAAGAACGCATTTCGAAACAATTCCATGCAATTTATTTCGAAAATCACGCTACTAGACAGTCCTGGCGCCCGAACGATTGAAAAAGGCCGCCAGATGCGTATACAACGCACACCGCATGGGCTTGGCGCTGGCTATCGAACCATAGAGTAGACCTAGGCCACGATGATTGCCCTTAAGGGCCACAACCATCTGACGGGTACGCTGCGCATCGAGCATATCATGCAAACGGGCCGAACGCTCTATTGAAGACACCCCATGGGGGCTCAGACATAAATTTTCGATGCAGGCAACCAGGCCGGTATAGTAATACCGCTGGCAGACCAGTTTCAACTGATCGCTACCGCCCCCGACGGCAAGCGAGTCAGCAAGCCTGTCGAGCGCCCCGATATCATCAGAAAGCCTGGCAAACATCGTGGGGTCAAACGTCTCCGTAATCGATGACGCCACTGCATGAAAACGGGCACGACCACATCCCGAAACGCTCTTTGCCTGCGAAAGCGCGAACGTCAAAAAAGACACCGTGCGAAATGCATCGCCATGCGCAAGGCATGCCTCAAAGAGGGCGCGATCATACAGCACGCCGGAGGACTGTCGGATTAAACCATGGGAGATCAACTGGGTCAGGCAAGCTGCCTGGTCCCCATCGCCAGAAACGGATGCCGCGTCCAAAACTCGGGAATGACGCTCGCGGTGGGCATCGTAGCGATCGAGCGAAACAGAAGGGAACACGATGTCAGCCGAAGCGTCGCACGAATTGTCGACCATCTGCGAAAGGGACTGCGGCGCAAACCACTCATTGGCATTCATCGCAATGATCTGGGAGCCGCGCGAAGCCGCAAAGCCGGCAGGCAAACAGGCACCAGGCGCTGGGTCCTCAGCATCAATCAAATCAATATGAATGTCTCTGCCGGCGGCAACTTCGAGCGAATGGCGCACACCGGCTACCACGCCGCGGCAAACGACGACAATTTGCAAATCGTAGAGGTCTTGGTTCTGGACACTCTCGAGAGCGCGCATCGCATAACTGGGCGAACCCTCAACAATCAGGATCACCGAAAGTCGCGGATGCGAACCACGTCGAACCAAGTTTTCCGTCCTCTCGACAGCTAGTAACAAACTGTCGTTCATGGTACACCCCGTCAATTAATGCGGGCGGTCACCCGTCGCGATGCACGTCAAGAACAGATGTTGCACACGCCCCGCCCACAGGCGCCGCACACATAGATCGCCGTCAGGCAGTCTCTTCCCTAATCGAGGACCACAAGCTCGGCGGGGTCGTAGTCCACGCCCATAAAAGTAAGACCGCATGCGGGTGCCGTAGGACCAGCTGCGGTGCGATCGCAGGCGTCAATTACCTCGCGCATCCACTCGGGATCGCGGCGATGCATGCCGATCTCGACAAGGGTGCCCACAATGGTTCTCACCATCGAATGCAAAAACGCATTGCCCTCGATGGTAAACGTGAGGATGTCCTCGCCAAAGGCGACCTCATGGCCAAACTCGGCCCGCATTACGCAACGGTGCGTGGGTTTGCCCACGGCAGAGGCGACCTTGCAAAAGCTCTTAAAGTCCTGCTCGCCCAAAAGCGCAGGGCAGGCGGCCGCCATCGCATCGACGTCGAGGGGATAGCGATGCCACCACACGGCACCACGTGACAGCACGGGCCGCGCATCACGATCGGCAATACGATAGGTGTACGTGCGAGAACGCGCGTCAAAGCGCGCAGAAAAGCCCTTACGAGCCTTGTAGACCTCGTTTATGGCGATGTCTTTGCCCAGGAGGGCATCCATAGCCCTCAGCCACCTACGGCGCGTCAAAGCGAGCTCAGCGTCCGTTACAGGCACGCTGATGTATTGGGCCACCGCATGCACGCCGGCATCGGTACGCCCCGCGCACGTAAGATCGATTGGGCGGCGCAGCAACGTCTCAATGGCACGGCGCAGCTCGCCCGCAACCGTCGTCTGGCCCGGCTGTTCGGCAAATCCGCTATAGGAGGAGCCATCGTAGGCCACGCGAAATACAAGGGTGGCGTCGAGCTCGGGGGTCGAATTGAAATCAGACGGCGCAGTCATGGGCGCTCCCAACAAACTAGCAACGATATTGCGACAAAAAAAGAGGGGTACGCGAACGTACCCCTCGAATATAGCCTATGCAGACAGAATGTCTACTCAGCGGTCTCCTCAGCAGCGGTCTCCTCGACAGCCTCAACCTTCTTGGGAGCAGCGGCCTTCTTGGGGGCCGGAGCAGCCTTCTTGGCCTTAGGCGTGCAAGGCTCGGTGACGAGCTCCATGATAACGATGGGAGCGTTGTCGCCCTTGCGGTTACCGAGCTTCATGATGCGGGTGTAACCGCCGTTGCGGTCCTGCCACATGCCCTGAGCAGCCTTGTCGAAGATCTCGGCAACGAGCTGCTTATCGCCGAGCTTGGCGATAGCCAAACGACGAGAGTGCAGGTCGCCCTTCTTGGCCCAGGTGATGATCGGATCGACGACCGAACGCAGCGCCTTAGCGCGGGTCTCGGTGGTCTTGATACGGTCGTTCTCGAAGAGGGCCTTAGCAAGGCTCTTCTTCATGGCCTTGGTGTGGCTCGCATCGGTGCCGAGCTTCAGGCCCTTCTTAACGTTGTGACGCATGGTCTAGTTTCTCCTCAAATATGCGAAGCATTAAGCCTTCAGGCTCAGGCCCATGGACTCAAGCTTGTCCTTCACTTCCTCGATCGACTTAACACCGAAGTTACGGATGTTGAGCAGATCGTTCTCCGAGAACTCAACGAGCTGACGGACCGAGTGAATGCTGGCGCGCTTAAGGCAGTTGTAGGAACGGACGGAAAGGTCCAGGTCCTCGATCTGCTTGTCCAGCTCGGCGTTGTCGTTGGTGACCTCGGGAGCGAAGATCGAAGCCTCCTCCTCGACCTCGGGGGTCTCGGCAAGGTTCATAAAGGCGGCCATATGCTGGTTAATGATATTGGCAGCCTGGACCACGGCGTCGCGCGGAGCGATGGAACCGTTGGTCTCGATCTCGAGGACAAGGCGGTCGTAGTCGGTATGCTGGCCGACACGACAAGCCTCAACGAGCTTGGCGCAACGGGACACCGGCGAGTACAGCGAGTCGACGTGGATCACACCGATGGGATCGTTGTCACGCTTGTTAGCCTCGCCAGAGACATAGCCGCGGCCATAGCCGATGCGCATGCTCATGGTGAGATGGCCACCCTCGGTGAGCGTAGCAATGTGCTGCTCGGGGTTGACCAGCTCAAACTCGGACGGAATAAAGAAGTCCGCACCGGTGACCTCGCAAGGGCCGTCAACCGAGATGGTGGCGGTTGCCTCGTCGGTCGTGCCGAGAGCCCTGAAGACAAGACCCTTGACATTCAGGACGATATCGGTGACATCCTCGACCATGTTAGGGATGGTCATGAACTCGTGCTGCGCGCCATCGATCTGAATGGCCTCGACGGCGGCACCCTCGAGCGAGGACAGAAGAACACGACGAAGCGAGTTACCCAGCGTATCGCCGTAGCCACGCTCGAGCGGCTCGACGGAGACACGAGCAGAGGTCTCGTTGATCTCTTCGACCTGAACCTGAGGCCTAATGAATTCTGACATGTATTACCTCCAGCCTCAGCAGCCCGGATGGACTACTTAGAGTAGAGCTCGACGATGAGCTGCTCGTTGATATCACCGCTGATCTGCTCACGCGTCGGCAGAGCGAGCACGTTACCAGACAGCTTCTCGATATCGACCTCGAGCCAGCCAGGGACCTCAAAGCGCTCGGAGGAAATCAGGGCCTCCTTGATGGGGAGGAGGTCACGGAACTTCTCACCGACAGCGACGACGTCGCCGGCCTTGACGCGGTAGGACGGGATGTCCACGCGCTTGCCGTTCACGGTGAAGTGACCGTGACGGACGGACTGACGAGCCTCTTTGCGGGTGCGGGCGAAGCCAAGACGGAAGACGACGTTGTCGAGGCGAGACTCAAGGATGATCATGAGGTTCTCACCGGTGACGCCGTTCATCTTACGGGCCTTGTTGAAGTAGCCGTGGAACTGCTTCTCCAGAACGCCATAGATGAACTTGACCTTCTGCTTCTCACGCAGCTGCATGCCGTACTCAGATTCCTTGCGACGGCGCTTGGGCTGACGGATAGATTCCTTCTTGCTGCTGTAACCGAGCTCAGCGGGATCGATCCCGAGCTGACGGCAGCGCTTAAGAACAGGAGTCCTGTCGATTGCCATATTGATACGATCCTTTCAGTTACACGCGGCGACGCTTCTTGGGGCGGCAGCCGTTGTGCGGAATGGGGGTCTTGTCCTGGATGCTCGAGACCTCGAGGCCAGCAGCCTGGAGGGAGCGGATGGCGGTCTCACGACCGGAGCCGGGGCCCTTGACGAAGACGGAAACCTTCTTCATACCGTGCTCCATGGCCTGCTTGGCAGCAGCCTCGGCAGCCATCTGGGCAGCGAACGGCGTGGACTTACGGGAGCCCTTGAAGCCCACCTGGCCAGCCGACTTCCAGGAAATGACGTTGCCCTGGGGATCGGTGATCGAAACGATCGTGTTGTTGAACGTAGAACGAATGTGAGCCTGGCCCACGGAAATGTTCTTACGGTCCGCGCGCTTCAGACGGGCAGCGCGAACGTTCTTCTTAGCAGTAGCCATCTATCTAGCGCTCCTTATTTCTTCTTCTTAGCACCGATCTGACGCTTCGGGCCCTTGCGGGTACGAGCGTTAGTGTGGGTGCGCTGGCCGCGGACCGGGAGGCCCTTGCGGTGACGAAGGCCGCGGTTGCAGCCGATGTCCATAAGGCGCTTGACGTTCTGGTTGCGCTCACGGCGGAGGTCGCCCTCAACCATGATCTGATTCTTATCGATATAATCGCGGATGGCGTTAACCTCATCCTCGGTGAGGTCCTTAACGCGCGTGTCCACGTTAACGTTGCACTCGACGCAGATCTTCGTCGCAGTGGTGCGGCCGATGCCGTAAATGTAGGTCAGACCGATCTCAACGCGCTTCTCACGCGGGAGGTCGACACCATTAATACGGGCCAACGTAGTCTCCTCTCTTAACCCTGACGCTGCTTATGACGGGGGTTCTCGCAAATGACGAGGACCTTGCCATGGCGCCTAATGATTTTGCACTTATCGCACATCTTCTTGACCGAAGGACGTACCTTCATCGTTCTTCCTTTCGGTAGCGCTCAAACTACTTCCCTACTATCTACTCGCCCAGCCGCAGGCGTTTAAAACTATGGCTGGTCTTCACACGCAAACCGACCGTAGGTTGAGCTAAGCCTGCAGTCGGAAAAGAGCGTGTATGCGTGCCGCTATTTATAGCGATAGGTGATGCGACCGCGGGTCAGGTCGTACGGGGAAAGCTCCACGACAACCCTGTCACCGGGGAGAATGCGGATGTAATTCATTCGGATCTTGCCAGAAATGTTGCACAGAACCGAATGACCGTTCTCGAGCTCAACCTTAAACATGGCATTGGGCAGCGGCTCCTTTACCGTACCCTCAAGCTCAATTGCGTCTTCCTTCTTCACAAGCAATCATCTTTCTCTAGAAAACGACAGCGATTGAGTATTCTACAACACGTATGCACGCATCGTAATAACTTCGTAATGGCTCCACAACTAAGTGGAACTTGTTACATTTGAAATGTAAAACAAAGCCGTTCCCTGATGCCCAAGATCGCCTTGAAATGAGAAGGCATAGACCTTAGGGTCATGCCTTCGAAATTGAAAGGCGAGGTTGGGCATCAGGGGGCGGCGACTTTTACATTTCACCGCCTTGGAGGGAGCACCAAGCACCTTGGGCATCCGTGGTAAGAATCACCGGACCGTCATTGGTAATGGCGACGGTGTTCTCGTAGTGCGCGGCGGGCAGGTGGTCATTGGTCGTTACGATCCAACCATCGGAGCCCGTGCTCACATGATTGGAACCCATCGTAACCATCGGCTCGATGGCGATGACCATACCAGCCTGAAGGCGAACGCCTCTCCCCTTCTTTCCATAATTTGGAACGTTGGGGTCCTCGTGCATCACACGGCCGATACCATGCCCCACGTAATCGCGAAGCACGCCGTAACCGTGAGACTCGGCGAGAGACTGAACGGCATAGCCGACGTCCCCGATATGGTTACCGGGAACAGCCTGCTCGATGGCAGCCTTTAGGCAATCGCGCGTAACCTCGCACAGGGCCTTGGCCTCGGGCGTGGGCGTGCCGACGAAAAACGTCCAGGCGTTATCGCCAACCCAACCGTCAATGACAGCTCCCGTATCGATGGAGATGATATCGCCATCACGCAGGATCATGTCGGGGTTGGGAATACCGTGGACCACGGCATCGTTGATCGATG
>CATZRJ010000041.1 GCA_958423535.1 uncultured Collinsella sp.
TTCGCCCGGTGGCAAACCCACACCTCACGCAGGGCTGATAAATCGTTTTAGCAAGGTCCAAATCGACCGCGTTTTCGGAAGTGCGGGGAAAAAATCGCTCACCCCCGAGCACAAGCCCTTTTATTTCGACAAAACCCCTGATAAAGTTGGCTCAAATACCGCTTGTGCTTAGCCTGTTTCTCTTTTCCCCGCACTTCCGAAACCGATAGCTTTTCTAGCCCAAACAACGCTCAAACGATCGGATTGCTATGTCATTTCTTGCCTGCGGACCCACGGCTTTTCAGTACTATCGCATCCCGCCCCAGATACTGGGACTCTATCCGGCAATCCTGCCGCCCAACCATGACCATCGCTTGGTGCATTACTCAAAACAACCAGTATTTAAAGACTTGCTTGGCACACCAGTTTGGAGATTCGTGAGCGAAAGAAAACAGCGCGCGAACGGAAAGCTATTTCATAGCCGTCTGCTGACCCAAGAGCCACCTCCTGGATCATTTAGACAGACTGAGCATGGGTTTGATGTCACATCGCCCGAGTTCACGCTGCTCAACCTCGCTACACAGGTCTCACGCAACCAGCTGCTCATGGCATGCTATGAAATGTGCAGCTCCTTCGCAGTGTTTAAGCCCTGCAAACGTGCACAACAACAGCTTGATGAAGCAATATCGCTTAAGCTCATCCCGCCCGACTGCGGTTGGGAACGCGTTGTCGACACCAAGGGCAACAACACCAACCTTTGGAAGCACCCACCACTCCTCAGCGCGGCGAATATCGCCACGTTCGCTAAACAGGCCGCAGGCCTACGCGGCATCAAGCAGCTCCGTTGGGCCGCCGAACGCATGACGGGACAGACCGCCTCGCCCTTCGAAGTCCAGACCTCCATGCTCGTCTCGCTCCCCCGCGACGAAGGCGGCCTGGGCATCGATATCGCCAACAATGTGCGCATCCCGCTCAGCGACGCCGCACGTTCGCTGTATGACAAAACCTGCTGTTACGCCGATATCCTCATCGAAAGCGCCACCGACAGCATGGGCGTCATTCTGGAATGCCAAGGCCGCTCCGCCCACGGCAGCGAAGCCGCGAGTCTCTCCGATGCCGAGCGCGCCACCGCACTTACAAGCATGGGCTACGATGTCATCCAAATTACCTATGGCCAGATTAAGGATAAGAAGAGCTTCGACCACATAGCCGAGCTCATCCATAAAAAGGCTGGGCTTACCTACGTCCCAAAGACTAAACAGGAGCGCACTGCCGAAGATGTCCTTCGGCAAGAGCTGCTTGTCGATTGGGTTGAGCTATTCACTGCCGGGCCGGCCAGCTAGCAGCTAGCGATCAGGGGCAGAGCGGGCACACCGGGTGATGCGACGCGGGCGGTAAAACCCGCCTCGGTTAGCTCGACGACCTCGGTAAACGTTGCGTCAAAG
The DNA here is from genome assembly GCA_958423535.1 of uncultured Collinsella sp. Lineage (GTDB taxonomy): Bacteria > Actinomycetota > Coriobacteriia > Coriobacteriales > Coriobacteriaceae > Collinsella. The sequence continues at coordinate 1,425 of CATZRJ010000041.1, forward strand.
AACGCTTCGCTCAGCAGGCGGTACGGTGGATGATCCGGCTCGCCGGGGTTCTCGCGCACGATCTCGTGCATGACGCCAATGGTCTTGAGCACATAATCTTGCGGAATCGAATACTGACCAAACTGGGCCGCCGCGGTATACAGGCGATCGGTCGCACGCGGGATAGAAACAATGCCGAGCGTCTTGCCAAACCAGTCAAAGTCGCCTTGCTTTTTAATGCGGAATTCCTCGCACGGCTTGCCGCCGTGCGCCTCCAGATACTGATTCACGCGCGTATTCCACACGGTATCGGCCACGAGGTGAGACCAAACACCCAGTGTCAGATCGAGCAACGACTGCGCCACGTCCTCGGGCGCGAGCGAAAGCTCGCTTGCGCCGGGACCGGCAACCGGCTCGGCGTCCTTGTAGCGTTGGGGATAATGCACCCGATTGAGCCGCTCGCGCTCCTCGGCAATCGAGGTCGCGGCAGCCGGCGTACCAACAGGCGCCCCTTTGAGCAGCGGCGCCACATAGGTGTCCCAAAACTCATGCTCGCGCGGCTTAGGGATGGGCTCAGGCTTGGCAAAGTGCGTAATGCGGTACGGGATGGGATCGGCGATGCCAGGGACCATATAGCCCACGAAGATATCCGGAACCACGCAGCCAAACAAAAAGGCATTGCGGTCGCGCACGTTATCGGCAAGCGTGCCAGCACGCGCCAGCAGTCGTTCCGTCTGAGCGATATGAATATTCCAACTTGGCATAGCCACCCCCGTAAAACCCGGATAACTATACCATTCACGGCAAGCCACGCGCGCGGCCGCAGCCCTACTACGCAGCAACTATTCCGCAGTGCCGCTTTCGGTTCCATACGATGCCACGGGTGCCGCGACCACGTGGTGATATCGATCGATATAGATGGCGCGGGCACCCAGGCGTCGCACCAAATCCTGATGATGCGTGCTCATCAAGACCGTCTTACCGGCGGCAACATAGGCCAGTAGAAAGTTGACCACGATGTCGCACGAGTCTTCGTCAAGTCCGTTGGTAGGCTCGTCGAGCACCAGGATATCGGGGTTCATCGACACGATGGCAGCCAGCGCAACGCGCTTCTTTTGCCCGCCCGAAAGCTGATAAGGCGAGGCATCGACCAGATCGGCCACCTGGAACAGCTCCATGGCATCGCGGACGCGGCGCTCGAGCTCGTCTGCCGGCAGCCCCATTTGAGCCGGGCCAAACGCAACTTCCTCGCCGACCGTGGCACAAAAGAGCTGCGCATCGGCGTTTTGGAACACAAAGCCCACGCGCTGATGGAACCGCTGGGCCGTCGCAGAATCCTTGAGATATGCCGCATCGACCGCATGCCCGTCAAACAGATACGTGCCCGCGTCCGCGAGCTCAAGGCCGTTGATAAGGCGCATGATCGTCGTCTTGCCGCAGCCGTTGGGACCCAGCAGGGCAACGAGCTCCCCACGGCCCACCTGCAGCGAAACGCCATCGACCACCGTATGGCCCGCATAGGAAAACACCACGTCGCGAAACTCGATGAGCGGCGTTGTCTCGGCGCCAGCAGCACCGCTCGCGCCCATCGCGTCATTCGTATCGTTTACCAAAACGTCGCCCTTCCCTATTCACATCGACGGATCGACCGCCCGCGCTACAGCACCGCGCACAACACGGCGAGCAGCGCCACAACGGCCGCATAAACCGCATCGCGCCAGCCAAAAGAGCTGCGAGCGGGCGTCGGATACGCGCCGGCAAACCCACGGCAGAGCATGGCCTCGTCCATCGCGCGGCTGCATTCCATCGCCTTAATAAAGGTCATGCCCATGATACCCGCGATCGAATCGGTACGCGAAAACCCCTCAGGCGCACGGCCAACGCTGCGCAGCATGACCGATTCGGTCAGATCGTGCGCCGTTCGGCCCAGCACCTCGATGTGCTTGAGCGCCATATCAAACGTAAAGATAACCTCGTCGGGCAGGCGCAGCATCTTGAGCGCCGCCGACATGCGGCTCCACGTGAGGGTCCACGAAACACCCAGCACCAGCGACACATTAATGAAGGTCTTGAGCGCAATCTTGAGCATGGCGCCCGCAGCAGAAGCGTCCAGCAGCAAGGCGGGCAGTACCAGAACCACCGCGAGCCCTGCAGCGCCAAGCGCCGGCACAAAGGTTGCCCGCAGCCCGCGTACGGGGCGCACGGCAACGAGCACCAGCGCGATAGCCGCCATCAACATGAGGTACAGAGGGCTCTGCGTCAGACACACGCACAGGACGCAAACGAACATCCCCACCAAACGCACCGGCGCCGAAACGGAAGAAAGGGCGCGGTCGATCATCGACCCGCCCTCGTGTGCGCCGCCGCCCAGGCGAACCCGCTCAAGCAGGCTCGCCAGGTGCAGGACGTTCTGTTGCATTACGCGATGCCGAGCCCCCACGGGCTCATATCGCTCCTCGGCCGCAAGCCAACTAGGCAGCTCGGCTATTGCCATGAGCACCGCTTTCCTTAACCGTCAGCGAGATCAGACGGAATGCGATGGTGAGCACCGCCACGCCAATCACACCGGAAAGGATATACATGGCAGCCTGACCGGCAAAGCCAAGACCCTGCTCCTCGGAATAGGCCTGCAGGTAATCGCCCGTGGGCAGCGCATCGGCAAAGGTCGGGGTATCGAGACCGACCGAAGCCTGCAGGCTGTTGTCACCAGCCTCCTGAACGGCGGTCGCGGCGCCCTCAGCGTCCCACTCACCCCAGGCGTCACCCGTGGCCAGCAGGCCCAGCGGCGTGGCCACGACAAGCACGGCAACCAAGATGAGCGTGGGGACCAGCGAGGTCTTCTTGGCGGTTGCGCCCTCGGACTCCAGCAGGCCGTCGGAAGCCTCGGGGCCGACGATAAAGCTCGGCGCCGTCTTCTTGATAAAGCCGTAGATAGCGGCGGTCACCACGCCCTCGACCACACCGGCTACCAGCATATGCGGGATCAGCATGGCCGGAATGGAAACGGACAGCGGGAAGGGGCAGTACAGCGGCGCGCCCGAAGCGTTGGTAAAGAGCATCGGCTGAATACCAAACTCGATTGCCGCGCACAGGGCCGCCAGGCACAGGCCGACCCAGCCGCTTACGATGGCCGAAACCGAGATGCCCCAGCTCTTGTCGTGCAAACGGCTGTTGAGTGCACGGAACACGATAGCAGCGGCAAACGGCAGCACAAAGGCCATGTTAAAGCAGTTGGCGCCAAAGGACAGAACGCCGCCGTCGCCAAACAGCAGCGCCTGCAGCGCCAGCGCGACCGAAACCGCGATGGCCGCGGCCTCCGGGCCCAGCAGCAGCGCGATGAGCGCGCCACCAACGGCGTGACCAGTGGTACCGCCGGGCAGCGGCACGTTGAACATCATGAGCAAGAAGGAGAATGCGGCGCAGATGCCCAGGAACGCCATGTGCTCGCGATCGAGCGTGGCGCGCACCTTCTTGATGCAGTGAACCCAAACGGGCACCATCGCCACTGCCATGACGGCATCGGTCTGCGGGGACAGATAATTATCTGGAATGTGCATGTACGCCTCCCGGTTGTCGGCGCACGGAATTGCAACGCCGCCTGAATCACCTTGTCAGTGTTACGTATTGTCAGATTCGTAACACGCCGCGGGCTATCATAGCAAAACGGCGCGCTGCCGACAAAGCAGCACGCCGTTATGTAATGCGCGTGTCATATATGCAGGCTCAGCAGTGCCTTATACCGAGCATAGCGGTCACGTAGGACTCGGCGGCAGCCACCGCTGGCCTATACCCAGTGCAAGCCCTAGCCGCGGACCTCGCCGTTTACGCCCTTGCACACCTTGGTGACGATCTTCTGGTGCGCCTTTTCGACCTCTTCGCTGGTGAGCGTGTGGTCGTCGGAGCGATACGTAAGCGCAAAGGCCATGGACTTCTTGCCCACGCCCACGCGGACCGGATCGCGGTAGACGTCGAACAGACGCACACCCTCGAGCAACTTGCCGCCGGCGCTGGTAATGCGGCGCTCAAGGTCCTCGCAGGTCACGGAGTTATCGACTACGATAGCAAGGTCGTGCTCAACGGCAGGGTACTGCGAGAACTCGCGGTAGTTCTCCTGGTTGCGGGCGCCCTTGATCAGCTTGTCCAGATCGAGCTCAAAGGCAACGACAACCTCATCGATGCCCATCGCCTCGCGCGCCTCGGGGTGAATCTCGCCGACCCAGCCCAGCACGGTGCCGCCGGACAGAACCTCGGCCGCACGACCCGGCTGCAGGAAAGCGTAGCCCTCGCCCTCGACGGGACGGAAGCGGACCTTCTCGATGCGCAACTGGGCAAGCAGCTCCTCGACAATGCCCTTGCCAAAGAAGAAGCGCAGCTTGCGGTACTTCATGTTCCAGGACTGCTCGCTCCACTGGCCCGAGAGCACGCCCGCCACGGACTTGGTCTCCTTGGGCAGGCTGGCGTTCTCGCGACCGTGGAACAGGCTGCCGACCTCGTACAGGTGCACGTTGGGCGTGCCGTGGGCCTCGTTATAGGCCACAGACTGCAGCAGACCCGGCAGCAGTGAGCGGCGCATCTCGGTCTGCTCGGCCACCAGCGGGTTCATGAGCACGACGGGGCAGCCGCGGCCCTCGGTGGACATACCGATCTTCTCCAGGTCGCCCGGGGCGGCAAAGCCAAAGGTCGTGGTCTCGTTGAGGCCACAGGCGCGCAGGATCTCGCCGACCTTGCGGGTGAGCTTCTGCTCGCGGGTCAAGCCGCCGATATGGTTCTTGGCAGCCGGGATGGTCGCCGTCACACGGCCCATGCCCCACAGGCGCAGGACCTCCTCGATCAGGTCAATCTCGCGCGGCAGGTCGGGGCGGAAGCTCGGCGGGGTGACCATAAAGTCCTCGCCGTCGCGCTCGACAGTGCAGCCCAGGCGGGTGAGCGAGCGCTCGATAAAGTCGGGCTCGATGTCGGCGCCGCAGATGGCGTGCACGCGGGCCAAGCGCAGCTTGATGCTGTCGATGGTCTTGGGCGCGGGGAACACGTCCACATAGCCGGGGGCGACCTCGCCGCCGGCGATCTCCTCGATCAGCGCGCACGTGACGTTGGCGACGTCCACGCAGCCGGTCTCGTCGACCTGGCGCTCAAAGCGAATGGAGGCATCGGAGATCAGCGACAGGTCGCGGCTGGTGTGCGAGGTGCGACCTGCGTTGAAGCAGGCGCTCTCGACCATCACGTCGACGGTGTCGTCCTCGATCTCGGAATCCATGCCGCCCATAACGCCGGCCAGCGCCACGGGACGCTCGCCGTCGGTGATGAGGCCCATGCCGGCGTCGAGCGTGCGCTCCTCGCCGTCGAGGGTCGTGAACTTCTCGTCCTGTTGGGCGGCGCGAACCACCACGCGGCGATGGCCATCGCGCTCGGCAAAGGTGTCCAGGTCAAAGGCGTGCAGCGGCTGACCGGTAAGCATCATCACGTAGTTGGTGATGTCGACGATGTTGTTGTGCGGGCGCACGCCCAGGGCGTTGAGGCGCTTGACCATCCAGTCGGGCGACGGGCCGACCTTCACGTTGCGCACGATGCGGGCGACATAGCGGTCGCACAGGCCCTCGTCGGCAATCTCGACCGAAAGCTCGTCGTCGGTCGCGCGGCCGGTCTCGGCCTTGATGGCGGGCAGCTCCACGTGGAAATCGCGGTCGAAAATGGCGCCGGTCTCGCGGGCCATGCCGATCATGGACAGGCAGTCGGGGCGGTTGGGCGTGATCTCGCAGTCGAGCACGGTGTCGCTCGATCCCACGTACTCGGCAAACGGCATGCCGCAGGGCGTATCCTCGGGCAGGATCATGATGCCGGAGTGGTCGCCGCCCAGGCCGAGCTCGCGCGCAGAGCAGTTCATGCCCATGGACACGACGCCGCGAAGCTTGCTCTTCTTGATCTTGACGTCGCCGGGAAGCACAGCGCCGATCATTGCCGTGACGATGTGGTCGCCAGCCTCGAAGTTCTGCGCGCCGCAGACGATCTGCAGCGGGGCGGGGTTGCCGTCGGCGTCGAGATTCTTGTCGCCCACGTCGACCGAGCACACATACATATGGTCGCTATCGAGGTGCGGGGTCTTGGTAAGCACCTTGGCAGTCACCACGTGGTCGAAGGACTCGCCCACGGTGTCGATCGCCTCGACCTCGGTGCCGGTACGGATATATTCGTCCGAAAGGGTCTTGGGGTCCTCCGGAATATCGATCATGGTCTTGAGCCAGTCGTAAGAAACACGCATCTAGCTCTCCTTTCATACTGAAAGCCTGCGAAGAGATGCAGGTGGAAACTTCAACTTTGTGAACATTCCTTACAAAGCGAGGGTTGTCCAAGTGCGGCAGATCGGCCCGAAAGAGGAGCGCCGCGTACTTTGGTACGCAAGCGACGAATGAGCGCCGAGGTGCCGTGCTTGGGCAAGCCGCAGCCTAGAACTGATTCAAGAAACGCATATCGCCCGTCATGAGAGTTCTGAGGTCGGGCAGGTCGTAGCGCAGTGCCGCGACGCGCTCGGCGCCAATACCAAAGGCGAAGCCGGTGTACTTCTCGGGGTCGATGCCGCAGTTGATAAGGACGTTGGGGTCGACCATGCCGCAACCCAGAATCTCGATCCAGCCGCTGTGCTTGCAGAAGTTGCAGCCCTTGCCGCCACACACGTGGCAGCTCACGTCCACCTCGCAGGAAGGCTCGGTGAAGGGGAAGAAGTGCGGGCGGTAGCGCGTCTTGCGGTCCTCGCCAAACATGCACTTAACAAAGTAGTCGAGCGTGCCCTTAAGATCGCCAAAGGTGATGCCCTCGTCGACGACCAGGCCCTCGATCTGGTTGAACTGCGGCAGGTGGCAGGCGTCGGCCGTGTCGGGACGATAGACGGTGCCCGGGCAGATCATGTAGATGGGCGGCTTCTGCGACTCCATGGTGTGGATCTGCACGCCCGAGGTCTGGGTGCGCAGCAGCACGTCGGACTCACCGTGGGCGTGAGCCTCGGGGTGCGCGACGCTGCCGGGGTTGTTGTCGACCACGTAGAAGGTATCGCGGGCCGAGCGGCTCGGGTGATCCATGGGGGCGTTGAGCGCGGTGAAGTTGTAATAGGAGGTGTCGACCATGGGGCCGGACTCGACGGTGTAGCCGATGCCGCAGAAGATGTCCTCGGCCTCCTCGATGATCTGCTTGATCAGGTGCTGGTGACCGATCTGCGGACGGATGCCCGGCAGCGTGATGTCGACGGCCTCGTGCTCGAGTGCGTGCTTGAGGGCGGCGGCCTTCATCTCGGTGGTGCGCTCGTCGAGCATGCCCTCGATCAGCTGGCGCATCTCGTTGGCGCGCTTGCCCATCACGGGACGATCCTCGGGGGCGAGCTTGCCCATCATGCGCATCAGGCCGGTAATACGACCCTTGCGACCGAGCAGCTCAACGCGCGCAGCCTCGAGCTTGGCGGCGTCGTCGGCGCCTGCAACGAGCTCCTTGGCCTCTTCCTCGAGTTTGACCAGATCATCAATCAGACTCATGTCTTCCCTTTCGTCTCTCGCGCATTCGCTTGCCGGGGCGACCGATGCCGCCTAGCATTGCGAAAACGCGGCCCGGTTCGGTAACAAAAAAACCGTCCTCGGGCATGTGCATTGCCCAAGGACGGTTGAATTCCGCGGTACCACCTTGTTTGACCCGGCGGATGTCTGGCCCGCCGCGCCCACTCTTTGCCCCTTGTCGCGAGGCTCACGGCTTCCCTACTGGGGCTTCGCCGCCGCTGGCCGCGTGCCCGTTGAGGTTGCTGCTCGGGAGTGAACGCTTGGCCCTTGCCACCGCAGGAAGGCTTGCAGCCCATGACCTTCCCTCTCTTGCCGGCGACGCGACGGGCAAAACCCTCTCCGTCAACGCATTGGGCTATAGGATAACACATTCTGCGAGCATATCGCCGCGTTCCGTTTTGTTCGCGCTGGGTACAAGGCAGGTAGCTGTGCAAACTGGCCGCGCGCCCACCCGAGGCGCTCGGCTCACGAGATCAAGGATATGGTATGGGAAATAAGCACGATAAGAAAGCCAAGGCCGCAGCGGACAAGACGCCCAAAGGCATAAAGGTCGATAAGGCCGTCAAAAAATTCCGCAAGCTCGAGGGCAAGCTGTGGACTCGCGAGTACCTGCTCAAGATTGCCGAGTTTGACGGCGCGACTATTGCTCCCGCCAACGGTGCCGCCGCCCGTGCCGACGCCATGGGCACCCTTGCCGGCGAGCACCATAAGCTCCTGACCAGCGAAAAGTCTGTCGAACTCGTGCACTCGCTGGCACGCGAGACCGTCGCCGGCGGCAAGATCGACGACCCGCAGCTGCTTGACGAGATCCGCGTGCTCGGCCGCGACCAGCGCGAGGCAAGCGCCATTCCCACCGAAGAAGCCGAAGCCTGGACCAGGCTTACCTGCGAGGCCGATGCCGTGTGGCACAAGGCCAAAGCAGCCAACGACTGGGCGAGCTTTGAGCCCTATGTGGACAGAATCGTCGGACAGCTTAAGCATCAGGCCGAGCTCATGGACCCCAGGCGCGACCCATACGACGTTTGGCTCGACCAGTACGAGCGTGGCCTTTCCACCGAGAGCTTCGACGCGTTTTGCGATGAGGTCAAGGCGACGGTCGTGCCGCTCGTGCACGCCATCGGCGAACGCGGCCAGCAGCCCGCTGCCGACTTTTTGCACGCCCATGTGCCCGAGGCTGCCCAGCGCGCCATGAGCTTTGACCTCATGAAGCTCGTCGGCCTGGACCTGGACGACACCACGCTCGCCTTTACCGAGCATCCGTTTAGCGAGGGCTTCTCAGTGGGCGACGCGCGCATCGCCACGCACATCTACGAGGACGATTGCATCTCCAACGTCTACAGCATCATCCACGAGGCCGGGCACGCCATGTACGAGTTGGGCGTCAATCCCGCCTATGCGCGCACCTGTCTGGAGGGCGGCACCTCCATGGGCATCCACGAGAGCCAGAGCCGCTTTTTCGAGAACACCGTGGGCCGCAGCCGCGCCTTTATGGGACCGCTGCTCGAGGTACTGCGCCGCCACGCGCCCGAGGTCTACGGCAACGTGGACGAGGACACGCTCTACCGCGCCGTGAACATCGCGCAGCCGTCGCTGATCCGTACCGAGGCCGACGAGCTCACCTACCCGCTGCATATCATGGTGCGCTACGAGATTGAGCGCATGCTGTTTGCCGGCGAGGCCACGGCCAAGGACATCCCCGCGCTTTGGAATCGCTTTATGGACGAGTACCTGGGCATTCCCGTTCCCGACGACACACACGGCTGCTTGCAGGATACGCACTGGAGCGGCGGCTCGTTTGGCTACTTCCCCACCTATGCGCTGGGCAGCGCCTACGATGCCATGTTTGTGCCGGCCATGTGCCGCGACGGCGTCGACCTCAACGGCGCCTGTGCGAGCGGCGATCTGGCGCCCGTCCGTGCCTGGCTGGGCGAGCACATTTGGCAGTGGGGCCGCGCCAAAGACGCGCCGGAACTCATCAAGGGCGCCTGCGGCATGGCATTCGACGCCCGTTACTACTGCAGCTACCTGCAGGACAAGTTCACCACGCTCTACGAGCTGTAAAGCCTAGGCAACACGCCAACGCAAAGGGGCGCCGCAGGATCTATCCGCGGCGCCCCTTTTTTCATCTAAGCCAGAGCCCCGGCACTTGGGGACGTTCCTTTTTTGCCGGCACAATAGGAACGTCCCCAAGTGCCGGGTAAGCGAGCAAGATGACGTAAAACGAAAGGGCGCCGACCTTCTGGTCGCGCCCTTGAAATTGAACGTCAGGTTGCCGCTTGGGGCCGTTTGCAGCGTCGAGCCGTTACGCGGTTTGGTAAAACCGCGTAACTAAAGGGCTTCGAGTGCGGCGGCGATGCGCTTCATGGCGGCGTCGGCGGCCGGTTGGTCCGGAGCCTCAGCCAGCACGCGAATCACCGACTCGGTTCCGCTCTTGCGCACCAGCACGCGGCCCTCGCCCGCCAGCGCGGCCTCGGCCTCGGCGATCGCATTCTGCACGCCCATGTTCTCGAGCGCGGCGTCCTTATCCGCCACGCGCACGGCAACCTGCGCCTGCGGCAGCAGCTTGCACGGAGCCGTGAGCTGCGAGAGCGTCTCGCGCTCGGCGCGAATCACTTCCATCACACGCAGCGAGGTCATAATACCATCGCCCGTGCGCTCGATATCGCCAAAGATCGTATGGCCCGTCTGCTCGCCGCCCAGGCTGTAGCCGCCCTCGCGCATCTTGGCATACACGTGACGGTCGCCCACGCCGCTGGTCACGGCGCTCAGACCGGCAAGCTCCAGCGACTTGACCAGGCCAAAGTTGCTGGCGATCGTCGGCACCACGGTACCGCCCGAGAGGCGCCCGTGTTTGTTTAGATACACGCCGCACACGTACAGGATCTGGTCGCCGTCGACCACGCGGCCGCGCTCGTCCACGGCCAGGCAGCGGTCGGCATCGCCGTCGTAGGCAAAGCCCGCGTCCAGGCCCTGCTCCACCACATGGCGCTGCAGGCGCTCCATATGCGTAGAGCCGCAGTCGACGTTGATGTTAAAGCCATCGGGCGCGGCATTGATCACGCGCACATCGGCGCCCAGCGCGTCGAACACCGGCTTGGCCACCGAGGATGCCGAGCCGTTGGCGCAGTCGAGACCGATCTTGACGCCCTGCAGCGAAAAGTTCGCGCTAGCGATGAGCGAGGCAATATAGCGGTTGCGACCCTGCATGTAGTCCACCGTGGCACCGATGTGGTTGCCCGTTGCCAGCGGCACCTCGCTCTTGCCATCGATGTAGTCCTCGATGAGCTCCAGCACGTCCTCGTCCATCTTAAAGCCGTCGCTATTGACGAGCTTAATGCCGTTATCGCAAAACGGGTTGTGGCTCGCGCTGATCATGATGCCGCAATCGAAGCAGCCCTCCACGGTCTGATGCGCCACGCCCGGCGTCGGGATCACGTGCAGCATGTAGGCGTCCGCGCCGCTCGCGACCAGGCCGCTCACCAGCGCCGCCTCGAACATATAGCTCGAGCGACGCGTATCCTTGCCCACGATCACGCGCGCCTTGGCCCCGCGGTTGGCGCCGTAATACCAGCCCACAAAGCGGCCGATCTTATAAGCGTGCTCTACCGTCAGCCCAACGTTGGCCTCGCCGCGAAAGCCGTCGGTGCCAAAGTACTTCATAAGAGATCCTCCCTATAGACAAAGGCGCGCCGCCAAAGCAACGCGCCGCCGGCCTATTATCCTTTAAAGCAACCGCAGGGGCTACACCGTGAGGAACATCATCACGATGATCATGGCAAAGCCGATAAGATCGGTCGGCAAAAACACCGTGCCCAGCATAACGGCACTCGTGATGGTAGCCGAGACCGGCTCCACGGTTCCGATCAAGCTCGCACGCACCGAGCCGATGTCCTTGACGCCCTGCATATAGAGCATGTACGCCAAAAACGAGCCCACGACCACAAACACCGCGAGCGCCTCGACGCCGGCGGCATCGAGCGCCGGCATATGGGCCCAAGGCTGCACGATGGTGCAGGTGATGATACCAGCCGTGAGCATGGCTGAGCCCGTAACGATGGGACTGCCGTATTCGGGCAGAATCTTGGCGGGAATCACCGCCATACAGGTGGCGCTCACCGCACACATAAGGCCTGCGACCAGGCCAAGCGGCGATATGCTCAGGCTCGTGGGGTCGCCGCCGGTAGCGATCAAAAACGTGCCGCCAAGGGCCAGGCCGATACCGATAACCTCGCGCATGCGCGGTTTGCGGCGATCGGTGATGCAGGTATATCCCATGATGATGACCAGCTGCAGGCACTGAAGGACCGTCGCGGTTCCGGCGTTGGTCAGGCGCACGGCCGAAAGATAGCAAAACTGGTTGAACAGCAGGCCAAAGGCGGTAAAGAGCAACAGCTGCTTGCGGTCGGCCGGTGTCGTCCAAAGCTTGACCAGGCGCGCACGGTCGCGCGCGACGACCACGACCATAAAGAGCAGGCCGGCAAGAATCTGGCGCACGCTCATGAGCCACAGCGTATCGACATGGTAGGTATCGAACAGGAAGCTCGCGCTGGTGCCCGAGAAGCCCCAAAACGAGCCGCCCACGAGCGTAGCCAAGACGCCCGTGATCAACTTGCGTGTCGAAGCGCTGTTCAGGCGATTGCGCCATGCACGGCGGGTGCTACGGCTGAGCTCGTCGGTGCCCTCGGGCACATCAATGTTCGATA
>CATZRJ010000042.1 GCA_958423535.1 uncultured Collinsella sp.
GAGCAGGTGCTTCGTTTGGCGCAGGATTCGGGTGCCAAGGTTTCGGATACCGATTACGCGGATGCCGTGACACTTCACTTGGTGTTTAAGGCGGGGGAGCAGGACCCGTTTTGCGCTAAAATGCGCGAGCTTATGGCAGGGCGCGAGGAGATTGAGGTCGGCGCTCCCGAGTTTGCGGAGTTCTAACGGCGACGGCCGGCGTGCTTTTGGATGGATCCCAAGCGCGCCGGCCGTCGTTTTTCTGCTGCTGCCGTTTACTCGGCGAGCTGCTTTAGCACATCACAGGCGATCTCGACGGCATCGTCGATGCAACCGGGGCAGCTGCGGAGCGGACCCTTATCCGATCCGATGCCCTTGAGCGTGCCGCAGACGGTCGTCGTATTCTTCTCGCCAAAACGCTTGGCGATTTCGCGCGACAGCTTGTAGGTCTGGCCCTTGGTCTTGGGGTTTTCCATGCCGTCGCTCATTACAAAGCCCATGATGGCCACGGCGCCCGAGATAGCGCCGCAGGTTTCGGTCATGCCTCCCATGCCGGCGCCAAAGCCCTCGGTGAGGGTAAAGGCGACCTGGGGGTCGAGCCCGACGGCGGGCGCGAGCGTGCAGGCGACGGCCTGGGCGCAGTTAAAGCCACGGGCGTGGTACTCGGCAGCCTGAGCCTGACAGGCGGTGATGTCGAGCTGGGCCGTATCGATTTGCTTCATCGTTGTCTCCTTGGTCACGGTGTACCCGCCTATGGTACCCGTGACGGTGCGTGTAATCATCGAGAGCTTCATGGATGCCTCATTTTATCTATCGAGCAAATGCCCAAGGCTTGAGATAAATACCCCTGATCAATTAGTCACATAACCTACCTTGGGGATGGGTTGAGAGGGGTGCGGGGTAGCGGTATCGTGGACCGAATAAAACTAAAACCCAGGCAAGGGAGCTAGATATGAGCAAGCAGACCATCGGTACGACGTGTGTTCAGGGCGGCTATCACCCGGGAGATGCCGAGCCGCGTCAGGTGCCCATCTACCAGTCCACCACGTGGAAGTACGACACGTCCGAGCACATGGGCAAGCTGTTTGACCTGGAGGAGTCGGGCTACTTCTATAGCCGTCTGCAGAACCCCACGTGCGATCTGGTTGCCGCCAAGATCTGCGAGATGGAGGGCGGCACTGCCGCGATGCTCACGAGCTCGGGCATGGCCGCGAATTTCCTTGCGATCTTTAACGTGGCCGGTGCCGGCGATCACGTAGTCGCGAGCTCTGCCATCTATGGCGGCACGTACAACTTGCTCGCCCACACCATGGGCCGTATGGGGCTGACCTGCACGTTCGTTGCCCCCGACTGCACCGATGAGGAGTTGGAGGCAGCCTTCCAACCCAACACCAAGCTCGTCTTTGGCGAGACCATCGCCAACCCCGCCCTTGCCGTGCTCGATATTGAGCGCTTTGCCAAGGCCGCGCATGACCACGGCGTGCCGCTGATGGTCGACAACACCTTCCCGACGCCCGTGATGTGCCGTCCCTTTGAGTGGGGCGCCGACATCGTTACGCACTCCACCACTAAGTACATGGATGGCCATGCGGCCTATCTGGGTGGCGTGATCGTCGACCACGGCCAGTTTGACTGGATGGCCCATGCGGACAAGTTCCCGGGTCTCACCACGCCTGACGAGAGCTACCACGGCGTGACGTATGCCGAGAAGTTCGGTCGCGAGGGCGCCTTCATTACCAAGGCCACCGCGCAGCTCATGCGCGACCTCGGCCCCATGCAGAACCCGCAGGCGGCCTTTTTCCTGAATAGCTCGCTCGAGAGCCTCCATGTGCGCATGCCGCGTCATTGCGAGAACGGCCTGGCCGTTGCCAAGTTCCTGCAGAGCCATCCCAAGGTGCGCTTCGTGAGCTATCCGGGCCTGGAGGGCGACAAGTACTATGACATGGCTCAGAAGTACATGCCCAACGGTACCTGCGGCGTTGTGAGCTTTGGCTTTAACGGTGGTCGCGCGGCGGCCGAGACCTTTATGAAGAGCCTCAAGCTCGCCCAGATCGCCACGCACGTGGCCGACGCCCGCACTTGCTGCCTGCATCCTGCTAATGCCACGCATCGCCAGATGAACGATGAAGAGCTCATCGCCTGTGGCATTTCCGCCGACATGGTGCGCCTGTCGTGCGGCCTCGAGGACACGGCCGATCTGATTGCCGACCTTGAGCAGGCGCTCGAGCAGTGCTAGGCTAGCGTTCGCACAAGGCGCCGATGCTGGCAGAAAGCTTCGGCGACCTTTCGTTCCGATTCCGTAGGCGGGACCCCAATCGCGACTGTTTACAGGCGATTGGGGCCCCGTTTTTGCGTTGGGCCACTCGAAAGGATAGATATGGAGAAAACCGCAGAGCAGCTGCGCCGCGAGCACATTGCCCTAGAGGGCGACACCCATGGCAAGAACAAGTGGGCGATTCTGTTTACCGTGCTCATCATGACGTTTATGGTGTGTCTGGATTCGACCGTCGTGACCGTGGCGCTGCCCGTGATGCAAAAGGAGCTGGGCGTGGGCCTCGACCGCATCCAGCTGGTGAGCTCGGTGTATCTGCTTGCGACTTGCGTGGCTATGTTGCCGTTTGGCCGTCTGGGCGACGTGCGCGGCAAGGTCGGCGTATTCCAGCTGGGCGTAATCGTCTTTACGGCCGGTTCGCTGCTTTGCGGCCTTTCGGGCTCGCTCGAGGTTCTTATCCTGGCACGCATTGTGCAGGGCGTCGGTTGCGCGGCGGCCATGGCCAACAACATGGGTATCATCACCGAGTCGTTTCCGGCGCGCGAACGAGGCCGTGCCATGGGTATTCTCGCGACCTTCGTGGCCCTCGGCATGATGTGTGGCCCCGTGCTGGGTGGCATGCTGGTGGCAAGCTTTCCCTGGGAGAGCATCTTCCTCATCAACCTGCCCATTGGCGTCATCTCGTTTATCGTAGGGCTCTACACGCTGCCGCATGTTAAGCCGGAGGCCGGCGAGCGCACCATGTCGCTGGCGGAGGCCGCGCGTCGCTGCTTTGCAAATTCGGCCTTTACCATCAACCTTGCCTGCATGCTCATCGTGTTTGTTGGTATTGGCGCATCCGAGTTTATCCTGCCGTTCTATTTTCAGGACGCGCATGAGTTTGGTTCCGACATCTCTGGACTGCTCTTTTTGGCACTACCGATGGTGAATGCCTTTATCGGTCCGTTATCGGGTACGGTTTCGGACCGTGTTGGCTGCGAGGGCCCCACGGCGGTTGGCCTGGGCGTGTACGTGTGCGGTCTTTTTGCGGTAAGCACACTCGACGAGCACTCTTCCATCCCCGTGATCGTGTGCTGCGTCGCATTTATGTCGTGCGGTACGTCGATTTTCCAGAGCCCCAACAACTCGCTGTATATGGGTTCGGCCCCGCGCGAGGCGCTCGGTTTTGCGGGCAGCTTGGGCAGCTTGGCGCGCTACGCCGGCATGGCACTCGGCATTACGGTGGCGTCGAATATCCTGTATGGGCAGATGAGCGTGGCGATGGGCGAGGCCGTGACCAGTTTTGTTGCAGGACGTCCGGATGTGTTCCTGTTCGGCTTTCGCTCGGTGTTCTATGTGTTGATGGCCGTGGCAGCCGTGGGCTTTGCGCTTGCCATGGTGCGTTTGGTGAGGATGCGCTCCCGCCATTAGCTTGTGGGGGCAGGCTTGCCACGGATCGGGCCTATCTACTGGTCTTGCAGCTTTATGGTGCGATACGGCTTGTGGGGCGGGCGGGGGTCGGTCCGTGGTAGACTATCGAACAACGTTTATTAATCGCGCGGCATCGTTGCCGCGAGAAGGGGTTGCGCCATGCAGGAGCTTGAGGATCGTATTCGCCATGACGGCATCGTAAAGGCCGGTAACGTCCTTAAGGTTGATGCCTTCCTCAACCACCAGTGCGACGTTGAGCTGTTCGACCACATGGGTGCCGAGTGGGCCCGTCTGTTCGAGGGCGTCGAGATCAACAAGATCCTGACGATCGAGGCTTCGGGCATTGGCATGGCCTGCATCGCGGCTCAGCATTTTGGTGGCGTGCCGGTGGTCTTTGCCAAGAAGGCACAGTCCATCAACCTCGACGGCGAGCAGTATGCCACGACCATCTACTCCTTTACCAAGCAGAAGGAGTACCCGGTCATCGTGGGCAAGCGCTTCCTGTCCGAGGGCGATAAGGTCCTGATTATCGACGACTTCCTGGCCAACGGCTGCGCGCTTGAGGGTCTTATTAAGATCTGCGAGGCTGCGGGCGCCGAGGTTGCCGGCATTGGCATCGCCGTCGAGAAGGGCTTCCAGGGCGGCGGCGACAAGCTCCGCAAACGCGGCTTCCGCGTTGAGAGTCTGGCCCGTATCGCCGATATGGACTGCGAGAACGGCGAGATCACCTTCGCCTAAGCGCGCAACACAAGCGATTGGTATGCGATGTGACAAAGGGACTGTCCCTTTGTCACATTTTTTGTATGAGGGGAGGTGTTGATATGGATGAGAACAAGATGGGATGGCGCGAGTATGCGCGCTATGCCGAGATGTCGGTCGAGGAGCTGGCGCGCGATTGCGAGGTACAGGTGTTTCGCGCGACGGGTCCGGGCGGACAGGGCGTGAACACGACGGACTCGGCGGTGCGCATGAAACATATCCCTTCGGGGATTGTCGTGACGGCGCGCGAGAGCCGCAGTCAGTTCCAGAACCGTGCGAGCTGTCTGCGTAAGCTGAGGGCAGAGCTTGAACGTCGTGGCCGTCCGCCGCGCCGACGCGTAAAGACCAAAGTGCCTCAGCGTTCTCGCCAGCGGAGGCTCAACGACAAGCACTTCAATGCGATTAAAAAGGCCAACCGTCGTAAGCCGGGCGGGGAGGAATGATCTTTTCAATAAGTTGCGGTGAAATAGGGACTGTTTTGCGGCTTTAGCTGCATAAACAGTCCCTATTTCACCGCAACTTAGGGATGGCTAGTGGGTGGGGTGCCAGACTTGGAGGGCACCGGGTAGGATGTCGACTTCGATGCGCGAGGCGACAACGGGCTCGCCGTCGGCCTGGATGGGGTAGTCGGGCTCCTCGAACGTGAGCTCGGCATGACGGCAGCGACGCATGCGTACCGGCGGCAGCTTGGTGTGGTGGCCGTCCTTGGCCGAAAGAAACATAGGCAGGGCAATCGCACGGGGGACGGGGCCGCAGGCGTAGCAGACGTCGAGTATACCGTCACAGGGGTCGGCATCGGGACAGATGCGATAGCCCGAACCATAGGTGGGCCCCAGCTGGATGGCCATGATAATCGCCCGCACGCGCTCGGCAGGCGCGCCATCTAAGCTCACCGTCATGGGATAGTTGCGATAGCGCAGGCCAAACTGCTCAAGTCCCGAAAGAGTGTAGAGCGGAGCGCCGGCGAGGCCCGTCTTTTTGCGCAGCTCGGTGGTGCCCAGGCCGATGGCGGCATCGATGCCGACCGAAAGCGTCTGGTCGTAGTACTCAACGGCAGCCTCGCCGCTGCCGCTCGCAGGGCTCCACGAGCGAATGCGCCCGATGTCCTGACGCTGCAGCTCGCAGGTGAGCAGCGCGCCAAAATCCTTGCCAGAGAAATCGTCGATGCCGAGTGTTTGGGCAAAATCGTTGCCGGAGCCTACGGGCAGGACGGCAAGCGCCGGTCGAACCGCCTCTTCTTGCGCCATCAAGCCATTGACGACCTCGTGGATCACGCCGTCGCCGCCGAGTGCGATAACGGTGCGATAGCCCGTTGCCTGGGCGGCAAGCTCCTTGGCATGCTCCGCGCGTTCGGTCAGCACCAAGTCAAACTGGGATGCGCGCGCGGTCATGTCCAAAAAGCGCTGCAGACGCTCGGCAACTTCGCGCGCCGCACCCGACTGGGCGGCGGGGTTGGCGATGATGAGCGTGCGACCAAAATCAGTTGCGTGCATGGGGCGACTCCCGGCGTATGACGTGACGGTGCGGTCGCGCTCAGGTCGAATTGCCCCCGATTGTGGCTGCACGGCGAATACTTATGTCTACTCTATCAGGTCGTTGTGGCGCTCGATAGCATCCGCCACCGTACCGCCCTCGTCCACAATAAGCGAACGGCGCTTGGGCGAGATGATGCGCTGGGCGGGGTACACGCCGCGGTGTCCGCCGACGAGATAGCTGATAAACGCCACGATGACAAAGAAGCCCGCGGCCGTGCCGTGGAACAGGTCGATGGCCATCATGCAGGTGGTGATGGGCACGTTAAGACCGGCGCAGAACACGCCGAGCATGCCCAGCGCCGCCAGAAAGCTGGGGTCGATTCCGACGAGGCAACCGATCCAGCCGCCGAGCGCCGCACCGATACCAAACAGGGGCGTGACCTCGCCGCCTTGGAAGCCGGCACCCAGGGTGAGCGCCGTCACCACGAGCTTGATGGCTGCGTCGGCAAGGGTCGTGTTACCGGCGAACCCGGCGCCCGAGAGCCAGGTGGCAAGGCCGGCATACTTCCAGGCGTCGAGCATCGCGTAGGCCGCGAGCACCACGAGCGCGCCCACGAGTGCGCGAGCAAGGTAGTTGGTGATAAAGCGACCGTACAGGCTCTTGACGGTTCGAACCGACCAGGCAAAGAGGCGTGCCGTCAAACCGAAGATAATGGCGCTGATAACAACGATGACAACCGTCCGTGGTGTCATGTCGGGGACGCTGGCGATAACATTCGCCTCGTACTCGGTTCCCAAGGCAAGCGACGTAAAGTAGCCGGTAAACGAGGCGACGAGGCAGTAGATGCCCGCGGTGTAGTCGATCTTGCCGATAAAGCACATCTCCATGCCAAAGAAAGCTCCGGCAAGGGGCGAACCGAATACGGCGCCAAAGGCCGACGAGATGCCGGCGAGCATGAGGTCGTGGTGGTCATGCTTTTTGAGATGGGCGAGGCTCGAGATGTTGCTGGCGATGGTGCCGCCAATCTGCACCGCGGCTCCCTCGCGACCGGCCGATCCGCCCGTGAGGTGCGTGAGCGTGGAGCAGACAAAGGTGAGGACGGCCATGCGCATATGGATGAGGCGTGTGCCCAGGGCGGAATCGATGACCAGGTTGTTGCCGCGCTTGGCGGCAAGGCCGTGGTTCTTGTACACCCATGTGGTAGCCACGCCCACGACGGGGAGCATGGCGTAGATCCACGCGTGGTGCTCGCGATAATCGGTCGCGATATTCAGCGAGGCCAAAAACGCCCAAGCGGCAACGCCCATGGCGAGAGAGACGATGACGACGAGTACGAGCAACTTGGCGCTCGCGAGTAGGTTGCGGACGTTGCGGCGCGTGTCGGCAGCCAAGAGATGCTCGGAGCGGGTGAGCTGTTGCCTACCGGCCATGATAACGTCGTTCAGGGAGAAAAAGCCGCCGTCGTCGAGCGGCTGGGAATGATCCTGCGCTTCGTTTGCGCTTTCGGGTTTGTTGGTAAAAGCCATACGTTCCTCTTTTAGGTTGCAACGCAAGCATTATAAAACGCGGTAAACGCGACGAGCCGGTGGGTTGGTTTCCATTCTGTTTCGCGGCCTGCAACCGACAGGTGTATTTGCGGGTTCAGGCCGAGTCGCGGTCGTGAGTCGGGGGATTATACTGAGACAAGCATAAAGAATCGGCGCCCCTGTTGTGCGCCGTGGCATTAAGAGGTGCATATGGCAGATAAACTCATTCCGTTGGAGGACGCGCAGTCGATTGTCCTGTCGCACGTTGCTCCGACCGATCTCGTCGAGATTCCCGTGTGGCAGGCCGCCGGTCTTCCCTTGGCCAAGGACGCGGTGGCCGATATCGACATCTCGCCGTTTGCCAACAGCGCCATGGACGGATATGCCGTGCGCGCAGCCGATCTTGCTGCGGCCACCGGTGACACTCCGGTGACGCTCTCCGTCGTAGGACATGAGGCAGCGGGCCATGTCTTTGAGGGCGTGGTCGGCGCGGGCGAGACGGTCCGCATTATGACAGGCGCGCCAGTACCCGAAGGTGCCGATGCCGTGGTGAAGTACGAGATCGTCGATGTGCTCGACGGTGACGGCGACGAGGGCTCGCACGTTCGCTTTTCGGCGCCGGCCAAGGTAGGGGAGAACGTTCGCTCTGCTGCCGAGGAGGCCCATGCCGGCGATGTTGTGATGCACGCCGGCGAGGTCGTGGCTCCGGCGGGCGCGGGTCTGCTGGCGAGCGCCGGATACGCGAGCGTGAAGGTGCACGCTGCCCCGCGTGTGGGCATCATCTCGCTGGGCACGGAGCTGGTCGCACCGAGTAAGGTACCGGCGCGTGGTCAGATTCGCGATTCCAACTCCTCGGCGCTGATGGCCGAGGCACTCGATGCCGGCGCCGAGCCCGTGTTCTACGGCATCGCGCCCGATGATGAGCAGGCGATTGCCGAGCTGGTACATCGCGCCACGCGAGAGTGCGATTTTGTCATTACGAGCGGTGGCGCCTCGGCGGGCGATTACGACTATGTGACGGCGCTCGTCCGGCGCGAGGGCGAGGTGCTGTTTGACCGCATCTCGATGCGTCCGGGCAAGGCCATCACGTTTGGCTTGCTCGGGGGTAAGCCCTACCTGGGGCTTTCAGGCAATCCGGCCGCGGCGTATGTGGGCTTTGAGATGCTTGCCCGTCCGGCGATCCGCAAGATGCGTGGTTTTGCCGAGGGGGCGCGTCCCGTACAGCGAGCGGCTCTTACCCACGGTGTGAAAAAGCGCCAGGACCGCCGCTTCTTCGATCGCGCCACGGTTTTGCGCGACCCCGAGACCGGTGAGTTGTTGGTGACCGAGGCCAAGACGCAGAATTCGGCGCTGCTCGGCACGATGCAGCGGGCCAACTGCCTGCTGCGTATTGACGAAGGACCGTGCGAGCTCAAGGCGGGAGATGTCGTGGACGTTGTTCGCGTCGACCTGCCCGAGGGCGCCGTGTTGTAGGAGGAATGCTATGGAGCTGAAGATATCGATCGTGACGTGCTCGGATACGCGCGATCTAGCCCAGGACGAGGCGGGTGCTGCACTCGAGGAACTTATCGAGGCACAGGGCTGGACGGTCGCCTCACATGTGGTCGTGCGCGACGACGTCAGCGAGATTGGTGATGCCGTTGTGGAAGCCGCCGATGAGTGCCACGCCAATGTCGTGCTCACCTGCGGCGGCACGGGGCTTTCGATGCGCGATGTGACGCCCGAGGCGACGCGTGCCGTCTGCGACCGCGATGTGCCGGGTATTGCAGAGGCAATCCGTGCGTACTCGATGACCAAGACACGCCGCGCCATGCTCTCGCGCGCTATTTGCATGCAACGAGGTCATACACTTGTCGTAAACTTTCCCGGTTCCACGAAGGCCGCCCGCGAAAGCTGGGAGGCCATAGCGGACCAGCTGGAACATGCGGCCCAGATGACGGCGGGCGGCGGACACGCCAAATAAGCGCACTACCTGCGGCGGAGCGACCTTACGGGCCTCTCCGCCTTTGTTTTCCGCCGAAGCGACGCCGAGGCGCACGCTAACTCGAAACTATATTCTCTGGCGAGAATAATTTCTCACTATCATTATTCGCGCAGAAGTATAATCTGGTTGCAGATTAAAGCCCGCGGTGGGGTACCCGGGCACAAGGTCCGAAAGGGTTGAATATGTTCGATATGGTTTCTCGCCGCGGATTCGTCTCGCTTTCTGCTGTCGCCGCTGCCGGCCTTGGTCTTGCCGGCTGCTCGGGCAGCAAGACGTCCGAGCCGGCCGGATCCGATGCCGGTTCTGCTAAGGCATCTTCCAAGAAAGCTGTCGAGCTGCAGGTCTTTGCTGCTAACTCCCTCGAGAAGGCCCTTCCCGAGGTCCAGGAGCTCTACACCGACCAGACCGGCACCACCTTTGCCGATACGCAGTTTAAGGCCTCCGGCGACCTTGTCGAGCAGATGCGCGCCGGTGCCGCCGTCGACGTGCTCATCACCGCTTCCAAGGGCACCATGGATGACGCTGAGACCGCCGAGCTCGTCGACGCTGATACGCGTGAGGACATGTTCGTCAACGACCTCGTGATTATTCGCGCTGAGGGCTCCGACACCAAGATCGAGGCCATCGCCGACGTCGCGAATCTGGACGGCAAGATCGCCATTGGCGACGCCAAGACCGTCCCCGCCGGCAAGTACGCCAACCAGGCGCTGGCTTCCGTGGGCCTTTATACCGGCACCGAGGGCGATGACGGTGAGTATGCGCCCGAGATTGCCGACAAGGTGGCCCTGGCCGACAAAGTTGGTACCGCCGCCGCCTATGTGTCCACGGGCGACTGCGTGGCCGGTTTTGTCTACAGCTCCGATATCTTCCGCTACGACGGCATCGAGGAGGCCTTCGTATGCCCCGAGGATTCGCACAAGCCCATCGTGTATCCGGGTGCCGTTGCCGAGAGCTCCGATCACGCCGACGAGGCCAAGGCGTTCATCGACTTCTGCCTGACCAACAAGAAGGCTCAGAAGATTTGGGCCAAGTACGGCTTTGAGCTTTCCGCGTAGTGCGGCTTGGCGCGATAATTCCATCGCTTTGTGTTTCACTCCGTCCTTGTATTCGCTTGGAGCTTTTCGTGCTTAATAGATTCCGCATGCTTGTCGCCTGTGCTTTGACCTTCGTGCTTTGCTGGGTGCCGGGATTTGCGTTTGCTGGGGACGCTGAGGACGGGGCCCAGGCTGCTGCGACCGCTCATGGGCTTTCCTATGGGATCGAGGGTTTTGAGCGGTTGGCCAAGGGGACCGCTCGTGCCATGGAGGGCCAGCCTGAGGGCTACCGGTTTCCCGTTGACGAGGACGTGGACCTTGTAGTGGCGCCTGCTGCCGATCGCGTTGTTGTGTGGATATCGCCCAAGGCGGTCGAGAAGTATGGATTGGATCCGCAGGACAACGAGTGCGTATCGGGTCTCAAGGCCCTCGTCTGTAAGCTCGACAGCGCAAACTGCATGGGAGGTGCGCAGCTAGGGGACGTGGATCTTCCTTGGTATGTCACGGCGGAAACAACGTTTGATGCCGGCGGGTATACCTATGGCTTTGACGAGCGCGGTGCGGATGGGGACCGCTATGTGGTGATTGCATCAGCCTCGGGTGATGCCAAAGGCGGCGCGCGTTGGCTTGATAGCGCTCAAATGGTAGAAGCATCGTCTGTCGTGTTGCGGGATGAGCAGGGGCCCTTGACCTCTCTGGCTTCCTTATTGGGCGGCATCGACTATCGCCCGTTTTGGGTGTCCATAAAAACGAGCGGCCTTGCCCTGCTGATCTCCTTTGCGCTGGGCCTGTTCGCCGCGTGGAAGACTATGGGTACCTCGAGCCGCATCAAGGGCCTGCTCGACTCGGTCTTTACCATCCCTATGGTGCTGCCGCCCACGGTCTGCGGCTTTCTGCTCCTCATGCTGTTTGGCCGCTCGACCGGGGTGGGCCAGTGGCTGATCGCTCACGGCATCTCGATTGTCTTTACGTGGCCGGCGGCGGTGATCTCTGCCGTGGTGGTGTCGTTCCCGCTCGTCTATCGTACGGCGCTCGGAGCCTTCGAGAGCCTCGACACACAGATGCTCGATGCGGCGCGCACGCTGGGCTGGTCCGAGCGTCGCATCTTTACCAAGCTTATGATGCCGCTTGGCTGGCCCTCGATTGCCGCCGGCACGGTGCTTGCCTTTGCCCGCGCAATGGGCGAGTTTGGCTGCACCCTGTTCTTTGCGGGCAACTACGCCGGTATTACGCAGACCATTCCCATCGCCATCTACTTTGAATGGATGGGCGGCAACACGTCCGTGGCGCTCTTTTGGGTCATCGTCGTAATTGCGTTCAGCTTCCTGGTCATTCTGTTCATCAATATGTACACGGCGCATTCGCAAAAGTATCGCGAACGTGGCCTTTCCCGTGCGGAGCGCAAACAGGCCAAAGATCTCGCCGGACAGGGCGATTCGCTCGACCCAGTCGGCGGCGATGCGCTGCGTATCGATCGCGAGGCACTGGCCGAGCTCATGCGCGATGACGCGGCACCGCAGGGAGGTCGATAAGCTATGTCGCTCGTTTTGGATATCAAAAAGCGCTATCCGGGGTTTATGCTCGACATGCAGCTTGAGGCCGGCGAGGAGCGTGTGGCGCTGCTCGGTGCCTCGGGTTGCGGCAAGAGCTGCACCTTGCGCTGCATTGCCGGCGTGGAGACGCCCGACGAGGGCAAGATCGTCGTCAACGGCGTGATCTTCTTTGACTCGGCGGCGGGCATCAACCTTTCGCCTCAGGAGCGCAAGTGTGCCCTGCTGTTCCAAAACTATCAGCTGTTCCCTAATATGACGGTGGCCGATAACGTATGCGCCGGTGTAAAGGATGCGGGCGACGCCGCCGCGCGCAAAAAGCTCGCCGAGCGCTATCTGAGCATTTTCGGTCTAGCCGATTTTGCCGACCGCTATCCCGCGCGACTCTCGGGCGGTCAGCAGCAACGTGTGGCGCTTGCACGCATGGTGGCGGCGCATCCGGGCATTTTTATGTTCGACGAGCCCATGAGCGCACTCGATTCCTATCTTAAGAGCGCCCTCGAACAGAACATGCTCGACCTGTTCGATGTATGCAACCGCACCGTGCTCTACGTGAGCCACGATATTGACGAGGCATGCCGCCTGTGCCAGCGCATCTGCGTGATGCACAACGGTCATGTTGAGGAGGTCGGCTCCGTTGAGGACGTGGTCCGCCGTCCGCAGACGCTGGCAGCACTGCGTCTGACGGGGTGCAAAAACACGAGCCGTGCGCGCAAGATCGGCGACGAAGAAGTTGAGGCCCTTGACTGGGGCATGACCTTTAATGTGGGTCGCGAGGTTCCCGATAATGTGGCGTACCTGGGCATTCGCGCAAGCTACTTCCATGTTGACAATCGCGCGGAGCGGGGTCGCAACAGCTACGATTTGCACGTGGCCCGAGTGAGCGATTCGCGCTTTGAGCGCTTGGTGCTATTGGACGTGCCGCGTGCCGATGCGCCCACGCGTCTGCAGTGGAAGGTCAATAAAGTGGGCATGCCTGTCGACGAGCTGCCACAAGCAGGCGAGACGCTGCGCATGCATTTTGATGCCAGCAGGATTCATCTGGTTTGTCGGTAGGGCAGAGGGCGGGCTGTCGAGGATTCTCGGCAGCCCGCCGTTTCGTTCCCTACCGTTCGCCGAATGTAGAATGGTAATTAATTATCAAGTAAGATAATAATTTATTAAATGGCAACGGGTACCTCTGTCGTACGAATGTCAACGGTGTTCGCATAGTCGATGACCGTTGATATAGTTGACCTCAACTTGTAAAGGAGGGTGCGCACATGCCGCAGA
>CATZRJ010000043.1 GCA_958423535.1 uncultured Collinsella sp.
AAAAGTCCTCGTACGCACGCTGATCCTCGGCATTGCCAAACAGCTCGGCATCATCAATCTGGGGCATGGTCATACCTTTCGTGTTAGTCATTCCGTCCTCTTATACCAAAAAGACGGCCCTCCAAACGGAGCAGCCGCCTTTTGCGGAGATTATTTTAGAAACGAGGCCAGTCCAAGGGACGAGATCACATCCCATCCTCCCCAGTCAACCTAACAGGTCGGCGAGGGTTGCCCAGGTGCCGCAGATTGCCGTGAAAGAGGAGCGACGCGTACTTGGGTACGCGAGCGACAAATGAACGGCAAGGTGCGGTGGCTGGGCAAGCCGCAGCGCCGCTTCCCTACTTAGTGACGGAAATGCCTGGCACCCGTGAAGACCATCGCAATACCATGCTCGTTGCAGGCCTGGACGCTCTCGTCGTCGCGCTTGGAGCCGCCGGGCTGAATGATGCAGGTCACGCCGTGCGCGGCAAGCACGTCGACGTTGTCGCGGAACGGGAAGAATGCGTCGCTTGCGCAGGCAAAGCCGCCCTTCTCCACGCCCTCGCGCTCGCAGAAGTCCTCGGCGCGCTCGCAGGCAAGCAGCGCAGAGTCAACGCGGTTGGGCTGACCGGGGCCCATGCCAATGCCGGCCTTGCCCTTGGAGACCAGGATGGCGTTGGACTTGACGCCCTTGCAGACCTTCCAGGCAAACTCGAGCTCGGCCATCTCGGCGTCGGTGGGCTTGCGGTCGGTGGGGAACGTAAAGGTCGCGGGATCCTCGGTCACGTGGTCGACTTCTTGCACCAGCATGCCGCCGTCGACGGAGCGCAGCTCCACCTGGGCGCCGTGGTCCACGCCGCCGGTAGCCAGCACGCGCAGGTTGGGGCGCTTGGCCATACGCTCGAGCGCCTCGTCGGTGTAGCTCGGGGCGATGATGACCTCGACGAACTGCTTGTTCTGATCGGCAAAGTGCTCAACCAGCTCAAAGGGAACCTCGCGGTTGCAAGCGATGATGCCGCCGAAGGCGCTCTTGGGATCGCAGGCGAAAGCGCGGTCGTAAGCGGTCGTGATGTCCTCGGCCACGGCGGAGCCGCAGGGGTTCTGGTGCTTGAGAATCACGCAGGCCGGCTCGTCGAACTCGCGGACCAGGTTCCAGGCGGCGTCGGCATCCAGATAGTTGTTGTAGCTGAGCGGCTTGCCCTGGATCTGCTCGGAGCCCACGAGCGGGAACTGCGAGCTCGCGGTGTTCTCGCAGCCCTCGGCAAAGCGATAGACCGTAGCCTTCTGCTGCGGGTTCTCGCCATAGCGCAGGTCGTCGACCTTCTCCAGCGAGATCTCGAGCTTGGCAGAGGTGTCCGCCACGTCGCTTGCCTGGGCGGCAAGCCAACGGGAGATAGCCGTGTCGTAGGCGGCGGTGGTCTGGTAGACCTTCACCTGCAGGCGACGACGGGTGGAAAGCGTGGTGCAGCCACCGGTCTCGTGCATCTCGGCCAGGACGGCATCATAGTCGGCCGGGTCGGAGATGACGGTAACGCTCGTGGCGTTCTTGGCGGCAGAGCGCAGCATGGAGGGGCCACCAATGTCGATGTGCTCGATGGCATCCGCAAAGGTGACCTCGGGGTTGGCGACGGTCTTCTCGAACTCGTACAGGTTGACGACGACCAGATCGATCAGCTTAATGCCGTGCTGAGCGGCCTCCTGCATGTGCTGCTCGGAATCGCGGCGGGCCAGCAGCGCGCCGTGAACCTTGGGATGCAGGGTCTTAACGCGGCCGTCCATCATCTCGGGATAGCCCGTGAACTCCTCGATGGGGGTTACGGGGACGCCCGCGTCCTCGATGGCACGAGCCGTGCCGCCCGTAGAGATGATCTCGACGCCAAAGTCATCGACCAGCGTCCGTGCGAAATCGACGACGCCCGTCTTATCGGTAACCGAGATCAACGCACGTGCGATCTTCACATCAGATCCCATGCAGTCCTCCTGTCTGGTACGCCGCCGTGCTCTGTGAGTCGGTGATACGTCGATCTGCAGCGCTCGCGCAGCGGCATTGAAAATACTGATTCAATGTAGCGCATCGAGCGCGACGTTGCACCCCGCAACGGGCGCATGTGCAGAAAAAGTTTGCGAGCGGAGGGGATGGGCACGGCACCGGGCACGGTGAGTTCATGGAACACAGGGGCACCATAATTAGATACCAATAGCGTGGTAGAACTGTGCTCGATATGCATCCGCAAAAGAAAGAGGCACCATGGTCTCGCGGGTTCTCTACCGACCGTTTGATACCGAAGACTTCGACGCCATCGCGCTGATTCTGCAGCAGCTTTGGCATAACAATTCGGATAACGATGAGTACAACCGCCTTGAGGCCGCGTGCGACCTCGCCTATTGTCTTTCGTCGTCGACGTTTTCGCAGGTTGCCGTAATCGACGGTCAGGCGCGCGGCATTTCGCTCGCGCGTGCGGGACAAAGCTCCGGCGCCACCGTTAAGGAACATTGGATGGATACCGAACGCGCGCTGCTATCGCAAATGCGCGAGCTGGAGCCCGATGCCTGCGCCGAGTATCTATCGTTTGTGCGCGCAACCATCCGAACCAACAACCGCCTGCTCGAAAGCAGCCCGTTGCCACACGACAACGAGGTCACGCTGCTTGCCGTAGATCGCGACGTCCACGGCCTGGGCGTTGGCTCGGTGTTGCTCGATGCCGCGGTCTCGCACCTGTCCTCACTTGGAGCGACGAGGGCACACCTGTACACCGACTCCAACTGCTCGTGGAAGTTCTACGAGCTGCACGGCTTTAAGCGCGCGGCCACGCACCGCGCCAACCGCGAAGAGCGCCGCCACGACATGCCGCGCGAAAGCTTCCTCTACGAACTCGACCTAACAGCCTAGGCCCAGCAGCCATACCTAGTCATTTAGGACTGTCCCCAGTGACTAGTCGTTGGGGACAGTCCTCGTAGGTAACGCATAACAATGGGATGGGCTTTCCCCGACGGCTGTCGAGAAAAGCCCATCCCGTAATTTAGGGCCGTTAGAACGTTCCGCCGCCGCCTCCGCCGACGCCGCCGCCTCCGCCGCCCGAGAAGCCGCCGCCACCGCCGCCGCTCGAGCTATCGGAACTCGAAACCAGCTCACGGATGCTCTCGTGATACACGTCATCAAACGAATCGAGCGGCGACTCGGTACCGTAATGATGGTAGTACCACCAGTAGCAGGGGTAATTGTCGTAGAAACCGTCGGCCTCGCGCACCTCGGGAGGAACAGCCTCGGCAAGCTGACGCAGGACTTCCTTCGAAACTCCCAGCGCCGCACCCATCACCAGAAGTTTATTCCACAGGACCAGATCGCCGGGGACGGCTTCCTTTAGACGCGTGAAATCCTCGAGCCAATGCTTAAGCGCCTTGCAGCGAGCCGCCACCTCGGCACCCTCCGGCGTAAAGCGGCGGAACGTAAGGCCCACGCCAATACCCACCAGCACAATCGGCACCGAGATAACCGCGGCGATAATGTTCGCCTGCGCGCCGTCGGTAAAGAAGATGGATCCCGCGGGAACACAGGCGATCAGAATACCGAGAACCAGGCAAAACACCATTGCGACAATGCCGTCCGAGGCAACGTACTCGCTATCGGCCAGCTTGCCCTTAACGGTGTTCTGATAGTCCTCGAGCTTGTCGCCCACGGGCGTAGCGTGCTGCTTGACGTAGTGCTGCAGCTCGTCAAACGTGCGCGAGCGATCGCCGTTCTCGTCGGGCTTAGCACCGGCAAAGAAGACCTTGAGCACCATGCGGTCAATGCCCTTAGCCGACTTCCAGCCCGCATCACTCACCGTCACGCGATACGTCTGCTCTTCTTTTTCACGCCCCAACAGACCTTTCTTGGCCTTGGTCACGGTTGCCTGCTCCAGCTTGATCACACGGTCGTCAGTGAGCTTCATGAGCGTGGCGATATATGCCTGATCGGGCACCTCGTTCCAGCTCATGAGGGCCGAAAGCACGGCGGGATGGTCGGCCGAAGGCACATCGCGGAAATACTCGTCCTGGAAAAGCGGCTTGGGCTTGCGGCGGCGCAACTTGAGCACAACGATTGTGCCGGTAAAGGCCACCGCCGCGACAACACTTAGCACGGCAAGTACATTGGCAATCATGCGAGCGTGAGCGCGGCGGGCGTTAGCTTCGTCGGCCCATTCCTTCTCTTCGCTCAGGATCGTTGACATGCGCTCTTCGCCCGAGGCGGCAAGCTGCGGCACCCAGTCGCTGGGGAAGGCGATGCGCGCCTCGGCAAATTCGCCCTGATGCACGCAGGGAATGGTATAGGTGACCATGGGTTCGTCCGCATCGAGCGATACGTCGCCCGTCAGCGGGCCGTGGCCCCATGCGCGGAAGTTATCGCCCTTGACGGCCGCCGTCCCGGCAGCGGCATTTGCGAAGTGCACTTCCATCTCGACGTCATCGGAATCCGCGGACCAACCGTCGCCCACGAATTTCCAATAGAGCTCGGCGGTATCGGCCCAGTTCATGACCGCACCGGTCATGGTGTAGCTCACGTAATAGATTGCGCTATCGCCGCTCTCGTGGGGGCTGAACACCTTGATCTTTACGCCGTCACCAGTCTGCTCGACCGTATAGACGCCAGAGTCACCCTTGTTCGCGCTATTGACTTTGTTGAACGCGGTGTTCTCTTCCTCGACACTCAGCACATCGACACCCGCCGTACCGCCCTGCTGGTTGGAGCCCGTATTGATCTCCCAAAACACGCCGTTGATGTCGTCATCGAAATCAAACTGGCGTCCCTCGACAACGGTCAGCGAGCCGTCGGCCTCGACCGTGGCGCCGATATAGGTTTGGGTCATGGAGTAGCCGTCGGCGTGCGCGGCGACAGGCAGCAGCAACAACGCGAGCGCGACGAGCACGCAGACGGAAGCGAATCGCGCAAACAGGCAGCGCTGCCGGCTGACTTTGGCGGCGAGGGTGTTCATAGGCACATCCTTTGTCTGTAAAACCAACAGCGCCATTGTCCCACGTTTGCGGGCACACATGACGAACATCTAGGCGACCGGAGTGCCAAACGGGATGAAAGTCACGCCCGCACCCCGACACTTGGAAAATGATCTATTGGGGACGGAGGAAAACGGATCATTGGGCTGAGCCGACGGACTGCAACAAATTTGTCGTTTGGGACACTCTTGGGCTGAGTCCCGCGCCAGCAATAGACACCACTTCACAGCTCCGTCACAGGTGTAGCGGCTTTGTGTGGGCGCGGCGCGTGCTGATTGAGCCACCAGTCGAGGGGCATAAAGCAGTTGAGCGAAAACGGTTTGCCCCTTTGCCGTTCGCTCGAGGATCATGTCCCCCTTTTCCGCGGAAACCCCGGCAGTTGCGAAGAGCTGCCGGGGTTTCTGTTGTTTGAGGTGCCGAGTTGATGAACAAGAATCAAAGCGCCGAGTCTACGACCCACCATACGCAATGCGGGGCCTCGACAACTTGCAGACCACAGTGACGCCTCCCCATCGCGCCCCGCGCTATACTCGTCCGCATGGATATCAACGCACGCAACATAGCAACGCCCACCGCGGACGCGCCAACGACGCAGCCCGCCTCCGTTCCCGCACCCGTCGTGGGGCGCTTTGCCCCGTCGCCATCGGGCCGCATGCACCTGGGCAACGTGTTCAGCTGCCTGTGCTCGTGGCTCTCGGCCCGCAGCCAGGGCGGCAACATCGCGCTGCGCATCGAGGACCTGGACGATCGCTGCAAGCGCCCGGAACTTGCCGCTCAACTGATTGACGATCTGACCTGGCTGGGGCTCGAGTGGGACGAAGGCCCCTACTACCAGCACGATCGCCTGGATCTGTACGAGGACGCCCTGCGTCAGCTGCAAGACGCCGGCCTCACCTATCCCTGTTTTTGCACGCGTGCCGAACTCCACGCCGCGAGCGCGCCGCACGCGAGCGACGGCACGCCCATCTACCGCGGCGCCTGCCGAGACCTTTCTGCCGAGGAGGTTGCCCGCCGCAGCGCTCTGCGCGCTCCGGCCACGCGCCTGCGCGTACCCGCCGTCGACGACCTCGCAAACGATGTGATCGAATTCGTGGACCGCACGTATGGAGCCCAATGCGAAGCACTCGCCACCGAATGCGGCGACTTTTTGGTGCGCCGCAGCGACGGCGTTTTTGCCTACCAGCTAGCCGTGGTGGTCGACGACGCTGCCATGGGCGTCACCGAGGTCGTGCGCGGATGCGATCTGCTGGGCTCCACGCCGCGCCAAATCTACCTGCAGCATTTGCTGGAACTTCCCACGCCGCACTACGCGCACATTCCGCTGCTCATGTCGCCGGATGGCCGCCGCCTTTCCAAGCGCGACCGCGACCTGGACCTGGGCGAACTACGCTCCCGCTTTGGCGCGCCCGAGGCATTGCTGGGCTGGCTCGCCGGTCAAACAGGCATCGCACCGGACACCACACCGCGCTCTGCCAAGCAGCTGGTCGAACACTTTAGCTGGGATGTTATCCGTGCGCATCGCGAGAACATCACTGTAACTGCCGAGTAGCCAAACGCCTCGCCCCTACGCAACGTCCCAGGGCTGGAGTTCGTCGCCCAGGCGAACGATGCAGTCGTAGAGCACGGTGTGGCGCTCGGCCGGGTTGGCGTCGCGATGAAAATGGCCGTAGTACCAGCGCTTGAAGTCCAAGCGATCTTCCAGCTCATCGAAAAATGCCGTAAGTCGATCGACGTCGGGGCAATTCCAGCCGGGTGCCGGATAGAGCGTGGGCGAAAGCATGCGCGTAGAGCAGGTGTGGGTGATCACGTAGTCGACCTTCCAGCCCACGCTGTCGAGCTTTGCCCGCGCCTCCTCAAAGTTGCGCTCGTCCGGCAACTCCTGCGGCCACCAGCTGGAATAGGGAATGCGGTATTCCTTGTCCACACTCGTGGCACCGCCCATGGTAAAGATCGTTGAGCCATCAAGCTCAAAAACCTCACCGCGCATCAGGCGCCGTATGGGCGAGGTATCCGACAGGCGCTGCGTCAGCCCACCGTGCCACAGCTCCATGGGACGCTCCGCCCAGTGATCGAAACGCTCGTGGTTGCCGTCGACGAACAGCACGGTATAGGGGCGCGATTCCAGCCAAGCGATATCGGTGCATTCCTCGGCAGAGAAATCCCACGGAAAGCCAAAGTCGCCCGCGACAATCAGATAGTCGTCGCTCGTCAGGCCATCCCCAAGGTCCCAATCGCGCAGCTTTTGCATGTCGAGGCCGCCATGAATATCGCCCGTCACATAGACCGTCATCGGATCACCACTTCCCTGTAAGTCGCTAGCCCGCATTCCGCACGGTCACTAAGCCAACCGTTCCAGCCCTTCCATCCCTTAGGGCTTACCCCTCGTTCTTCCATCCAAACGGGTCAAGCACCCAAAAAACCAGATCGAGCACGCCGCCGGTCATCATGGCGCCGGCAAGAGCAATGACGACGTGCAGAGAACTGGCACTTCGAAGCACGTCGAATGGCCCCAGAACAGCCAGCAGCGCGATCGCTGCGCCGGCAAGGCACAGCGTGAGGCACGGCCCCACGTCCTTGACGCACTTCTTTGCGAGATGCTTGGTGTTGTCGCTCATCAAAATCGAGCTCCTTAGAGGGTCGTTGTTCAGATGCATGCCGCTGCGGCAGAGTAGGACGGCAGGTTAAGTGTCACACGTCGTGCGGACACAAAATACCGATCACCACCGCTTACCTACCGTTCACGTAGAAGGGACCCGATTTATATGCCCACAGATCTTGATCTCTTCCTCGGTCAGTGAGATCCTTCGATCAAGCTTCCTGGATAGGGGCTGGAAGATGAGACGGATGTCTCTAGGCACAACACTATAACGCCCGATCACCGTTATGGCTTTCGTCTAGAGCTGGGAGACCAGCTTTTTTGTTAGCGATGCTCCCTTTCAATCTCCGGCACTCCAAGAGCGCAGGCCTGTTGTTTTGACTACTTTAGACGAAAGGGTTTCGCTATGAGCACCGACATTATTGTTCGCTTTACCGACAGCTACGAACAAAAAGTTGGAGACATTAAAAAGATCGTCGGGCTGATGTCCCCCAAATCCATTATCAAAATTATCGACACGCTCGATCTCGATGCCAACCCCCGCAATTCCCGTTTGGGCTCAGTGACCGATGCTATTCAGGCATCCATTCGCGCTGATGAACTTTCTCCCACGCAAAAGCTCTTCCCTTTTAAATCAAAGGGAATTCTGCTTGCGTCCTCGAGCTACGAGCCCCTTGATCGCGGGCGTTATCGTCTAAGCTTTGCTTCTCACGACGAAGTTGAGGGAATTCTTGACGGCGGCCACAACACACTCGCAATCGGCAGCTACATTCTCAGCGAAGCCGAACATGCACTTGGCAATCGACCTCCCAAAAAGAACGAAGTCACAATCTGGGATTCATTCAAGCAAACATGGATGAACCGTCGAACCGATATTGAAGAGTATCTGTCACTTCTCCGTGAAGAAAAAGCAGCCCTCAAAGAGAAAGGCATAAGCACTCTAGATTTCTCGATTCCTGTCGAATTGCTCGTTCCAACCGACCCAAACGATGCGCTCTGCGTTGAGAACTTCCGCACCTCACTTTTGGAAATCTGCGACGCTCGCAACAATAACGCTCAACTCACACAAGGCACCAAGGGCAATCAGGAAGGTCTTTTCGATTCCTTTAAGGCTCTTTATGCCGAAAAATATCCTGAATTTGCAGCCAAAATCAGCTGGAAAACCAACGACGGCAACCCCATTGAATCCAGAAAGCTTGTCGCACTCTCTTGGATCCCGTTATCGCTCATCTCGAGTAACGTCACCTCTGGCGACATCGAAGCGCCACAACTTCCCCTAGTCTATAGCGGCAAGGAGAAGTGCCAAGAAAAGTTCTTGCAGCTTATAAGGGATGACCGAGTTAGCAAAGCTGCTGGTTCAGCACGCCGCGAACTCAAGAATCCACAAGTTCTTAGCGCACTCAAAGTGGCTACGGACCTTCCCGGTCTATACGATGAAATCTATTCGCGTTTCCCCAAGCACTACAACAAAACAGGAAGCTACGGAAAAATCGGCGCCGTTAAGAGCCTTAAGAATAGTCGCAATGAATACAAAACTCCCTTCTTCGAAAAGGCAACGGATAATCCTGTTCCTGATGGCTTTATCTACCCCCTAGTCTGTGGCCTCCGCGCATTGATGGAAGCAGACGATCAGGGGAAGGTGTATTGGAAAACTGATCCTCACAAGTTCCTCGATAGCCCAGCATTTGAAAATGTCGTTGCTCAATACAGCGGTGTCATCCAGCAATCTGACTACGATCCGCAAAAGGTCGGCAAGGGCGCTATGAGCTACACCGCAGTTGAGAACTCTATGAAACTCGCAGTTCTTATGGGCTAGCGGATACTTAGGCAAAGCATCGGCGCGCAAGGACGTCATTTATGCCCGACGCACTTGCGCGCTTATTATTAAGCTGGCTATGTAAAACTCCGGTATAGAAATGAACTATTGTCGTTCTTTATCGACCAGTAGTTGGCAAAACTCCCCTACGTCCATCAGCCAGCTTTGCTGTTCAGCCGTATATGAACCAAATACAGGACGAGGCACAACCAGCTGGAGACTATGCCTGCGCATCGAGTCCGTGTACTCAGTGCTCACCGCCACATCAAGTGTAATCAAATGCTTATTTTCAATTCTATCCGCTTCTTCCAACACTTGGCGCCAGCGCTCTTTAACGGTCGTTTTTGCGCCAAGCATGGTCAGCTTCTCGGCAGGATACAAAGGATTTCTATAAGCCTCAATCGACGGCATAATGAAATCTGGCTTTGATTTGCCCTCAGTATACGGCTGAGCGGAATAACTTATGCCCCATCCCTTAAACAGGTACTCAAGCTGATGCTCGAAAGCAGTTCCCGCGCGCGATTTCCTCCGCTGGAAAGCTGACATCGTGGTCCGTAACACTCCATCAACATCGAGATCGCCTCTTAGATAGGGAGCCAAATCGCGCTCAAGCAGATGCCTCTCGAATACCTTAAAGAGAATCTCTTCTCGCTCATAGCAGTCAAGAAGGCACTTGTCGGGGTTGCTCCTCCAATCAAGCACTCCCAAAGTCGAGATGGAATACCTCGTGAATTCAATCCCTTTGGGAAAAGAATCACCGAACTTTTCGACCATTTCATCCAAATACGTAACAGCCGACGTGGGAAGCGAAACTTCGATGCCAATCGCTTCAAGGATGGATGCGGCGATTGAGTCTATTCGCCTGTCATCTGCAGTTGACCGCGAAAAACCACTGTCGTCAACCTCGTTCAAACCGAAAAGCCATCTTAATTGGCACTCGGCATTTGATCCTTGTCTAGCAAATACAATCAGAAGACCATGCTCGTCTGAAGGTGCAATGACCATCAGGTCACCGATTCTCGAGGCTCGTATCGCTTCGCTATCGTTGTAATAGAGCCTGTATTCCGTCCTAGTCGGATGCTTCCTGCGCGCGTCGTACCAAGTCGTAAACCCGTGATCAAACAAAGGGTCTGCATCGTCGCAAAGAAATACGAAGGTCGTCGGTATATTTCTTATATCATCGTCGCCAAACAGGGAACGGAGCTCCACAGTTCCGTTGAATTCATGCTGGTTACTGCGTTTTCTATCAATATCAACAGCAACGAGTTTCTTCGCAACCGCGCCGTCAAAATAGCTACTCAGAACTCCGTAGTCCATCGAAATACGCTCCCATCATCAGCTTGGCCACTGCTCGCACAGCCGGTACGGTGACAGAATTACCAAATTGATGATATGCCTGCGTATCCGAAACCGGAATAATGAATTGATCGGGGAACCCTTGAAGTCGGGCACATTCACGCGGAGTCAGCTTGCGAGGGTTCTTCCCCTCGCCACGTGAAACAAGAATCTCACTTCCGTCCTTGTGATAGCGTGCTGAAAGCGTCCTTGTCGTGTCATTGGGGCCAACCGTGCTATAGCCAAAGCCATTGCCTGCCGCCTGATGCTTTTCCTTATATGCGCGCAAATAAGCCCACAGTTTGTCGGAAAGAACGTATCGATCATCAGGAGCATCTTCAAGAATCTCCCCGACGGTGTGCCCACCGCCCCCAAGCTCTAGTTGGTCCCAATCAAAATTAGTTTTTTTCTTAAAGCCAACAATGTAAATTCGCTCACGATGCTGGCAAGTCCAATTCTTGCTATCAAGAACCTTGTAGTGCACATCGTAACCAAGCTCGTCCTTAAGGGTCTGCATAATAATCCTGAAGGTCTTGCCGCGATCGTGACTTGTTAGGTTTTTAACGTTTTCCAGCAGGAAAGCATCAGGTTTTTTGTCGCGAATAATACGAGCTACTTCGAAAAATAATGTCCCCTGCGTCTTGTCTTCAAAGCCAGTAGCACGTCCCATCGATTTTTTCTTTGAAACGCCCGCAAGCGAGAATGGCTGGCACGGAAATCCCGCCAATAAAACGTTAAATTTTGGAATGTCGTCCGAACGAACGTCATGAATGTCCCCAGCGGGCTGATCACCGTAATTCATGCGGTACGTCTTCTGTGCATATTTATCCCACTCACAAGAAAAAACGCACTTGCCACCAAGTTCTTGGAACGGCAAGCGAATGCCACCGATACCAGCAAATAGGTCAATGTAAGTGAAAGGAGCGTCCTCCCGATCACCCTGCGCAAAGGGTGCCTGATAACCTAGGGAACGTATAAACGTGAGCTCCGTAGCGGATGGACTGGTCTCGCCAGTCTCCCAACGCCGGACGGTTCTATCACCATTAGGTCCCATGCCAAGAGCGGCGGCGAACTCCTTCTGAGTCAGCGCGAGCTCCTTGCGTTTGGCAGTTATCTCTTCCCTAACGTCTTTCATGCTATCCAATCGGAACAAACTACGGACGAACTGTCCGCTAATTGACACAGCGTTATCAAGATTAAACGCGATTCATGGCAGTTGCAACACTTTGTTGCAACGCCTTTCACCGGTAACTTAGATTAACGTGGCGCACGGACAAACAATTGCCCCAACTTGCAACTAGCCAACATCAGACCTGCGTATTCAGTCACAACCTAGAGCTATCAGCAAAGGCGCCATCAACTCGCGTCGTTTGGCGGTTTTAGAGTTCTCCTCTACAAGATCTTTCAGCCGCTGTATATCGAGCCCTCGCCCAAGCGCGTCGTTATAGGCATCGATAATTAATGAGAGGTCCTCGCAATCGAGGCAAAGATCGACAAGTGTGCGCTCGGGTTTGGTTACCGGCAGGCCGTCGAGCCAAACGATGTCCTGCTCAGCAATCTCGCGCCTTATAAAGGAAAGGGATTCGTTTCTTGTGTTGATACGCATGGGCGCGGTCATCCTATAGGGAGACAGATAGAAATCGCCCATTTGCTGTAGGTTCGCCGCTGTCGTACCGCTCACGGCGATGCCATCCCACCGGCGTTTTCTCTCCCACGCGCAAAGGGAGGGATTGGTGAGCTTCCAGAAAGCGTTGAGCTCGTCGGTGTCTCGGCGCCGCGTGCCCGACATCCGGTAGGCGCCGTGGCATATCCGTTCAAGACGCCCTGCACGGCATGAGTGTGCCAGTGCATCTCGAGAGATGTCCATGCGAGCCGCCTGGGCCGTAGTGAACACGCCCTCACTCTCGGAAAGCTCACTTATCGCCGTTATGTTGCTAAAGTACTTCATGTTGCAATTGTAGGATATTTTCATACTTTTGCAACGAAATTTTGATCCATATGATCCATTCGCCTTGCTTATCCCATTTCTGCCACCACTTTGCTACCGGCTCACCATCCACCGCTATCGAGGTCTAATACTTTTCCCACCGTCACCCAAAAACTCATCCAACATTAATCTTGGCTCAAGAATCGCTTAA
>CATZRJ010000044.1 GCA_958423535.1 uncultured Collinsella sp.
CATATCATTCCATGCTCAAACATTCTCGCTTCGCTTCGCTCGCTGCGAAACTGCGCGTGGAACGATATGGGTGAGCCCCGGACGGGAGTCTTCTTGCTTGAAAACAAAATACATTCTTTCTAGCAAGCCGATTAGATAAGGGAACTTTTCATTAATCGAACCGGTTTGCTATAAGATTTTATCTGCTTTTTCTGAAGAA
Source organism: uncultured Collinsella sp. (assembly GCA_958423535.1). GTDB lineage: Bacteria > Actinomycetota > Coriobacteriia > Coriobacteriales > Coriobacteriaceae > Collinsella. The sequence continues at coordinate 200 of CATZRJ010000044.1, forward strand.
GCCGTTTCAGTTGCTAGCACGTAAACGAAGCTCTCCCGTGGGAGGCCCCTATATATCGTTCCACGCGCAGTTTCGCAGCGCAGCGAGAATGTTTGAGCATGGAATGATATATAGGGGCCTCCCACGGGAGAGCGGACATTACAATACGCCGCTAGAACCGAAACCGCCGGCTCCTCGGTCGGTTTTGTCTAGTTCGTCTACCTCTACAAGATTGACTGTGGGGACTTCTTGGATGACGAGCTGGGCGATGCGGTCGCCTTTGTTGATCTGAATATTGTTGGTGGAATCCAGGTTGATGAGGATGACCTTAAGTTCACCTCGATAGTGGGCGTCGATGAGACCGGGCGTGTTGACTATAGACAGGCCCTGCTTAATGGCTAGGCCGCTGCGGGGCTGGACAAAGCCGGCGTAACCATCGGGCAGCGCAATGGCCAAGCCAGTGGAGACCAATCGGCGCTCAAAGGGCTTGAGGATGCAGTCTTCGTTGGCGCGGAGGTCAAGGCCGGCATCCGTGGGATGGGCGTATTTGGGAAGCTCGACCATGGGATCGAGACGCTTAATGTTAACGGTAATGTTAGGCATGAAATCACCTTAGCTTGTCGAGCTCTTGCAAAAACTCGTCGACGTCTTTGAAATCGCGATAGACGGAGGCAAAGCGAATGTAGGCCACCTTGTCGATCTTGGCCAAGCGTTTGAGCACCATATTGCCCAGTTCGTGGGACGTTACAGCCGTCAGCGTACGGGAACGTAGCTCCACCTCGATATCATCGATGATCTCGTTGAGCTTTTTCGTGTCGATATCGCGCTTAATCGTGGCGCGCATCAGGCCGACCAGCAGCTTATTGCGATCGAACCGCTGCTTTGATCCGTCGGATTTGATGACCTCGATGGGATCTTCGCAGCGCTCGAACGTCGTAAAACGATAATTGCACGAACAACATTCACGACGACGCTTGATAGTGTTGTTCGACTCCTGCATACGGGAATCGACAACGCGGGTGTGTGCCTTGCCGCATTTGGGACAGCGCATGGAACCTCCTCTTAAACGATAACAAGGGTACCATGCGACCGACCCGAAATCTTACGAACGGGCCGGAACTTTCAGAACTGCACCAGCATCAAGAGAGCCGCGATCGAGGTGATTGACGCTACGAATCATGTCGGAAGTCTCCTGCGTGGAAAGTCCATCGATGGGATGCTCCTGGGCAATCGACCACAGGGAATCGCCGGACTGCACGCGAACCGTCTCGTAGGTAACGTTGGCTACGGAATCGGCATATGCTGCGTGACGAGCAGAAAAGACTGACGTGGCGAGCACGAAGAACAGGGTAAACGCCACGGCAACAGCAACGATCGTCGAGGCCTTCAGGGCAACAGGAGCCGAAGCAACGGACGCACGCTGGGTGCGAACGGGCTTAGTGGTCACAGCCTGAAAATAAGAGCGTCCGCCCTTAACGACCGTAAAGGCAGGCGTAATGGGCGCCTCGAGCTTAAGGGCGAGGTTTCCCTGGATCATATCCGCTGCGTTCATTCTGTTCTCCTCTCGTTTGATTTGACGAGAACTGTTTTATCAAGCCGCGGGGACAAAAAAGTCTAGCGCGGGAACGAGTGTTCGGTTATTATTATCTTCGAACAGTTGTTCCTGTCAAGCAAAAATAGAACATTTGTTTGGTATGGGTAGAGAGGAATCCCTGATGGCTCGCAAAATTACCAAGCGTCAGCAGCAAATTTACGACTTCATCAAGGAATATCAGCAGGAGAAGGGCTATCCGCCCAGTGTGCGCGAGATGGCTTCTGCTGTGGGCCTTTCCTCCCCCAGCACCGTACATGCGCATCTCTCCGCGCTCGAAGCACGCGGCCTGCTCAAGCGTGATGCCACCAAGCCTCGCGCTCTCGAGCTCTTTGACGAGGACGGATCTTCCGTCTCCATCTCAAAGTCCGATGAGCCCACGGCGCCTCGTGGCACGGTATCGCTGCCTCTCGTAGGCCGAGTCGCTGCAGGGATTCCCATCCTTGCCGAGCAGAATATTGAGGACACCTTTACCATCCCAACCGAGATCGCAACGGACCAGGGGTCCTTTATCCTCGAGGTCCACGGCAATTCGATGATTAACGTCGGCATCTATAACGGCGACTACATCATCGTTCGTGAGCAGAAGAGTGCCATGAATGGCGAGATTGTCGTGGCTATGATCGATGGCTCTGCAACGGTCAAAACATTCTACAAGGAGCAGGGACGCGTTCGTCTGCAGCCCGAAAACGACACCATGGAGCCCATCTACGCGACAAATCCCACGATTCTGGGCAAGGTCGTCGGTTTGATGCGCCGGTTTTCGTAATGCAAAAACGCATCACTGTCTTTGATACTATTCGCGGGTTTACCATGCTGTCGATGGCGGGATTTCATGCCTGCTACGACCTTGCCTACCTATATGGTTGGAAGATGCCCTGGTTTACCCAGACCATCTTCCAGGACATCTGGCGTGCCAGCATCAGTTGGGTATTTTTGTTTATTGCCGGCTGGATGTGCACCCTCTCGCGCAACAACATCAAGCGTGCCGTCAAATATGCCGCTGCCGCTTTAGTTGTATGGGTCGCAACGACGCTCGTCTCAGTCGATGACTCGGTGAACTTCGGCATCATTTTCTGCATGGCGGCGTGCACCGCCATTGTTGCACTCGCGCGCCCGGTTCTCGATAGGGTGCCGACAGTATGGGGTATAACGATTTGCCTCATACTCTTTGCCTGTACCTAGAGCATTCCTAAAGCGGTCTACCCTATCCCCTATCTAGCTTGGCTGGGTTTCCCAGGTCCAGACTTTGTCTCCGGTGATTACTATCCGCTCATACCCTTCTTATTTATGTACCTCGCAGGCTTCTTTGCCGCCCGCACGGCACAAAAAGCAAACCGCGAGGCGCCAGCATGGGCCCATGAGAATCCCATCCCGGCGCTCGCAAGCCTCGGACGCCATGCGCTGCCGTTCTACCTGCTTCATCAGCCCATTATCATAGGCGTGCTGGAGCTGATTTACTCTGTTCGGTAACGCTCGAGACGCGGCGCGATACGAGCCGGAAGCTTTACCACAATACGAACGCCGTCCTCGAGGTATTCCTCGTGCAGAAGGGTTCCCTGTTCGTGCACGAGCGTGATTAACGCGCCCTCTCGATACGGGATATCGGCCGAGAGCAACACATCTGTAGCGGCCGCTTCACGAGCGATGCGGTCGACTAAGCCATCAAGACCCTCACCCGTCTGAGCCGAGAACAGCACCGCCTCGGGATAGCGCCGACGGAAGCTCAAGCGATCAACGCCATCGAGCAGATCAATTTTATTGAACACGGTAAGCGTTAGGCGCTCACCGGCACCAATCTCGTCAAGGACACGATCAACCGCCTCGAGCTGACGCTCGTAATCCTCATCGGAAGCATCCACGACTTTAAGAATCAAATCGGCGCCGAGCACCTCGGAAAGCGTAGATTTGAAAGCGTCGACCAGGCCATGGGGCAGTTTTTGAATAAAGCCAACGGTATCGGTGATCGTCATGCCACGGCCACCGGGCAAACGGTACGAGCGCGTCGTGGGATCGAGTGTGGCAAACAGCTTATCCTGCGAAAGTACTGTGGATCCCGTCAATCGATTAAGCAGCGTCGACTTACCGGCATTGGTGTAGCCAGCCAACGCCACGCGAAACGCCGGCGATTCAATACGGCTTTTCGATTGCACGTCGCGACGCTGTTCAACCTGTTTCAGTTCGCGTCGAAGAGCTGCGATCTTATTGCGAATCAGGCGACGGTCGACCTCGAGCTGGCTTTCGCCCTGACCAAAACGCGATCCAATGCCGCCACGCGTCTGCTCCTTGGCAAGATGGCTCCACATACCTCGCAGACGAGGCAGCAGATACTGCAACTGTGCCAGCTGCACCTGTAAGCGGCCCTCACGCGTCTGGGCATGCAGGCCAAAGATATCCAAAATCAACGCCGTACGGTCAATAATCTTAACCGGTTCGCCCACGGCTTTCTCAAGATAGGACTGCTGTGAAGGAGTCAGGTCGTCGTCGAAGATAACAACATCCGCATCCATGCGATGAACCAAACCGCACAGCTCCTCGACCTTGCCGGAGCCGATAAACGATTTGGGATAGGGCTTGACCAGGCGCTGCGACAAGCGTGCCACGCATTGGGCTCCAGCAGTGTGAGCCAAGCGCTCGAGCTCATCGAGCGAACGGTCGAGCGGCCAGGCATTATCGCGCCACTCAACACCAACCAAGACGGCACGCTCAGGTTCAGGCGCCGTAGAGACCAAGGGAAAATGTGCCATTAGACAGCCTCGATACGACGGCAGATATCATCAACGACCTCATCGATCGTAAACTCATCCATATCGAACCAAACAATGCGATCGTCACGCTTAAACCAGGAAAGCTGGCGCTTGGCATAGCGACGTGAGCGCATCTTGATAAGCTCACGGGCCTCATCCATGGTAATAGCGCCACACAAGGCATCGATAATCTCTTTGTAACCAATTGCCTGCATCGACGTGAGCGCATCACCCAAGCCCTGGTCCATAAGGCCACGGACCTCATCAACCAGCCCCTGCTCAAACATAAGGTCGACACGCATGTTAATGCGCTCATAGAGCACTTCACGGCTACGCGTCAGACCAAACCACAAGGCATGATAACGCTCGCGCGGGACGCTGAATTTCGACTTCTGCTCGGCATACGACACACCGTCATCATGCATCTCGAGCGCACGAATCACACGACGCACGTTATGGGGATGAATCACGGCAGCAGATTCTGGATCGCGCTCGGCAAGCAGGGCATGCAGCGCCTCCTCGCCAATACGCTCGGCAAGTTCCTGATAGCCCGTGCGGCGTTCGTCCTCGAGTTCTCCCGAAGGAAAATCCATTTCATCGAGTGCAGCCTTGAGATACAGGCCCGTACCGCCGCAAAAGACCGGAAGACGTTGCTCGCCAAGCAAACGCTCGATATGCGCCCGGGCATCCGTCTGATAGAGCGCAGCTGAATACGCGACGCCCGGATCCACGATATCGACAAGGCGCAGGGGCACCGAGCACTCCTCGGGCATCATCTTGGCCGTACCGATGTCCATGCCACGATAGATTTGCATCGCGTCACAAGACAACACTTCGGACGAAAGACGAGCGGCCAGGCGGTCGGCAACATCGCTTTTGCCGACCGCCGTCGGACCGACAATCGCTACGGCAGAAAGGCTTGCACCGGTGGAAATCATTAGCGAGGCTCGCCCACGACGGAGCCAGACAGATACCACGTTTTGGCGACATCAACATCAACGTCGACGATTTTGCCGACGAGCTGATCGATGCTATAGCCAGCGGGAATCGGCGCATGCACCGTCTGGTTCTTGGGGCTTTTCCCCAGAAGAACAGCGTCGTTCTTCTTGCTCGTACCCTCAATAAGCGCAGGCACCACGGTGTGAAGCTCGCCCTGGTTATACTCGTGAGCCGTCGTCTCGATAACCTTGACCAGACGGTTAAAGCGCTCAAGGATAGCCTCATGCGGGGTGGGATCATAAATCTCAGCTGCCGGGGTACCGACGCGCTTGGAGTAAATAAACGTGTAGGCCTGGGCATAACGAACCGTCTCGGCAAGCGAGAGCGTCTGCTCAAAGTCTTCCTCGGTCTCGCCCGGGAAGCCCACGATGATGTCGGTCGAAAGCGCAATATCGGGCATACGGTTACGAATACGATCGACCAGACCCAGATAATCCTCGCACGTATAACGACGATTCATCTCTTTAAGGATGCGCGTGGAACCCGACTGAACGGCCAGGTGGAGCTGCGGCATGACGGCAGGTGTCTCGGCCATGGCGTCAATGGTCTCAGGCAGCAGATCCTTAGGATGCGAAGAGGTAAAGAAGATACGCTCGACGCCCGTATCGCCCACAGCGCGCAGCAAGTCGGCAAAGCGCGGCTTGCCAAAGAGGTCGCGACCGTAGGAGTTCACGTTTTGGCCCAGCAGCGTAATCTCGCGCACGCCCTGACGCACCAGACCTGTTACCTCGTCGACAATCTCCTCGAAGGGACGGCTCTTCTCACGACCACGGACGTACGGCACGATGCAGTACGTGCAGAAGTTGTTGCAGCCCGTCATGATGGGCACCCAAGCGTGATACTGCGTCTCGCGATGCCACGGCATACTCATGGCGTCGGTATCCTCATGCTCATTCGTACGGATATGGCGCTTGCCATCCAAAAACGCCTCGGCAATGAGCTCGGCCACGTGCGCAATAGAATGGGTGCCAAAAATGACGTTGACGTTATCGACGTTGGTGAGCAAGCCCTCGCCATCGCGTTGGGCGATGCAGCCGCCCACGGCGACCACGCGCTTACCCGAAGGCGAAGGAGGAAGGCTCTTGCAGGAATTGCACTGACCATACAGGCGCGTATCGGCAGCCTCGCGTACACAGCACGTCATGAACACGACAATATCGGCATGCTCGGGATCGAGCGCCATAAGACAGCCAAACGAATCAAGCAGGCCACTCACGCGCTCGGAGTCGTGCTGGTTCATCTGGCAGCCGAATGTGCGGATAAAGTAGGTTTTACCGGCAAGAATATCGCGTACGGAACGCTGGTCCATGAGCTTACATCCTAACGATGGTATCGACGGGCGCATAGGTGCTACGAGCGTGCAGATGGCTCGCTTACGCAACAGGCTTAACGTCGTCCATGACGACATTATCCATAGCAGCCCGATTAATCTGGTGAACGTAGATAGAGAGACGAATTGCCGTGCGCGACTCTCCGTTAATGAGAATGTCGGAGAACACCGGCGCGCAGGAGACATCGAAGCCGGTCGGAATCAGAAAGCCGCGCGCAATGGCGACGGCCTTGATGGCCTGGTTGACGGCGCCAGCGCCGACGCATTGAATGTTGACGGGGACGCCATCTTTGACCATGCCGGCAATGGCGCCGGCAACGGACGCGGGCGATGATTTGCTTGATACCTTCAGGCAATCCATGAAGAAACTCCTGCGTTTAAAAGTACGTTTTAACTGCAATAACTGTATCGTACCGAGCGGACTCGGTAAAGATTTTATTCCTCTTTGGCGAGATCAAACGTCACCGTGATGCGATCACGCGAAACGCGAATCTTAGGGTCGCCGCACAGATTGAGGTAATACCGGGCGGCAAGGTCGTTAAAGTCACGCTCGACAGCACGCGAAAACTGCGCCATGTCATCCTTGGCGATGCGAAGGCCTCGACGGTCCTTGGCAAGATCGACGGGAGCCGGCGCATGCGAGGTGGAATCGCGCTCGCGCAGCAGGCGCGCGGTCACGCCGCGGACGGGCTTAATCTGTCCCGACAGAATACGGTGGGCAGTGCGCTCGGACATCTCGAGACCCAGCCCGGAGCAGATCCGGATAAAGTCCTCGGCATCAGAGGCAAGGCCCAAACGATCGATAACCGGAAGCTCGCACTCGTCATCGATAAAGAGCAAGCGCGACGTATCGAGACGGCTCGAAGCTTGAGCGTACAGGGTCGCAGCAATCTCGGACGGAGAGCCCAGATACACATCGCAGCCACGCAGCTCCTCAAGGGCAAACTCGCACGCTGCGCGAATGATGTTATGGGGTCCACGAGCGCATACATAGCGACCGTCTTCGTCTTTAACCGCCTGGGGCCAGCTCGACTGGTCGGCGCGCTCGCTCAAGCGATCGGTGGCAACGCACACCTTAAACGCGGAACCCAAATCGACGCCCGATGTAACAACGCGTGCCTCATCCGTGTTCTGCTTGATAGAGAACAGCGCCATACCACGACCGTGAACACCCCAACGGTCCATTTTCATGCTCTCAAGCTTGGAGGTGACACGGGCATCGAAGATACGCTCCTGCATGTCCTGCGGCACACCCGAACCGTTATCCAGGAAGAGGAGGGTGCGAACACCCTCCTCCTTGGTCGTGGCGAGATAGACCTTATCGGCTCCGGCATCGCGAGCATTACGCAGCATCTCGATGACAATGTCCTCTACATGCTGAATGTCATGCTTGGCCTGACGGCGCTCGGCCTCCGAAACGCGAAGGCGGACATACCCCTCGCCAAGGTTTTCCTCGACGCGAAGGTTGCCCTCCCCCGACATCGACGCGATAAATGAGATGAGCTCGTTCGCGTCGTTCATGTTATTTAGCGATATCGACGGCGCGGCTCTCGCGAATCACGACGACGCGCACCTGACCGGGATACTCCATCTCTTCCTCGATCTGATGGGCGATATCGTGCGCAAGCACCGTGGACTGGGCATCGGAGATCTTGTCCGGCTGGACCATGACATGAACCTCGCGACCGGCCTGCATGGCATAGGTACGCTCGACGCCGTCGTGAGAGTTGGCGATCTCCTCGAGCTTCTCAAGGCGCTTGATGTAATTCTCGGCCGACTCGCGGCGGGCACCGGGACGAGAAGCGGAGACGGCATCGGCAGCCTGGACCAGAACGTCGAGCACCGTGTTGGGGTCGACATCGGCATGATGGGCCTCGATCGCGTGAACGATAACGGGCTTCTCGCCATAACGGCGGGCAAGCTCGGCGCCAATCACAGCATGCGGACCCTCAACGTCGTGGTCGATGGCCTTGCCCAGGTCGTGCAGAAGACCAGCGCGCTTGGCGGTCACAACGTCCAGACCAAGCTCGGAGGCCATAACGCCGCACAGGTCGGAAACCTCAAGCGAGTGTTGCAGCACGTTCTGACCAAACGAGGTGCGGTAGCGCAGAGCGCCCAGGGTCTTGACAATCTCGGGGTGCAGGTCGTGGATACCGGTATCGAAGGCGGCCTGCTCGCCGGCCTCGCGCACACGCTGCTGAACCAAGTCGGCAGCCTTGTGGTACATCTCCTCGATGCGGGCGGGGTGAATACGGCCGTCGGCAATGAGGTTCTCAAGTGCCACGCGGGCGGTCTCACGACGGACCGGATCGAAGCTCGAAAGCACGACGGTCTCGGGGGTGTCGTCAATCACGAGGTTGACGCCGGACACCTGCTCAAAGGTACGGATGTTGCGACCCTCGCGACCGATGATGCGACCCTTGAGGTCATCGGAGGGAATATGAACGGAAGTAACGGTGACCTCGGCGGTATGGTCGGCGGCGCAACGCTGAATCGCCAGGGAAAGAATCTCCTGAGCGGTCTTGTGGCACTCGGCGCGGACCTGCTGCTCGGACTCACGTATGATTGTGGCCGCCTCGTGGGTAACCTCGCCGCGGACCTTGTCGAGCAGCTCCTTGTGAGCGTCCTCGCGCGTAAGGTCGGCAATACGCTCAAGCTCGGAAGTCTGCTTCGCGCAGAGCTCCTCAAGCTCGCGAGAGCGCTTCTCGACCTGACCGGCCTGGCTGGACAGCTGATGCTCACGCTTGTCGAGCGCATCGTTGCGACGATCGAGCGATTCCTCACGCTGCATCACGCGGTTTTCGAGCGTGCGAATCTCGCTCTTACGCTGCTTGTCCTCGGCCTCGGCGGCCTGCTTGTTCTTGATGATCTCCTCTTTAGCCTCGAGCAGAGCCTCTTTTTTGAGGGTCTCGGCCTGACGCTTTGCATCACCGATCAGGGATTCTGCCTGTGCGTGTGCCGACTGAATCTTTTCGTCGGCCTCGTGAAGACTACCCTGCTTGGCGGTGCGCATGTAGGCAATGGCGGCGATGGCACCCAAAACGATGCCAACGAGCGCTGCAATGATAGGCATGCTCACTCCTTTTTATGGATTCGTTACACAGCAAAGCGAACCGTCCTTACGAACGGCTCGCGACATTTGAGTAATATGGGCGCAGCTTATGCGGGTCGGATACAGATAAACATATAAACAAACTCATCACAGATGAGCACATATCACAAAGCAAATGACAGTGATTATCCTACGTTGAACCGCAACAACTGTCAAATAAACACACCCGGCACGGTGCCAATCAAGCGGTGAACGGCAGGGGCGTAACGGGTGAACGCTTACACGGCGCATTCCTCGCTTGAGGCATCGAGGCGCGCCTTAACGGCATCGGCGGCGATGTGATACGAAAAGCCCTTACCCATCAAAAATCTGACGAGCTTTTCGAATGCACGCGCCTCGGGAACGCGACGTTTAGCGAGCAAGGCCGAAGCGCGGGCCAAGTCGTCGTCCACAGCAAAATAAGCCTCGGGATACCCGGGGATATCGTCAAGTACGACATGACGGCGCTTGAGTTCAACCTCGATCTTGCGCTGTCCCCAGCCGCGACGTTTGCGTTCTTCGATAAAGTACGAACAAAAGCGGTTCTCATCCAAAAAACGATACTCGGTCGCTCGAGCAACCGCAAAATCGATCGCAGGCTGTCGAAAGCCATAGCGCGCCAACTTATCGCGTACCTCGCCCGTGGCATGATCGCGGCGCGAAAGCATCTCGGTCACCATGGTGAGCGCACATTTACGTTCGATAAGTTGCACTACCTCACGAAAGTCATCCCAATCACAGGGAAGATCAGGGCGGTTCTTAACGTACAGGCGCGCCACGCGCACGGGAATCCAAATGGAACGTTCGAAACCGCCCTCGAGATCGCAATCAATATGCGCGCAGGGCTTTTTAGACGCATAACCGCTCGAGAACGAAGAGGCCGCCTTCTTATCGGGAAAGACGACCGTAGCCTCGGTCACCGTATACGACATGTCGGCATCCGCTACTCGTCGTCATCGTCGAGCATCGCAGAGCCATCGATGGCGTACAGCTCATCAAACTCCTCGGGGGCGGGCTGGTCGGTCAACTCAACCTCGGAGGGGGCATCATCGTCATACTCAAGACCGCAGGCAAGGCGAACCTTGTGCTCGATCTCGTCGGCGCAATCGGGATGTTCGCGCAGGAACGTCTTGGCGGCCTCGCGACCGTTGCCGAGCTTATCCTCGCCATAGGCAAACCAGGACCCCATCTTTTTGCAGATACCGCACTCGACGGCCATATCCAGAATCGAGCCCTCTTTGGAGATGCCGGTGCCATACATGATGTCAAACTCGGCCGAACGGAACGGAGCGGCAACCTTATTCTTAACGACCTTGGCACGCACGCGATTGCCGATAACCTCGTCCTTGAGCTTGATGGTATCGATTTTGCGAATATCGATTCGCACAGAAGAGAAGAACTTGAGCGCGCGGCCGCCCGTGGTGGTCTCGGGGTTACCGAACATGACGCCGATCTTCTCGCGCAGCTGGTTAATGAAGATGCAGGTCGTGTTGGACTTGGAAAGCGAGCCGGCGAGCTTGCGGAGTGCCTGGCTCATCAAACGGGCCTGCAGACCCACCGTCGTGTCACCGATCTCGCCCTCGATCTCGGCACGCGGAGTCAAGGCGGCAACAGAGTCGACGACGATGGCGTCGATGGCACCGGAGCGCACAAGCATATCGACGATCTCGAGCGCCTGCTCGCCCGTATCGGGCTGGGAAATCAAGACCTCATCGATATCGACGCCAATGCGCGCAGCATAGGTGGGATCAAGCGCGTGCTCGGCATCAATAAACGCAACAACGCCGCCCATAGCTTGCGCCTCTGCAAGGATCTCGAGTGAAAGCGTTGTCTTGCCGGAGGACTCGGGGCCATAAATCTCGACGATACGGCCGCGCGGCACGCCGCCGATACCCAAGGCGGCATCGAGCGCCAGAGAGCCCGTCGGAATAGCCTCGACCTCGAGCTCGGGACCGCCGTCGCCATACCTCATGATAGAGCCCTGGCCGAACTTCTTCTCGATCTCGGCCTTGGTGGTGGCGATCATCTCGTCGCGCTCTTTACCCGTCGTGCGTGCATGAACGGTACGTACGGGACCTGAATTCTTGGCCATGAATAGCCCTCCTCTTA
>CATZRJ010000045.1 GCA_958423535.1 uncultured Collinsella sp.
GGCGCGGTGCTCACGCTCAAGGCGTAAAGCCTGGCGTCTATCGATTTCTATTGCCACGGCGGCGGGCGGGTTGCGATAACCCTCCCGCCGCTCTTGCGTTGGGTCAAATAGAACAGCCCAATTGACCGCTAAACCATTTCACCATCATGCGTATGGGCTAGAATGGCTCTGGCATTTTAATTGGTTGCATCCAAGGAGAGGCAAGGTAGCGCGAATGGCAGAAATGACGCTTGAGGGTGTGGACGCTCGTCCCGAGGACTCTGCGTTTGCCCTTGGCCGCGTGCATTCAATCGAGACGATGGGAACGGTCGACGGACCCGGCATCCGCTTTGTGGTGTTTGTTCAGGGCTGTCCCATGCGCTGCGCGTATTGCCACAATCCCGATACCTGGTCGGTCAACGGCGGCACGATGGTGACCGTCGAGCACCTCATGGATGAGTTCCAGAGTAACCACGAGTTCTATCGCAGCGGCGGAATTACGGTTTCGGGCGGCGAGCCGCTTCTGCAGCCCGAGTTTTTGGCCGACCTGTTCCGTGCAATGCACAACAACCCCGATGGTCGTGTGCATACCTGCCTGGATAGCTGTGGCTACGCCTTCGACCCTCAGCATCCCGAGAAGTTCGATGCCGTGCTCAACGAGACCGACATGGTACTGCTCGATATTAAGCATGCCGACCCGGTCGAGCATAAAAAGCTGACCGGTTGTGATCCCGCACGCATCCTGGCGTTTGGCGATGAGCTTGCACGTCGCAATATCAAGGTCGTTATCCGCCACGTGGTTGTGCCGGGCATTACCGACACGGTGGAGGAGTGCGAGAAGCTCGGTCGCCTCATCGCTCCATGGCACAACGTGGTGGGCCTGGAAATGCTGCCGTATCACACGATGGGTGTCGTCAAGTACGAGCAACTGGGCATTCCCTATAAGCTTGAGGGCGTACCTCAGATGGATACCGCGCGCATGCCCGAGCTGCGCAATGCCGTTATGGCCGGTATGAAAAAGCGCCGTGCGGAGCTCAAAAACGCAATCGGATAGCGTGCCATTTTCGTTCCCCAAGGGCACTCATTGGGGACAGACTTAAATGAGTGCCCCTGGGCACCTAGTTGATTGCTAAAGAGCCCCGTCCTAAAAAGACTGCTCTCTGGGTTGCGGTGAGATGCGCAACAGAATCGTGCCATTTGGATAAATACGCTTGTGGTTTCTTTAAAGACACCTTAAACGCCGCTGAATATCTTTGGAAAGAATTGCCTGCTCGGTATCATGCTGCTCGTATATAAACGGTGGCAGTCAGGAGACCACGTGCGAAACATCGCATCGCGGGACGAGTATGTGCCGCAGCATGGCAGCAGATATAAGACGAAGGGCACGTCTTCGCGTGGCCTTGCCGGCGCTCGCATCCGCGTGAGGAAGATTGCCGCCATTGGGATGCTAACGACGGCGGTTATTATCCTCGGAATTACCGTTAAAACCTACGCCTCGGAGCGAACGGGGCGCCCAGATGCGTCAACGGTACAGCTGCAAAATGAGAAGGTTTCAAAGTCCAAAGCGTCGGCAGATCAAGCTCTGTCGACGGCAGATCTCAAGACGAGACTTTCGAAGGCTGACTTCAACGATATCCCTTCAGGTGATACCGTGCAGACCTTCTCACTGGTTGATGACCAGATTTCCGCCCTGGAGGATGAGAGTCTTGCCTCGCTCCAGGATGCCCTGTGTCGGGCGCAGGAGCTGGGCGACGTGGGTGTAGTGTTCTACGACCTATCGAGCGGTAGGGGCGTGACGTATAACGCCGATGTCGAGGTGTATGGAGCGAGCAGCTACAAAGCGCTGTATGCGCTCTATATTTGCGAGACGTTGGTCGAATCGGGGCAGGTGTCGCTCGATGGGCCTTTAGCCACGTATGCTGGTTACAGCATGGGCTGGCAGACGGTGCGCGACCTTATCGAGAATGCCGTCGTCAACTCAGACAACGATTCGTTTATCGCGTTACGCGCGGCGTTTGACCATGATGGCTATGAGGATTGGATTGCCAATCTGGGCGTTGATGACGAAACGGCACTGAATCCGATGAGTGATTTTCCGACCTACTGCCCGCGCACTTCTGCGAGGTTATGGCGCGAGATGAGCGAGTATCTGAGCATGGATGCCGAGATTTCACAGTGGTTGTCGGGCCTTCTGGCATCAACATCGCGTTCGTTTATTCGCGATGGCATTGCGGACGAGCAGGTTTTGGTGCGCAACAAGGCAGGCTGGATTAGCGAGGATGGTTACTATTCGACATGCGATGCGGGCCTCATCGACATCGATGGCCGTACCTATGTCATGAGCGTCATGACATCGATGCCATGGAGTGACCGTTCGAGCGAGGTTACGGCCGCGATTGCAAAGGCTCTGTTTGATACGCGAGCTGCACTGGCTTAGCGTGTTCGTTTGGCGAGGTCAAACAAAATGCTGGTACCATACCTTGGTTGAGAATTTCGTATAGGTTTGGGGAATGGTATGGCTACCATCGCGATTATCGGTGCGCTCGAAAAAGAGATCATGCAGATTAAGAAAGAGTTGAGCGGCATTTGCGAGGCACGGGAGGCAGGCTTGACCGTTGTGAGCGGTGAGCTCGACGGCCTGACAGTTGTTGCCACAATTGCGGGCATGGGCACGGTGAACGCTGCCGCTGCAACACAGCACCTCATTAGCAAGTATGCTCCGCAAGCTGTTGTGTTTTCGGGCATTGCGGGCGGTTTGAACCCCAAGCTCCATATCGACGACGTGGTCATTGGCAAACGCCTGCGCTATCTGGATACCGATACCGCGCTTATCGCCGAGTCCGCACCGGGGCTCGAGGAGTTTGGCTCGACGCCCGCGTTGGTCGATATTGCCGTCGACGTGCTTGCTGAGCGTGGGTTTGTTGACGCTTCGACAAATGCAGTCGCTTCGAACGAGGGCACCAAGCAGTTCCTGGTCGGCACGATTGCCACGGGTAACCGCTTTGTGACGGGCGCCGCCATGCGCAACGACGCTATCGAGGCGACACATGCCGATTGTGTCGGCATGGAGGGCGCGGCAATTGCCCATGTCGCAACCAAAAATGGTGTCGATTGCCTGGTGTTGCGCGCTATCAGCGATAATTGTGACGAGGCGTACGATGCAATTTGCGACCGAGAGTTCGATCTGTTCGAGTACGCGCGTGTCGCAAGTGACATCACGCTCGATATCGTCCGCCGCATTGCCGCTGCGCAATAGTGCACCCCATTTTGTAAGAACCTACGACCAAGGAGTGTCCATGGCCGATTCCATTAACTACCAGCTTGCCAAGTTCGTTGCCAGCTATGGCAAGGTTTCGCAGATTCCCGAGTCCACTTGCCCCGAGGTGAGCTTCGTCGGCCGCTCCAACGTGGGCAAGTCGTCGATCATGAACAAGCTTTTTGGCCGCAAAAACCTCGTCAAGGTTTCGAGCACACCGGGCAAGACGAGCAACATCAACTTCTTTGAGGCTGACGACGTGCACTTCGTCGACCTGCCGGGTTATGGTTTCGCCCGTCGTTCCAAGGCCGAGCGTGACCGCTGGGCCGAGCTCATCGGCGACTTCTTCGACTCCGAGCGCAGCTTTAACCTGGTTGTATCGCTGGTGGACATTCGCCACGATCCCAGTAAGCTCGACCATGACATGATCGACTACCTGCAGGGCAACGAGTTCAACTTTATCGTCTGCCTCACCAAGGCCGACAAGCTCAGCCGCACTCAGCAGGCCCGCCAGGCAGCAGCCATCAAAAAGCAGCTCAACGTCCCGGCCGAGAACGTGATCATCACAAGCTCCCAAACCGGTACCGGCATCGACGAACTCAAAAAGCGCATCGCCGAGGCTTGCCTCTAATCGGGCCGCAACCCTTCAAAAGCTCCCACCTATATCACCCCAGTGATAGTTATTGGTAAACTATCACTGGGGTGATATTTTTGTTTGGAGGTCGATATGGAGCTTTGGCACGGGTCGGAGGTTGTTGTCGAGCATCCGTCGTTGGATAAATGCAGACAATTCAATGACTATGGGTGTGGGTTTTATTGCACGCCGCATGAGGAAATGGCAATGGAGTGGGCATGTCGGACCGAGTCCGATGGTATCGCGAATCGATATGAGCTCGATATGGATGGTCTTGCGGTCTTGGACTTGGAGTCCGGGGAGTTTTCAATTCTCAATTGGCTTGCGATTTTGGCTAACAATAGGGAGTTCAATGTTTCGACACCGCTGGCGCGCGAAGGACTTCGCTATCTGCTGGATAACTGCCTAATTGATATTTCTCCCTATGACGTAATTCGAGGTTATCGCGCCGACGATTCTTACTTTTCGTTTGCAAGACAGTTCGTTAACGGCATGATCTCGCTTAGGCAACTGCAACTCATTATGCGTTTGGGCGATTTGGGCATCCAATACGCTCTTATGAGTGAGCGTGCGTTTTCAGTAATCAGATTCCGCGAATGGAGGCAGGCGTTGGGATCTGAGTATTATCCCAAGCGCTTTAAGCGAGAACAGAACGCGCGGCGCAAGTACCTGGATACTGTGAATGGATTCGACTCTGAGGGTGTCTACATTAGGGATTTAATGACAGGGAGGGTTGATTTAGATGATCCAAGAGTTGACGAATTGTGGACCGAGTAGAACATATCCCATCTATTACCTCGAGGATGCAATGAACAACCTCGGCGACTGCTTTGATTATGCCGTTAACGATTATGGAGCCGAAGGATCGGAAGTTGCTGAACTCTTTTGCCTGAGCGGCGTAGCTCGCGAGTTCGAACGCGGCAACGCATGGGTCGTATCGGGAAAATCGGGCGTTGAGCTGTTCGCGCTTATCGCTGAAAGGTCCGGCTATCAGAGCGGGTTTATACCGGATCGCACCTATCGTTTTGAGAAGACGCCAGAGTATTGGACAGGCTGGATACTGGCATATCTGCAGTGGCGTTTAGGGGAGTCTTTCGAAGACCTGCTGCATGTCGTTCCGTTTGACGCACTGCGCAGTCTGTACTATCCCTGGCACGAAGCCTCGGAGGAACGCGTGGCTCGCCTCGTCTGCGATATGGCGAAAAAAGCGTCCAGGCAAACCAAACTTGCGTTAGCAAGAAAGAAGCTTAAGAAAACCCAACAAGATCTAGCATACGAATCGGGTGTGTCACTCCGCTCAATCCAAATGTACGAGCAGCGCCAGAGAAACATCAATGAAGCTTCGGTAACAAGCGTAAGAGCCATAGCAAAAGCCCTCCACTGCAACATCGAAGATCTCCTAGAGCCAGTCTTCGAATACAAAGAAACCAGCGCCGCCTAAACCAATATATTGCCAAGGTTTGTATCTAGTAAGCGCTCCTTACCAGCAAGAGTCCCTACCAATAGATAGCGGCTTAA
This sequence comes from uncultured Collinsella sp., assembly GCA_958423535.1. GTDB lineage: Bacteria > Actinomycetota > Coriobacteriia > Coriobacteriales > Coriobacteriaceae > Collinsella. The sequence goes on from CATZRJ010000045.1 coordinate 5,388, forward strand.
AGGGCCGAAATCGTATGAATGGCATTGCGACTTCCAAATGGGTGACTGCTGCTTGAAAAGCTATAGAAATAGGGGCCGATTTAACGGCCCCAAGCATCGCATAAATGGCATATACGTTTTATCAACTATTTCTTGTTTTTAACCCATTTGCAGATACGCCAAATAAGCACTCCGACGAGAATCCAAACGAGAGCGATCATAATGTCTGAGCGTGCAGGAATTGGGATCATTGAACTTCCTCAATTGATGTGAGTCTAGTTTGCATAGGTGTGGAGCGTGCTGCCTTCCATGGTCGCTTGCAACACGGCGATACCGGACGTCATCCCCATCGATTCATAGTTGAGTCGATATGTCGCCTGTTTCGAGTTCCATATAAAGGACTCGTTAGTTACCGTACAGCCGATAGTCGTATAGTTTTGTCCCCAAGCGCTGGTAATGAGCGAGTTCGCTATCTTGATCTTGAATTCGCGATAAATAAAAGGACTGTTGTAATAGATAGTCCAAGTTCCAGATGCGTTGTTGTAGTAACTGTCCCATATCAGGCTGGGTTCATTGGTTTTTTTAATTCCTATTACTGCAACGGTCCCATCCTTAAGCTTGATTTGATGAGACTGCTCGGGACCTTTCGTTAAATCAAAATCTTGGGTTGCGCCAGAAATTGCGACAGCATCGCTTTCTGCAGCATAAGCAGTCGAAGGGCTAAACGAGAAACATATCGGTAATATCAAAAGTATCGAGAGGAAAAACGAAGCTTTGAGTGTGCGTAACACTTTGACCACCTCCATACTGCGATGCCTAGTTAAATAGTAGCATAGATAAACAGTTTATTATGTAACCTAAAAAGCCCCTATCTGCCCGGCGCCCCTTCAAAGCGTGGGTCCCTGTAGACATCCTCAGCAAGGTAAACGCAGGGATGGTCGGGGTGTTCCCCTCAAAATTATTCCGCAGCGCGAAGGCCTCTCGTCTGTGGCTCCGTTGGAGCACAAGATTAAATCAGCGAATGCGATTATCCTGTCGAGGCTGCGCAGGTCCCCTTGGGGCTTCCCCTGAAAACAATCCGCAGATCGAATTGCCCCGTCGCGCGAAGCGCACGACGGGGCAATTCATGATCGAGGACGTTTTCAGGGGAAGCCCCAAGGGGACCGGTGAGAGCAATGAGGCAGGGCGCTACAGGTACTCGATTTGAGCGCCCTCGGTGTCGCACGTCAGAATATGCGTGTCACACTTGGGGAACTGCTCACGCAGCTTGACCTGCAGGAACTTTGCCACGATGGTGTCGTCAGTCACGGCCATGAGGGTCGAGCCCGAACCACTAATCCAGATGGTCTTGGCGCCGCCGTTAAGGCAGGTATCGCGCACGGCGTTGTAGTCGGGGATGAGGCGGCGACGATAGGGCTCCTGGATGCGGTCGTCATTAGCGGCGGCAATCAGGTCCAGGTCGCCGGTTTCCAGGCCGCGCGTCATGCCGGCGATGCGGCCCATCTGCCATACGGCGGTGGAGAGCGGAACCTCCTGCGGCACGACCTTGCGCGCCTCGCTCGTATGCACCTCGTAGGGAGGAATCACGGTAATAAAACGCAGGCGATCGCTCACCTCGTAGCGCAGGCACTGGGGGAGCGAATCGGTCGGCGTAAAGGAGCAGACGGCGCCGCCCAGGATAGCGGGGGCGACGTTATCGGGATGGCCCTCGACCTCGGTGGCAATGCGGACGAGCTCGGCACGGTCGACGGTGTGGCCTGTCAGCGCGGCGGCGGCCATAATGCCGGCGACGACACAGGTGGAGCTGGAGCCCAGGCCGCGGGCGACGGGAACGTCAGTCTGAATGTCGATGGCGACGGGGAAGGCCGGCTCGCCCCATGCGGCCAGTGCATCGACAAAGCTAACGTAGACCAGGTTGTTCTCGTTTTGGAATTCCTCGGGGCAGCCCGTGATGGTGAGCTTGTCGGCGCGCTCGAAGGTGAAGTGCGAGTAGAGGCTGACGGCCATGCCGAGGGTGTCGTAGCCAATGCCTAGGTTCGCGCTGGTGGCGGGGACGGTGATTTTGATCATGGGAATCTCCTGGGCGGTCTGCCTGTTTAGTTCGCTGCTCGGGCAGTCCTGGCTCGCTCGGAAAGCACATTAAGTGCTTTCCGGCTCGTGCGGAACTCGCGACGAACTAAACAGGCAGACCCGCATGTCAGCTCGTCATTATCCCGGTGAGTATCTGATAAAAGAAGGTGCGCCGGCTTTCGCCGGCGCCTAGTAAGGGTTTAGTTGGTAGCCATCTTTTTTGCAGCCTGCTCTACGTAGTTGGCCATGTCGGCTACGTCGCAGACGTCTTCGAAGCGGACGGGCTTGGACTCGAGCTCGGCGAGCTGGACCGGGGCAACCGTGTTGGTTGCCTGCTCGAGCACGCGCATGGCCTCAAAGTCGTCCTCGGGAACGTCGAGGCCCAGGGCGCCGCAGCAGGCGCGCGGGAACTTGTAGGGGCTGGCGGTCGAAAGCAGCACGCGGGCCTTGGCGCCCTCGGCGGGAGCGACCTGCTCAAAGACGTGATAGCCGCAGGCGGTGTGCGGGTCGATCACGTAGCCGTTCGCGTCCCAGCAGCTCTTGATGGCAGTGCGTACCTCGTCCTCGCTGGCCCAACCGCAGCCAAAGACGCTCTGAATCTTTGCCAGCAGGTCGGCGGGAACTTCGTAGCGACCAGTCCGCGCCAGCTGCTCCATAAGGCCGGCAACGAGCTCACAGTCGCCATCGGACAGGAAGTAGAGCATGCGCTCCAGGTTAGAGCTGATGAGGATGTCCATCGAAGGCGAGATGGTCGTGAAGAACGGGCGGTTGCGGTCGTAGACGCCGGTGCTCAGGAAGTCAGCCAGCACGTTGTTCTTGTCGCTCGCGACGATGAGCTTGGCGACGGGCAGACCCATGCGCTTGGCATAGTAACCGGCCAGGATATCGCCAAAGTTGCCGGTCGGTACGCAGAACTCCACGGCATCGCCAGCCTTGATGGCGCCGGCGCGCAACAGCTGCGCATAGGCGGCAAAGTAGTAGACGACCTGCGGTACCAGACGGCCGACGTTGATGGAGTTGGCGCTCGAAAGCACCGTGCCTGCGGCCTCCAGACGCTCGGCAAGCTCCTTATCGGCAAAGATGCGCTTGACGGCGCTCTGGGCGTCGTCAAAGTTGCCGCGGATGCCGCAGACGGCGACGTTATCGCCCTCCTGAGTGGACATCTGCAGATTCTGTACGCGGCTGACTTTGCCCTCGGGATAAAAGACGGTGATGCCCGTGCCCGGGGCGTCGGCAAAGCCGGCGAGTGCTGCCTTGCCCGTGTCGCCCGACGTGGCGGTGACGATCATGATGCGCTCGGCGCCGCCGTCCTGGGCGGAGGTGCGGGCCATGAGGCGGGGGAGCATCTGCAGGGCGACGTCCTTGAAGGCGCTCGTGGGGCCGCCAAAGAGCTCCATCACATAGGTCTGAGGGGCGTCGGTGCCCGGTGCTGCGTCGAGCTTGACGAGAGGCGTGACCTCTTCACTCGCGAACGTGCCGCGGTATGCCTCGTCGACACACGCCGAAATTTCTTCGTCCGTGTAATCGTTCAGTAACATTCCCAACACATTTTGAGCGATTTCAAAGTACGATTTATCAGCAAGCGAGCTGATATCGACCTGCTGGGTGCCAAGCTCGTCCGAGACAAACAAACCCCCGTCGGGAGCGATGCCGGTACGGATTGCCACCTTACTTGAGCATGATAAAGTGCTTCCTCGTGTACTATGATAAGTTCCCATATAACAGTGCTCCTCGGATACCTTGGTCCCAATCGGTGAAACCATGGTATCAGAGCGCGCAAAACAGGTTTGCAGAGGCTTTTAGAAAGGTAACCTCCACGCCATGATTAAGATTGCCAAGTTTGGCGGCTCGTCGGTCGCCGACGCCGAACACTTCAAGAAGATCAAGGCCATCGTCGATGCCGACCCTGCCCGCCGTTTTGTGGTGGTTTCCGCCTGCGGTCGCCGCTTTAAGGGCGACACCAAGGTGACCGACCTGCTCTACCTGGTTAACGCGCACGTTAAGTATCACGTGTCGTGCGAGGAGCTGCTCGAGGACATCGGTCAGCGCTATTTTGATATCGCTGACGAGCTGGAGCTCACCTATCCCATCCGCGAGGAGTTCGCAGCCTTTGCCGAGCGCGCCCGCTCGGGCGGCTACTCCACCGAGGAGCTTGTGAGCCGCGGCGAGTACTTCACCGCTCGCCTGATGTCCGAGTACCTGGGCCTGCCGTTCCTGGACGCCGCGACGGTTGTGGCGTTCCATCACGATGGTACGCTCAGCATGAATCGCACCTCCGAGCTGGTGCAGGAGTACGGTCAGCAGGGTGGCTTTGTTATGCCCGGTTTCTACGGCGCGACGCGTGAGGGCCAGATCAAGCTGCTCGATCGAGGCGGTGGCGATATTTCGGGCTCGATTCTGGCCAAGTGCCTTGGCGCCGATCTGTACGAGAACTGGACCGACGTTTCGGGCTTCTATTCTGCCGATCCGCGTATTGTTCCCGAGGCTCAGCCCATTGCGCGCGTTACCTACGAGGAGCTGCGCGAGCTTTCGTACATGGGCGCAAGCGTCCTGCACGAGGAGGCCGTGTTCCCCGTGCGCGAGGCAGGCATTCCGCTGGTCATCAAGAACACCAATGCGCCGCAGGACCCCGGCACCATCATTAGCGAGACGGCTGACGAGGGCGAGGCGGAGCCCATCATTACCGGCGTGACCGGCAAACGCGGCTTTGTCGCCATCAATGTGGCCCGCGACCGCACCAAGCCCCGTGTCGGCTTTATGCGCCGCGCGCTTTCGGTCTTCGAGCGCTATGACGTTTCCGTTGAGCACATGCCCACCGGTGTCGACCGCTTTGGCGCCGTGGTGCAGGAGCAGGACGTTCACGATTCGCTGTACTCGCTCGTGGGCGACATTCAGCAGGAGGTCGAGCCGCTCGAGATCGAGGTTGTCGAGGGCTTGGCGCTCATCGCTACCGTCGGTCGTAACCTGCGCGGCCGCGCGGGTATCTCGGGCCACCTGTTTGGCATGCTTGGCCAGGCCGGCGTGAGCGTGCGCATGATTTCGCAGAGCTGCGACGAGATCAACATCATTATCGGTGTTGAGGAGAAAGACTTCGACCTGGCGATTCAGACCATTTACCGTGCCTTCTCCGACGAGAACGGCATTGTGAAGGTCTCCGACTTGGAGGCTCCCGCGCCGGTCGATCCCGCCCTGGTCGCGCTCCACAAGTAGCTGCCATCCCGTTGATTTTTTGGGACATGTCTCATAAATCTACGGCGGGGCGTTTCGTTTCGGTTTCGTTTCGACGGGGCGGGTTTCGTGTCCGCCCCGTTCTTGTATACACTGGCAACAACAATCGGCCTGCTCGGCGTGCAGGCAAAAGCCATAACCTTTAAAGGGGGAAGCATGAAACAGTACACGGTTGCTATTTTGGGCGCGACGGGAGCCGTGGGCACCCAAATGCTCGAGTGCCTCAACGAGCAGGAGTTCCCGGTTGGCAAGCTCAAGCTGCTGGCGAGCGCGCGCTCTGCGGGCAAGACCGTCGAGTTCCGCGGCGAGCAGATCGTGATTGAGGAGGCTTGCCCCGAGGCCTTTGAGGGCTGTGACATCGTACTTGGCGCCGCCGGCGACGACATCGCGAAGGAGCTGCTGCCCGAGGCCGTCAAGTGCGGCGCCGTCGTGGTCGACAACAGCCACGCCTTCCGCATGGACCCCGAGGTGCCGCTGGTCGTGCCCGAGATCAATGCCGACGACATCAAGTGGCATCACGGCCTTATCGCCAATCCCAACTGCGCGACCATTATCGGCCTGGTTCCCACCTGGCCGCTGCATCAGCTCGCCGGCGTGAAGCGCATGATCGTCTCCACGTATCAGGCGGCTTCGGGTGCCGGCGCTCCCGGTATGGCCGAGCTCGAGGCTCAGCTGGCCGCCCTGGGCCGCGGCGAGGAGATTCCCGAGCCGCGCGCATTTGCCGCCCAGCTGGCGAGCAACCTGATTCCGCAGATTGGCGGCGTCAAGGAGGAGGGCTTTACCTCCGAGGAGATGAAGCTGCAAAACGAGGGCCGCAAGATCATGCACCTGCCCGAGCTGCGCGTGAACTGCACCTGCGTGCGCGTGCCCGTGCTGCGCTCGCACTCCGAGAGCATTACGCTTGAGTTTGAGCGCGACATTACGGTTGACGAGGCCCGTGCTGCGCTGGCTGCCGCTCCCGGCGTCAAGCTGGTTGACGATATGGCTGCCGAGGATGCGCACGATCGCTTCCCCATGCCGATGGATACGTCCGACCAGGATTTGATTTGGGTCGGTCGCGTGCGCCGCGACATCTCGAACCCCGAGGCCGCGCGTGGCATCACCTTCTGGTGCTGCGGCGACCAAATCCGTAAGGGCGCGGCAACCAACGCCG
>CATZRJ010000046.1 GCA_958423535.1 uncultured Collinsella sp.
AATCTGCGAGGGCATCGCAAACGCCATCGAGCAGGCGTACGGCGAGTGTCTGCGCATCACTTGCGGTGAAGGTTCCGTTGTAACGCGTCATGCCCGTGAGCTCAATGCGGATGCGCGCAGGTTTTTGTTGCGCGGCGACATTGGCGGTGCGGATGCGCTGTGCCAGGTTGTGACACTCGGCAAGGGCGATCGTGGCGCGCGGCGCTGCACCTGCGGGCAGCTCATCGCTTGCGATCTCGAGTACCAGATCAACGTCGGTCGGAACCTCGGAATCGCAAAGCATCATGCCGCTGCTGTCGGTCGTCGCCGTGGCGATGTTCCACATGCGCGATGCAACGCTACGCGCGATGGGGTCCTCGCCAATGACGGCAATCTGGAAACGCTCGAGTACGTTGGCCGCGCGGGCAAAACCGATGCGCGACTCGGCCTCGGTAACCGAGGGCTTGCCCTCCCACACGTGATGCAGGCGGTTGATATAGGCGTAAGTATCCTGGAACGCCATGCCATCGGCAAATAGGCCGACATTTTCTTGGAACTGCTGCAGAGCGGCCTCGGTGTGCGGGCCAAAATAGCCATCGTCCTCACCGCAGGCAAAGCCCAAAACGTTGAGCGCGCGCTGCAGGGCCTGAACGTCGGCGCCATGGAAATTGGGCATGCGCAGATAAAGCGTGCGGTCGCCCAGTTTATACGAGGCGTCTACCAGGGCACTCCAACAGGGGATATCGACGGCACAGCCAGCGGCAAGGCCACTATCGAGCCTAAAGGTGCCAACAGCCTGTTCGGTGGTGGTGCCAAAGCGCTTGTCGGCAACCTCGGTGTCATCGATTGTATAGCCGAGCTGCAGAAGGCGGGACTGGACGTCCTCGACGGCTGCTCCCTGCATGCCCGTTGTAATAGGTTCCATGAACGAACCCCTTTCGGCGTACCATTCGTACTATTTGAGCGTGTGTCGGATAGACAACGCAAAGGGATGCATAAACATGCATTCAACAGTGTAGCAAGTTGTACCCAAATACGCTGCTGACAGGTTTTATAACCCCGCTAGTTAAGGCGCTCCACAAAGAAATCTGCCATGGAGTCGAACAGCTCGCGCGCATGCGGGTCGAGCTCGACGCCTTCGATGGCGGCCTTGGCTTTGGCGGTCAGGTCCAGCGCGTAGGCGTGGGCGAAATCGATTGAGCCGGTCTCCTGGAAGATCTCCACGGCGCGTGCAAGTTGCGCGGGGTCCTCGGTGCCCGAGGAAAGGATTGCCTCGACCTCGTCGTGATAACGCTCGTCTGACAGGGCGTGCACGGCGACGAGGGTGCGCTTGCCCTCGGTGATATCGGTGCGGAAGTCCTTGTTGGCGGCCTCTTTGGTGCCGATCAAGTTGAGCAGATCGTCCTGAATCTGGAAGGCAAGGCCCGTGTGCAGGCCAAAGGCGCGCAGTGCCTCGACCTGCTGTTCGCTGCCTCCGCCAATGATGGCTCCGGCGGCAAGTGGCGTAGCTCCGCTGTAGTACGCGGTCTTGTGCGTCGCCATGTTCAGATAATCGTCGACCGAGATGTCAAAGCGCTCGTCGCGGACCCAGCCCAAGTCGAGCGCCTGGCCCTCGATGGTGCGAACGATCATCTCGGTGAGCTCGTGGAGCACGCGGAGTTTCACGTCTGCCTCGAGCGTGGGGTCGTCGAGAACCGTCTTGGTGACCATGGTGAGCGCCAGATCGCCGCAGTTGATGGCAAGGCCCGTGCCCTCGGTAAGGTGCATGCAAGGCTTGCCGCGACGCAGCTGGCCGTTGTCGGCTATGTCGTCATGGATAAGCGCTCCCGACTGAAAGTGCTCGATAGCTGCCGCCGCGCTGCGGGCGCTCTCAAAGCTGCCGCCTACCGCGGTGGCGGCGAGCATGCAGATGAGCGGGCGGTGGCGCTTGCCGGCATTGGCCGTAAATGTCGAGAGCGGGGTATACAGGTAGCGCTCGATATCGGCAGAGGTCGCCTGTCCGTCAAAGAACGTGGCCAGATAGTCGTTGATCTGGTCAAAGTGCTGGGCTAAAAAGCTGGTAAACGGACTGGACACGGGTTCTCGCATTCTTTCTTAGGTTGCATCGTTGCGGTGTGCAGATACCATATTGCCACATTGGAGTTGCCGGCGCGTCTGTTTTGGCGATTTGGGGAAACGGGACGCGTGCGCGTGCCGGCTGCTTATATAAGCCTAAAGTGCTCGAGCGCCTTGACGACGCCATCTTTGTCGACCGAGTCGGTGATGTAGTCGGCGCGCTTTTTGAGATAGTCCGGCGCATTGCCCATGGCGATACCGACATCGACGGCGTTCATCAGCGAGACGTCATTGCTGGCGTCGCCGATGCCGTATACGGTTCCGTGGTGGGGATCGAGGGCGTCGAGTACAGACTGGATGCCCCCGCGCTTCGTGCATTCGCGGGGCGAGATTTCGGTTACCTCGAGTTCGAGCTCGTTAAAGCACAGCAGCGGCTCAAGTGCCTTATCTTGAGCGATGCGGCTGGCGAGCGATGTAGACATCAAGATCTTGTAGGCACTGTAATGTTGCAGCTGCGTGACTGCGTCGCCCAGGGTGCGCGCGTATCCGGGGGCATCGGGGGCATCGGCACTCATGCGCACGACGCCGTTGAGGCCCTCAAAGCGGATGACCTCGCCCGACTGCTCAAGATAGGGGGCAAGGCGCTGCAGCATGCCGGGCGTCATCGACAGATCGCGAATTGCGTGTCCGTTGATCTCGGCGTAACCGCCCGCAAGACAGACGATGCCGGTCCAGGGCAGCTCAAGAAGTTTGGGGTGGATGCAGCTGAGGGTGCGCCCTGTGCAGATAAAGGCCATGTTGCCATTTGCAACGAAATCGCGGATGGCCTGCGAGACCGCCTCGTTGGGATAGGGGGACAGGTCTCGCTCGCTCTCGGGAAGCTCTTGTGCCACTCGAGGGTCTTGCCACGCGAGCGTGCCGTCAATGTCGAAGAAGCAGATATCGCCGTGCTTGTGGGTTGGGCTGGCGACAGGGGAGGCCGAGGCGGTGGGCACAAATCCCGGCTCGAGGCCCATGATCTGGTCAAAATGCTCTTTAACGCGGGGAACGGAGATGCCGATGACCACCTGGGCGGTCTTGCCCGTAATGATGAGGCCTTTGGCGCCCGCCGCGACAAACGACGCGTTATCTGCAACGATGGAAGGGTCTGCGACCTCGACGCGCAGGCGCGTGGCGCAGTTGGTTGCGCCCGCAATATTGCCAACGCCACCTAAAAGCTGAATTACCCGCTCAGCGAGGACGTGATCTTGATCGGATTGACTATTGACCTCGTCATTGGGAGATTGCTCTTTGGCAAAGCCGCTTCCCGTTAAATGATCGATTGCCGCGCGATTGGCGACATGATCCTCGCGGCCCGGCGTCTTAAGGTCATAGATCAAGATGAGTGCTCGAAAACTCACAAAAAAGATGAGGCTAAAGGCAAGGCCGATACCGAGCGCCAAAAGATAGGCACCGGCATGCATGCGCATGAGCGGAATAAAGTTGAAGGCTGCCATCTCCATGAGGCCGCCCGAGAAGATGCCGACGATGCCAAAGAGATTCATGGTTGTGGCAAGGCAAGACGATAAGACGGCGTAGAGAAAAAAGAGTCCGGGGTGGGTGAACATAAAGAGAAACTCGAGTGGCTCGGTAACGCCGCAAACCACCGAGGCGATGATGGCGGGAACAAGGATGACCCTGAGGCCGGCGCGGCGCTCGGGTTTTGCGGTGGAGTAGAACGCGGCTGCGATGGCAGGAAGGCCAAAGAGCTTGACCCAGCCAGTGGCGGTAAAACCGGCCCACGGCGCAAGCTCATTAAGGGGGCGCGTGCTATGGGAGAGGATGGGGAGCAAGTTGCTCCACGTGGCGTAGATGCCGTCGTTAATGACCAGGTTGTCGTAGTAGATCGGCATGTAGAGCAGGTGGTGCAGCCCCATGGGCTCGAGTGCTCGCTCCAAAAACACAAAGATACCCACGCCGAAGGGGCCGACGCCCGCAAGTGCGTGGCGCAGCGTTTCGGTCACAGCGTATACGAAGGGCACGATGGCGGCCGAGATAGCGGCAAGGGCAAACACGGCAAAAAAGCTGATGAGGTAGACCAGCGAGGAGCCCGAGAAGGTGCCGAGCCAATCGGGAACCTTGGCATCGTAGAAGCGGTCATGGATGGCGACGACGGTTGCCGATACCGCCAGCGGGCCGATAATGCCGGTGTCGAGCGTCTTGATGCCGTCGATGACGGTGATACCGTTGGCGGGGGTCAAAGATGACGGGTACTTAAGTCCAAGGTTGTCTCCGCTCAGCTTAATGATCTCGCTCAAAAAGAAACAATAGGCAAAATAGGCCACGAGTGCCTCGAGGCAGCAGCGTGCCGGTTGCTTTTGGGCAAGACCGATAGGCAGCGCTACGGCAAAAAGGAGCGGGAGGCGTTTAAAGACCGTCCATGAGCCGCGCTGGATGATAGCCCAAAAAACGTACCAAGGGGTTCCGTATACGGCGAGATCGCCGACGATGTCCGCAGTCGTTGCGAGAGCGGAGACGCCGACCATGAGGCCCGATATAGAAAACAGCATGGCGGGAGCGAACATTGCCCCGCCAAAGCGTTGGATTTTTTGCAGCATGTTCTGCCTTCCGAATATCGAGGCGCGTTGCGCGTGGGGGAACGTTTAAACAATGGATTCATTGTAGAGGACCAGACGATTGTCGTACCGGCAGTTTTGAGCGAAACCGATTTGGGCACGACAGAAACCGTCAACGGTTAAATCCTGTCGCTTTACCGATATTCGGTTTAAACAACTTTGAGAAATGCTATCGTGCCTAGCCGGAAATAAATAATGTAGAGGTGAAACAATGCCAAAAGCGATATACGAAGGAATCTACCGCGAGATCCGTTCGCGCATCATTAACGGGACCTATGCGTTTCAGGAGATGCTGCCAACCGAAGCCGAGCTGACCGCGGAATTTGGCTGCACGCGCAATACCGTCCGTCGCGCCTTGGGTATGCTGGCCGACCAGATGTTTGTGCAGCCCATACACGGCAAGGGCGTGCGCGTTATTTGGCTTAAGGGCGAAACCGACATGTTGGGCGCACTCGAAGAGGTTGAGTCGTTTGGCGAGTTCGCAAAACGCAACAATGCCGTCGCATCGACCGAGGTCAAGTCTTTTGAACATTTGATTTGCACTGAGCAACTCTCTCGTCGCCTGGGCTTTAAGGTGGGCGAGGAGCTGATTCGCGTAGTGCGTGTCCGAAGCCTCAACGGCAGCGCGCGCCAAGTGGACCATGGCTACTTTTTGGAGTCGATTGCCAAGGGCCTGACGCCCGAGGTCGCCGAGAAGTCTATCTACGACTATCTGGAGCACAAGCGCGGCATCAAAGTGATGGCGAGCCGCCGTACGGTGAGTGTCGAGCTCGCCAATGATGAGGACTGCAGCTACTTGGACCTTGGCAAATACAACTGTGTCGCCGTCATGGAGAGCCAGTCATACACCTCGGATGGCATCTTGTTCGAGGTCACGCATGCCCGCACGCATCCTGAGATCTTCCACTACCGCGTCAACTCCAAGCGATAGCCGGCTAGCTCGCAGCCTGACGAGGCTTATGCCCTCAAAGAGAAAACGCCCGGTCAAACCGACGATGCATCGGCTTGACCGGGCGTTTTCTCTGCATTCGATAACAAATAATTGTTTATACAAAACTTGTCAAGTATCAAGTTGAATACTACCGTTCACCGAAGTTTTTCTACCGCTCTAGTAATACTTGTTCAAACAACTAGCCAAATAGCGTATTGTACAAATCAGCAAAAGGGGCAAAGTCCCCGAGCCAATCTCCGAAGGCGGCGGCAAAGGGTGCCGCCACGGTGTGAAAGGGTGGATTGTAATGAAGAACGAAATGAGCAGAAGGCAGTTCCTGGGCTTTGCTGGTTCCGCGGCTGCAGTTCTTGGTCTGGGCCTCGTGGGTTGCGGTGGTTCTGCCGGCTCCGGCTCCTCTGCTTCTGGTGACGCTGCCGAGGTCTACTTCCTCCAATTCAAGCCCGAGGTCGACAAGGAGTGGAAGGAGATCGCCAAGGCGTACAAGGAGGAGAAGGGCGTCGAGGTCAAGATCGTGACCGCCGCCTCCAACACCTACGAGGAGAAGCTCAAGTCCGAGATGTCCAAGAGCTCCGCTCCGACCCTGTTCCAGGTCAACGGCCCCACCGGTCTTAAGAACTGGAAGGATTACTGCGCCGACCTGTCCGATACCAAGCTCCGCGGTGAGCTCATTGACGACTCCCTGGCTCTGCAGTCCGATGGCAAGGATCTGGGTATCGACTGGGTCCAGGAGAGCTACGGTATCATCTACAACAAGCAGCTGCTCGAGAAGGCTGGCTACAAGGCCGAGGACATCAACTCCTTCGATAAGCTGAAGGCTTGTGCCGACGACATCCAGGCCCGCAAGGACGAGCTTGGTGTCGAGGGCGCCTTCACTTCCGCCGGCATGGACGACTCCTCCAGCTGGCGCTACACCACCCACCTCGCCAACATGCCGCTCTACTACGAGTTTGAGAAGGAGCACAACCAGGAGGACGACGAGATCAAGGGCGAGTTCCTCGACAACTACAAGCAGATTTTCGACCTGTACATCACCGACTCCACCTGCGATCCTTCGCAGCTCGCTTCCAAGACCGGCGACGACGCCACCAACGAGTTCGCAACCGGCAAGGCCGTCTTCTACCAGAACGGCTCTTGGGCCTACTCTGACCTCGTCAAGGCCGGCATGACCGACGATCAGATTGGCATGATGCCGATCTACATCGGTGTTGACGGCGAGGAGAACCAGGGCCTGTGCTCCGGCGGCGAGAACTACTGGTGCGTCAGTTCCCAGGCTTCCGAGGATGCCCAGAAGGCCACCGAGGACTTCATGTACTGGTGCGTCACCGCTGACACCCCGACCAGCATCATCGCCGACAAGATGGGTCTGACCGCTCCGTTCAAGAGCGCCAAGGAGACCACCAACGTCTTCTCGCAGCAGGCCGTTGCCATGGCCAAGGACGGCAAGAAGACCGTCGCTTGGGACTTCGTCTACATCCCCTCTGAGGAGTGGAAGAAGAACCTCAAGCAGGCTCTGATCGCCTATGCTGCCGACAACAGCAAGTGGGATGGCGTCAAGAACGCCTTCGTCGATGGTTGGAAGACCGAGAAGGCTGCTTCCGAGTAAGTAGTTGCTGCCCAAGCTATCTGATTAGCGACAGGGGGCGGGCAGACGTTGGTTTGCCCGCCCCCTGCATATTGAAAGGACCCTTCTATGGGCAAAGCACTCAAGCGCTGGTGGCCGCTCTTTATGCTGCCCACGTGTCTGGCGTTTATGATCGGGTTCGTGATCCCCTTTATCCAGGGTCTCTATCTCTCGTTCTGCCAGTTTATTACCATCAACAACACGCACTTTGTCGGTATCGAGAACTACGTGCGCGCACTGTCCGATCCGCAGTTTGCCACGTCGTTCTTCTTTACCGTGGCGTTTGCCTTCCTGTCGACGGTGCTCATCAACGTGATTGCCCTCGCCATCGCGCAGGCGCTCACCCGCAAAGCGCTCAAGGGCACCAACATCTTCCGTACGATCTTCTTTATGCCTAACCTGATCGGCGGCATCGTGCTGGGCTACATTTGGCAGATTCTGATCAACTGCCTGCTCTCCAACGTGGGTGCCCAGCTCATCGCCCTTAACTCTGCTGCTGGCTTCTGGGGCCTTATCATCCTGACCCTGTGGCAGCAGGTCGGCTACATGATGATCATCTACATCGCTGGTCTGCAGTCCATTCCGTCCGACTACATCGAGGCCGCCAAGGTCGACGGTGCCACGGCATGGCAGACGTTTTGGAAGGTTAAGATCCCTAACCTGATGCCGACCATCACCATCTGCCTGTTCCTGTCCATCACCAACGGCTTTAAGCTGTTCGACCAGAACCTCGCCCTTACCGGCGGTGCCCCCGCGCACTCCACCGAGATGCTCGCCCTGAACATCTACAACACGTTCTATTCTCGTGCCGGTATCGCATGGCAGGGCATTGGCCAGGCCAAGGCAGTCATCTTCTGCATCCTGGTCGTAGCCATCTCCATGATTCAGCTTAAGGCCACGAGGTCCAAGGAGGTGCAGCAGTAATGAAACGCGATAAGGTTATCAACCGCGCGCTCTCAATCTTCTTTACGATTCTGTCGCTCGCGTGGATCTACCCCGTGTTCATGATCGCGCTCAATTCCTTTAAGAAAGCGACCGCAATCAGCACCACCACAGCGTTCGATCTGCTCACGCCCGAGACGTTCAACGGCCTTGCAAACTACTTGCACGCTCTTAACGAGCAGGGTTTTGCCTCGGCATTTATGTACTCGCTCATCATCACAGTCACGTCGGTCGTGCTGATTTTGGTGTGCTGCTCCATGTGCGCTTGGTATGTGGTTCGTGTCAACAACAAGATCTCGAACTTCTTCTATTACCTGTTCGTCTTCTCGATGGTCGTGCCCTTCCAGATGCTCATGTTCACGCTGTCCAATTTGGCGGACCGCATCGGCTTCAACACGCCGTTCAACATCTGCTTTATCTATCTTGGCTTTGGCGCGGGCTTGGCGGTCTTTATGTTCGCCGGCTTTGTAAAGAACATTCCGCTCGAGATCGAAGAGGCGGCCATGATCGACGGCTGCAACCCGGTCCAGGTGTTCTTTAAGATCGTCCTTCCCATCATGAAGCCCACCTATCTTTCGGTCGGCATTCTCGAGACCATGTGGGTCTGGAACGACTATCTGCTGCCCTACCTTACCCTCGACTCCACCAAGTACAGGACCATTCCTATCTTGATCCAGTACTTCCGCGGCGGCTACGGCCACGTCGAGCTCGGTCCCATGATGGCCTGCATCATGATGGTCGTTATCCCCATCGTCATCATGTACATCCTCTGTCAGAAGTACATCATCGACGGCGTGGTGGCGGGTGCCGTCAAGGGCTGATGCCGTAACTGTTTTGCAAGTTTCTGCGGCGCCCCTCAGCGCGGCGCCGCATATCGAAAGGTAAAGACATGGCCGAGATCGTTCTCAAACATGTTCAGAAGGTGTATCCCAACAACGAGTCCAAAAAGAAGGGCTTCTTTGGCAAAAAGAAGAAGACCGAGGAGAAGAAGCACAACCTCAAGGTTACCGAGGACGGCGTGCTCGCGGTGGAGGACTTTAATCTCACCGTGCATGACCAGGAGTTTGTCGTTCTCGTTGGCCCGTCTGGCTGCGGCAAGTCCACGACGATGCGCATGGTCGCTGGCCTGGAGGACATCACTTCGGGCGATGTGCTCATCGACGGCAAGCGCGTCAACGACGTGGCGCCCAAGGATCGTGACATCGCCATGGTGTTCCAGAGCTACGCTTTGTACCCCAACATGACGGTGTACGAGAACATGGCGTTTACGCTTGAGCTCAAGAAGGTCCCCAAAGACGAGATCGACCGCAAGGTTCGCTCCGCTGCCGAGATCTTGGGTATCACCGAGTACCTCGACCGTAAGCCCAAGGCGCTTTCGGGCGGCCAGCGCCAGCGTGTCGCTATCGGCCGCGCCATCGTGCGTGACCCCAAGGTCTTCCTGATGGACGAGCCGCTGTCCAACCTGGACGCCAAGCTGCGTAACCAGATGCGTGCCGAGCTCATCAAGCTGCGCCACGAGATCAAGGGCACGTTCATCTACGTCACCCACGACCAGACCGAGGCTATGACCCTCGGCGATCGTATCGTGGTCATGAAGGACGGTGTCGTTCAGCAGATCGCCACCCCGCAGGAGGTCTTCAACCATCCCACGAACATCTTCGTCGCCGGCTTTATCGGCGTGCCGCAGATGAACTTCTTCGATGCCCAGCTGGTGCGCTCGGGCAACGGCTTTACCGTCAAGACCGAGGATATGAACGTGGCACTCGCCCCCGAGACCTGCGCTCAGCTCGCTCTCAACTGGGACGGCGGCGACGTGAAGGAGATTACGGCCGGCGTGCGCCCCGAGCAGATCCTGCTTGCCGACAAGGACGAGGAGGGTGCGCTCCAGGGTACCGTCGAGGTGACCGAGCTCATGGGTTCGACCGAGCACGTCCACGTGACCGCTCCCGATGGTCAGTTCGTCCTGATCATTCCCGTTGTCGACCTCGAGGCCAAGGGTGCGCTCAAGGCGGGCGACCCCATCTGGTTCAAGTTCGAGAAGAACGCGACCCATCTCTTCGATAAGGTGTCTGGCAAGAACCTTATCTAGGCCCGGTGCATCCGGGCCCTCCCTTTGGGCGACTGCGGTATTGCCATCCTTTTGCCGCGGTCACATATAAGGCTCCTCTCCCGTCCACTGGGCGAGAGGGGAGCCTTTCTTTGTGTTGGGGTTGTCCGTCTGTTAGTTTGTCTTGATCTGTAACAGGAGGAGGGACAAATTGGGTCTAGATGTTACAGATCAAGACAGCGTCGAGCTGCCTGTCCTTTCATCTCGATCTGTAACGCGAAGAACTGATTTCGGCAGTTACCTGTTACAGATCGAGATTGTTTTAGCCGCCTTGCCCGTCCATCTCATTCTGTAACAGGTAGACCCAATTTTGCCGGCTGGGTGTTACAGACAGAGACTGTTTGATCAAAGCAGGCCGCAGGTCGGCGTATCGGCACAAAAAGCGGAGCCGCGTTGCCGCGACTCCGCTTTCAGGAGGATGGGTAAAGGGAGCGAAATTAGCCCAGGTGCCAAATCTCGTCGTTGTACTGGGAGATCGTGCGGTCAGACGAGAAGGTGCCGGCGTTGGCGATGTTGATCAGCGCCTTGCGCACCCAAGTGTCCTGGTCCTCGTAGTCTGCCAGCACGCGCTCCTTGGTCTGGATGTATTCCTCAATGTCGAGCAGGGCCATAAACCAGTCCTTGCCCTTGATGTCATCGTGCAGGCGTTGCAGACGCTCGGCGTTGCCGGTCGCCATAAAGGCGGGGTTTGTGATAAAGTCCACCAGCAGCTTGATACCGGGCTTGCGGTAGAGTGCGCTGGCGTTATAGCTTCCGTCGGCGTAGAGCTGCTCGACCTGCTTGGAAGAGGCACCAAAGGTGTAGATGTTCTCGTCGCCTACGAGTTCGGCGATCTCGACATTGGCACCGTCAAGCGTGCACAGGGTCAAAGCGCCGTTGAGCATGAACTTCATGT
>CATZRJ010000047.1 GCA_958423535.1 uncultured Collinsella sp.
ATGGACAACTTCCTGTATCCGCTGTTCCACTCCGACTCCCTCGGTGGCGACAACCGCTCCGGTTACAACAACCCCGAGTTCGACGCCAAGGTCGACGAGGCTCGTACTATTGTTGACGACGAGGAGCGCGTCGCTAAGATGCAGGAGGCCGACGCAATGGTCGCTGCCGACTGCCCGGTCATCCCGATTATGTTCTACACGCACACCATCGCCGGCTCCGATCGCATCAAGCACCTCTATGTCGATCCGCAGAAGCACGCCGATCTGGGTACCGCTGAGCTCGCCTAAGAGTTTGCAGCTTCCGTGAGGGTCAAGTATTTACGTAGACCTCATGGGAAACATACAGTTCTCCCTAACCTGGGGTAAACTGGCTGATGGTAATTTTGGGATGCCGGTCTGGCGATCGGCATCCCATTTAGGTTAATCCCTAGATAGGGGAGTGGTATGGGTAAGTACATCGTTAAACGTGTGCTTCAGTTCATCCCGGTGTTTTTGGGCGTTACGCTGATTCTGTTCGCCCTCCAGAATATCGTGCCGGGAGATCCGATCAAGCTGATCGGTGGAGACAAGGCTCTGTCCCCCGAGGTGGAGCTTCAGCTTCGCGTCCGCTATCACCTGGTCCAGACGGACGAGGACGGCAACGCGATCCTTGACGAGAACGGCGACCCCGTTCAAACGTCGCTCGTGGACCGTTACTTGTATTACATGAACGGCCTGCTTCATGGCGATCTGGGCAATTCGTATCAGCGCAAGCTGCCGGTTACGGATATCTTTGCCCAGAAGTATCCGTATACGGTCAAACTTGCCGCGTGCGCCATCGTGCTCGAGGCAATTATGGGTATCGGTGCGGGTATCATTTCGGCGGTAAAGCGTTATTCCTTCTGGGATATTTTGGTAACGCTCACCACGTCGATCCTCGTTGCGGTCCCGGCCTTCTGGCTCGGTATGTTGCTGCAGCTGTTCTTTGGCGTCATTCTCAAGGACGCCACGGGCGGTGCAATCTCCATGCCGATCTCGGGTGCCGGCGGTTCCAGCTCTCAGTATCAGGATTGGATGCACTATGTGCTTCCGACCATTACGCTGGCTTCGGTTTCGACCGCTTATGCTGCGCGCATCATGCGCTCGCAGCTGCTTGACGTCATGAATCAGGATTACATCCGTACGGCAAAGGCCAAGGGTCTCTCCAATCGTGCGATCATCGTCAAGCATGCGCTTAAGAATGCACTCATCCCCGTCGTTACCTATATTGGTGTCGACTTTGGCGGCATGCTTTCGGGCGCCATCCTGACCGAGACGGTCTTCAACTGGCCCGGTATCGGCTATGAGGTCTATCGCGCCATTAGCATGCGTGACTGGCCCATCGTTATGGGCGGCGTTACGCTCATCGTCGTCGTCGTTATGGTGATCAACCTGCTCGTCGACATTAGCTATGCATTCCTCGACCCGCGCATCCGCCTTGGCGGTCCGTCGGATAAGGCCTAAGGGAGGTACGTCTCATGCAGGAAACTGATTCTCAGTCTCAGGAGCAGGCTACCGCCACCAAGGCCGCATCTGCTCCCGCCAAGTCCCGCACGCTGTGGGGCGACGCTTTTAAGCGTCTTCGTAAGAACAAGCTCGCCGTTATCGGTGTCTGCTGGATCATCATCGTCGTTGTGGTTGCCCTGACCGCAGATCTGTGGGCTAAGCCCTGGCTCGGTTCGCCGACGGCTTCCGACTCGACCACTATGGCCGAGACGTCGCTGCTGGCTCCGTGTGCCGAGCACCCGTTTGGCACCGACGCCCTAGGTCGTGACATTCTCGTCCGCGTTATCTACGGTGCACGTGTTTCGCTGTCCGTCGGCATTATGGCCACCGCGATCTCCACGCTGATCGGTCTGGTCATGGGTGCTCTGGCGGGTTTCTACGGCGGCATCTGGGATACGATCATCATGCGCTGTGCGGACATCTTCCTGGCGTTCCCGTACGTGCTGTTCGTTGTCGCCATGATCGCCGTTATCGGCCGTGGTCTTCAGAACGTCTTTATCGCCATCGGTATTCTCGGCTGGCCTTCGATTGCGCGCGTCTTCCGCTCTGCAATCTTGACGGTCAAGGAAAACGACTATGTTGACGCTGCGCGCGCGATGGGTGCATCCGATGCTCGTATCGTCGTGCGTCACATCTTCCCGAACTCCGTCGCCTCTATCGTGGTCTACGCAACCATGAACATTGGTGGCGCCATTCTGACCGAGTCCGCTCTGTCCTTCCTCGGCATGGGCGTTATTCCGCCTACGCCTTCGTGGGGCTCCATGATTCAGGACGGTCAGCAGTATCTTCTGACCGCTCCTTGGATGATGATCATGCCCGGTCTGGCAATTCTCTCGACGGTGCTCGCCTTCACCCTGCTGGGTGACGGTCTGCGCGACGCCCTCGACGTCAAGATGAAGGACGCATAAGGATGAAGAAGAACAAGAACTATGTGGACCTGAAGGACCAGCCGGTTCCCGAGGGCCAGCATCTGCTCGAGGTCGATGACCTTAAGATGTATTTCCACACCGAGGATGGCGTCGTTCGCGCTGTTGACGGTGTCTCCTACACGCTCGATCGCGGCGAGACTCTGGGCGTCGTCGGTGAATCCGGCTCCGGTAAGTCCGTGACCGCCATGACCATCATGGGCCTTATCTCGATGCCTCCGGGAAAGATTGAGGGCGGTGACGTTCGCTATCGCGGCCGCTCCATCCTCGAAATGACCGAGGAAGAGATGCAGCACATTCGCGGTAACGACATCGCGATGATCTTCCAGGATCCTATGACCTCCTTGAACCCGGTCTATAAGATTGGCAAGCAGGTGGGCGAGGGTCTTCGTCTGCACCGTGGCTACTCCAAGCAGGAGGCGCTCAAGCGCGCTACCGAGCTTTTGGACCTCGTGGGTATCCCCGAGCCCGAGAAGCGCGTCAATGAGTATCCGCACCAGTTCTCTGGCGGTATGCGTCAGCGCGTCATGATTGCCATGGCTCTTGCCTGCGATCCCGATATTCTGATTGCCGACGAGCCCACGACGGCTCTGGACGTTACCATTCAGGCTCAGATTATCGAGCTCATGCAGGAAATGCAGGAGAAGAACGGCAACGCCATCATCATGATTACCCATGACCTGGGCGTCGTCGCCGACATGGCCGATAAGATCATGGTTATGTACGCCGGTCGTCCCGTCGAGTTCGGTACTGCTGAGGAAATCTTCTACGAGAGCCGCCACCCCTACACCTGGGGCCTTATCCGCTCCATCCCGGAGCAGGCCATCGAAGAGAAGAAGCCGCTTACGCCGATTCACGGCAACCCGCCTTCGCTCATGAACCTGCCCGAGGGCTGCGTGTTCTCGCCTCGTTGTCCCTATGCGACCGATAAGTGCCGCAAGCAGCGCCCCGAGCGCGTTGTCACCGAGTCTGGTCATTACTCTGCGTGCCACTACTCCGGTGACCCCGAGTTTCTCAAGAACGCTCCTGAGACGTCCCGTACGCGCAAGGATTCCAAGAAGGGAGGCGAGGCGTAATGGCAGATACCAACGAGCGTACTCCGTTGCTGAAGGTCGAGCACCTCTCTAAGGAGTTCCCCGCTGAGTCCGGCATGTTCGCCAAGCGTTTTTCCAAGCGTGTCGTCTCTGCTGTAAATGATATCTCTTTTGAGATTTATCCTGGCGAGACCTTTGGTCTGGTTGGTGAGTCTGGTTGCGGTAAGTCCACGACGGGTCGCACCATCATGCGCTTGACCAAGCCGACCGCCGGTAAGGTGTTCTTCCAGGGCAAAGATGTTGCCGAGATGAGCAAGCATGAGATCAAGGACATGCGTCGCGAGATGCAGTTCATCTTCCAGGACCCCTATGCTTCGCTGAACCCTCGCATGACCATTGGCGAGATCGTCTCCGAGCCCATGACCATTCACGGCGTGGGCACCAAGGAGGAGCGTATTGAGCGTGTCCGCGAGCTGCTGGACGTCGTCGGTCTGAACCCCGAGCACATCAACCGCTATCCGCACGAGTTCTCTGGCGGTCAGCGTCAGCGTGTCGGCATTGCCCGCGCGTTCGCTCTGAAGCCCAAGCTGATCATCTGCGACGAGCCTGTCTCTGCACTTGACGTTTCCATTCAGGCCCAGGTTTTGAACCTGCTGAAGGAGCTTCAGGATAAGTTCGGTACGGCTTATCTCTTCATTGCTCACGACCTTTCTGTCGTACAGCATATCTCCGACCGTGTTGCCGTTATGTATCTGGGTAAGATGGTCGAGGTTTCGGACTGGAAGACGCTCTACAGCGAGCCTCACCATCCGTACACGCAGTCGCTGCTGTCTGCCGTGCCGGTGCCCGATCCTGATATCCAGAAGACCCGCAAGCGCATCATCCTCGCTGGCGATCCGCCGTCACCGCTGGATCCGCCGACCGGCTGCCGTTTCCACACGCGCTGCCCGATTGCGCAGGGTATCTGCTCCGAGAAGCTGCCTGAGTTTAAGGAAGTTGCCCCGGGCCACTGCTGCGCCTGCCACTTCGCCGAGCCGTTCCCGATCAAGGAATCGCACATCGACCTGTAGTCGGTTGTTCTTGTCCGGGCCCGCCCTGTTGTTACTTTTCAGAACGTCCTCGGACATGTCGGAAGCCCCGCAGCGCGCTGCGGGGCTTCCTCCGTCCTGCGGGATGTTCTGAAAAGTAACAACAGGGCGGGCCCTGCGGTAACTCGGCAGGGGGAGTGCGATTCCCTGATCGCTCACCTAAACTAATAAAAAATTGAGTGAGGCCGGAGCTTTGGCTCCGGCCTCCTTATATAAGGGCTCGGCAAAGCCGAGCCACCAAATTTGCATTAGTCCTAGAACATGTTTGAGAACGGTGCATGGAGTGTGTGGCCGTAGGTCCCGAATCGGTGCTGCCTCCCGGCGCATTCCGCAGGGGGAGCGATATTTTGCAGCACGAAGTGCGTAGCAAAATATCGCTCATGCCCGAGGACGCGCCGTGAGGCAACACCGATTCGGGGCCGGACACACGGATCTACCTGCGCATTTACAAATTCGTAAACTTTTTTGTAAAAAGTGCTTGCACAGTTCTCGAATCATAGGTTATTATCTTCCTCGTTGAACGCGCGGGTCCAACAAAACGAACCGCGAATCAAAAACATAGCATGTCGGAGTGGCGGAATTGGCAGACGCGCTAGCTTGAGGTGCTAGTGACCGCTTTTTGGTCATGCGGGTTCAAGTCCCGCCTCCGACACCATCGAATTTGAGAAGCCTCTTCGGAGGCTTTTTTGTTACCGATAGACGGTGAGGTCCACGATGGAAACGCTTGAGCGCAACGAGTGGGCAGACGTTGCCCAATTGGTCGAGATTACGAGCGATGCTGTCATCATCTGTGAGCTCGACGGAACCATTCTGCATGTGAATAATCGTTTGCTCGACCTGATGTGCGAGGAACGCGCTGACGTCATCAACGGTGATGTCAAAGACGTTCTGTTCTCGTCTGCCTTTGAGCGCGCGACCGAACATCGTCTGCCGTTTGAGACCGATGGCTCCGAGAGCGAGCTGATGCTCAAGCTGAGCGACGGGTCTTTTATTCCCGTCTTGGTTCGCGCGGGCTCCGTAACGCCTCCGCGCATCTTTGGGCGCCGCGCACCACGTGTCCTGGTGGCGCTTCACAGTATCGAGGAGCAGTATTCTCACGATCGTCAACTCAAGCGCGCGTTATCGGAGCTCAGAGTAGCGAACAAGCGTCTCTCTGGCACGCTCTCGGTCATTATGAGTACCGTGGGTTCCGATGAGTTACCCAGCCTGCTTGATACCGTTTTAAATCAGCTCGTCGGAACGCTCGATGCTTCGGGTGCCGCTATCTATTTTTCTGAGAGCGGCGGTTTTAAGCTTCGCGGTGTTTCCAAGGAGCTGCACGACAGCTACCTGCCCGAGTTTTTGCCGTATGGCGCGGGCATTCCGACGTATGTGCTTCGCGAGTCGCGTGCCTGTCGTTTGTCGATTCAACAGGACCTTGAGGGCGATAGGGCCGCCTCCGGTATGTTCATGGACCTGGACAATCGTTCTAAGCACCTGTTGCGCGTGCAGGATATGCCTCCATACCGCAGCGAGATCTGTCTTCCCGTTTTTTACGGTACGCAGATCCTTGGCGTGCTGGAAGTTGGTTGGAAGCGCCCTCAGGCACCGCTTGCCTATGACGTTAATGTACTCGAGGTCATTTGCGATTACCTGTCTATCCAGCTGGTCGGCATGGCATCGAGCCTTCGCTCTCGTCGCACGGCCGAGCTTGGCCGCTCGCTCAATGTCTTACGTGATGAGTTGTTTACCTTTCTAGACGACTCCGTCGCGGCTACCCAGGCGGTATCGTCCGAGATTTGCAATATGCTCAACTGCCATTTTTGCCCTGTTGAGTATGACGCCAGTCTGGACTCCTACGTCATAGATTTTGAAGGCGGCAGTCGCGTTGCTTTGCCGGACGATCCCGAGAAGCTTTTCTTTTCCACGACGGCGCCAGCGGCACGTCTGGGGGCTGGCCCTGATGGCTTTGAGGCATCTGTTTTGGGCGGTACGAGTGCCGAGGACCTTAAACATGTCCGTATAACTCGCGTTGACGAATCGATGCCTATGGGAGGCTGGCTTAGGGCGCATGGTCTGCCTTGCCAGGGTCTCTACGTCGACACTGGCATCGAGGCGGGGCGCCCGCGCTCTGAGGGTGATGGCAAGCACAGCAACGACGCGATCGTTCCTGCTTCTGTTGCGAAGGGCCCGACGACGCGCGCGCTGCTGCTTCGTGACGGTAGTCAAGAGCCGATTGATGACCTTGAATATGACTACTTGGTGCACTTGGCGCATGACTTTGAACTGATCTACGAAGGCGAATCTCAAAAGCGCGAGGAGCGCCATATTGCTCAGACCCTTCAGATCGGCATGAGAAATTCCCTGGGGGATGTTCCGGGTATCGCAACCGATTCGGTGTACCTGTCGGCCACGAACTCGGCGTTGGTCGGCGGCGACTTTTATACGCTCGTCCGTCTTCCCGACGATTGCGCCGTAATGATTTTGGGCGATGTATCCGGCAAGGGAATCGAGGCGGCGTCGATGTCAGCGCTCGTCAAGACGGCGCTGACGGCCTATGCCTGGGAGGGTGCTGGGCCCGCCCGCATGGCCCGCTCGCTCAATAGCATGCTCATGGGCTTTTCGAGGGTCGAGACGTTTGTGACGGCGTTTATCGCCAAGATCGATCTTAAAGCGGGTCGCGCTACCTATTGCTCTGCGGGACATCCTCCCACTATGGTCATTAGACCGTCGTCGACGCCGCTTGGCGGCGGAGAAACCCGAGGGGGAGAAGTGGAGCTCCTTGGGTGCCAATCGGGCGTGATCGGTGCCTTTGAGAGCATGGTGTACGAGACAGGCGTGTTTACGTTCGCTCCTGGTGACATGCTATTCATGTATACCGACGGAACAATCGAAGCACGTGATCGCTCGGGTGCTTTCTTTGGCGAGCAGCGCCTTCGCGACCTTCTGCTCTCTGTCTCGGGTGAGGGCGTATCGGGAATCTGCGGTAAGGTCTTGGGCGAGCTTGACCGCTTTACCGAGTCGGCGCTGGACGATGACATCGCGCTGGTTTCCCTTGAATTTTTACGAGGTCGATCGTAGGCCTCGACGCTTGACGGGCAAAATCTTCGCAGTTACAGATACGTATGCATCGAGCGAGCTCTTTTGGGGAACCATGGTCGTATGAATGAGTGGAATGACATAGCGGTTTTGACGCCACCGGGTGATGTCGACATCGCCTCGGTGTCCGTGCTGCGCCCGCGGTTGGATAATCTGATCGACCGGGGCGTGCGTCGTGTTGTCATCAATTGCCAGGCCGTGGGCTTTATCGACTCGACGGGTTTGGCGTTTTTGCTTACACGTGCCAGAGAGCTCATGAGGCGAGAAGGCCTGCTTTCGCTCGTTAACGCCTCCGATGAGGTCATTCGCTTTTTGGAGATTGCCCGACTTGTCGACATCCTGCATGTTGCTGGTCCGGCACGGGAATCTATTCCCGCCATTCCGGTGGGAGAGTTGCCACGATGGAGCAAGAGCATCGAAGTGCAGCGAGGCATCGAGAACCTCCCATATTATCGGCACCGTGTGGCCGAGCTTCTCGAATCGCTTCCCCTGAGGCGTGATGAGCGTTATGACGTCGCATTGGCGTTGGGGGAGGCATTGGGTAATGCGTATGACCATGCGGGCGGTGTTGGCTGCATTCTGACGGTTCAGGCCTATGGGGATCGTGTTGTGCTTGAAGTGCTTGATCGGGGCGCTGGCTATTCTATCGATGGGGCGAGCGAGCCGGTGGCATCCGCGGAACGCGGGCGCGGCATCAAGCTTATGCGCATGCTCGTCGATAATGTGGAAGTTGCCCGTCGTACGGATGGCGCCGGCACACGCGTTCGGATGGTGAAGCTGTTCAGCTCGGCATTGGAATCGTGCGCCTAGCGCCTTGGGTTGACATGATTTCCCTGCGTGAACTTGCTTTGAGCAACTTTTTTGAAAAAAGTACTTGCGTCTTTTGGATAACTCGCGTAAATTAATAACCCGCAAGCGGACATGGCTCAGTTGGTAGAGCACAACCTTGCCAAGGTTGGGGTCGCGGGTTCGAGCCCCGTTGTCCGCTCCATTGCATTTCCGGACCGTTTAGGCGGTCCTTTTTCGGCGAAGTGGCCAAGTGGTAAGGCAGAGGCCTGCAAAGCCTTTACCCCCGGTTCGAATCCGGGCTTCGCCTCCAGGCAACATCCGGGCGCTCCGGCGCCCGTTTTGTTTTACATATGCGGACATGGCTCAGTTGGTAGAGCACAACCTTGCCAAGGTTGGGGTCGCGGGTTCGAGCCCCGTTGTCCGCTCCAAGCGCAACAGCCCGACTACCACGGTAGCCGGGCTTTTTCGTAATCATCGCCTAGGCTCGAACCCGAGAGGGAGCGAGCGTTTTGGGGCGTGGCTGTGGCGTTGTTTGTCGCGAATGTCAGCTTTGGGCGTATCATCGTGGACATCTCGCAAAACCTCGTTGCAAGGGAGACTCATCCCATGGCTACAGAAAAGTCCTCTTCGCGCTCATGGATGTCCGATGCCGCGATTTATCAGATCTACCCGCGTTCGTTTAAGGATTCGACTGGTTCGGGTCTGGGCGATATCGCGGGCATTACCCAGCAGATGGACTATCTTGAGCGGCTGGGTATCGAGGCCATCTGGCTGAGCCCGTTTTACCCATCGCCTCTTGTCGATGGCGGCTATGATGTGGCGGACTACTGCGATGTCGACCCACGTCTCGGCTCGCTTGACGACTTCGATGACATGATCGCTGCGGCTCACGCGCGCGGCATCAAGGTCGTCGTCGACATCGTGCCCAACCATTCATCCAACCAGCACCCCTGGTTCAAAGCCGCTCTTGTCGCCGGCCCCGGATCGCCCGAGCGCGCCCGTTATATCTTCCGCGATGGTCGCGGCAAGCATGGCGAGCTGCCTCCCACCAATTGGAATGCCAACTTTGGCGGCCCCGCCTGGACGCGTGTTGAGGACGGTCAGTGGTATCTGCACATGTTTAAGCCCGAGCAGCCGGACTTTGACTGGTCATGCCCCGAGGTTCACGCGTTCTTTTGCGACGTCCTGGCGTTTTGGAGCGATCGGGGCGTCGATGGCTTTCGTATCGACGTGGCGCACGGTCTCGCCAAGGATCTCGACCGCGATGACCTCGACCGGTGGCATCTCGCCGAGGGCGATGACATGGTTGACGACGGCACCCATCCGCTGTGGGACCGCAACGAGGTCCACGAGATCTATCGCGAGTGGCGCCGCGTGTTCGACCGCTATAATCCGCCGCGCAGCGCCGTTGCCGAGGCGTGGGTGCTGCCCGAGCGCCAGTATCTCTACGCGCGTCCCAGCGAGCTTGGCCAGACATTCAACTTTGAGTTTGCCAAGGCCGCTTGGACCTATGATGACATGCACGCTGCAATTGAGGAGGGCTTGAAGGCAGCTATCGAATCCGACTCCGCCTCGACCTGGGTACTCTCCAACCACGACGTGCCGCGCGTGGCGACGCGCTATGCTCTGCCGCAAATCAAGGCGACGCGCTACCACCAGATTGTGCTCGACTGGCTCTTGCGTGACGGGTCGTCTTATGACGAGGACCGTGAACTCGGCGAGCGCCGCGCGCGGGCAGCCCTTTTGCTTGAGCTGGCGCTTCCGGGATCGGCATACGTGTATCAGGGTGAGGAGCTCGGCCTTTTTGAGGTGGCTGATATCCCATGGGCTGCACTCGAAGATCCCAGTGCGACCAATACGCACGGACCGAAGCGCGAGAAGGGGCGCGACGGCTGTCGTGTGCCCCTGCCGTGGGTGGCGGCGGACGATCCCGCGCAGGGCGGATCGTTTGGGTTTTCGCCGGCGGACGCCGATGTGGCGCCCCATCTGCCACAGCCTGCATGGTTTTCCGATTACGCTGTCGATAGGGAAGAAGCGGACCCGACATCGATGCTTGCGCTCTATCGTGACGCCCTCTGGCTGCGGCGCAAGCTGCGCGGGTGCGCCAACGATCTTGCGTGGCTCGATCTTGACGGGCGCACCGGTCTTGCGGATGGTGCCGAGGGCGCTGAGGGCGGCGTCATCGCCTATCGCCGCGACAACGGCTGGGCGTGTGTGACGAACTTCGGTGCAGCACCCGTGGAGCTGCCGGCGGGCAGGGTCCTGCTCACCTCATCACCGCTTGCAGACGGCAGGCTCGCGCAGGACAGCTCTGTCTGGATCATGCTCGCTGAGTTGTAGGGGCCTCTTGCGGCGAGTTTGCGTTTGTCTGTGCCTTCCGTGGTGGCTGATGTCTTCGCGAGGTTCGCGAGGGCGTCGCAAAACTTTTCAAAAAAAGTTCTTGCATAGGATGCGGGCATCACGTAAGATTAATCCTCGTAAGCGGACATGGCTCAGTTGGTAGAGCACAACCTTGCCAAGGTTGGGGTCGCGGGTTCGAGCCCCGTTGTCCGCTCCATTTGGGCGTTTAGCTCAGGGGGAGAGCGCTTCCCTGACACGGAAGAGGTCAGAAGTTCAAATCTTCTAACGCCCACCAAATGTTCGCAGC
>CATZRJ010000048.1 GCA_958423535.1 uncultured Collinsella sp.
TTCCGCAGCCCACACTACATTCCCGTAAAGAACCCGCAACCTTTAACCCACTCATTGGGGACAGACTTAAATGAGTGCCCGCTCATTGGGTACTCATTTAAGTCTGTCCCCAATGAGCACCCAACCCCCCTTGTTGAGCACAAGTCAGCGAAAACCCGTACACGCGAGCAAGGTGACGTGAAATGAAAGGGCGCAGACCTTATGGTCGCGCCCTTGAAATTGAACGTCAGATTGCCGCGTGTACGGGTTTGCGGCGTCGGGCCGTTACGCGGTTTGGTAAAACCGCGTAACAAATTACGCGAGCTTTGCGCCGACGATCTTTGCCGCGGCAGGCTTATCAAAGTTACCGCCGGTGGCCTTGCCGAGTGCTCCCATGACCTGGCCCATCTGCTTCTTGGACGTGGCGCCCAGCTCGGCGATGACCTGCTCGATCAGAGCCTCGAGCTCCTCGCCCGAAACCTGTGCGGGCAGCAGGCTCTCCAGAATCTTGACCTGCTCGGTCAGGTTGTCGGTACGGTCTTGGTCGGTACCGGCCTTAATGGACATCTCCAGCGTCTCGCTCGTCTGCTTAATCAGACGCTTGATCATGCTGTTGACGTCTTCCTCGGTCACGTCGCGGCGCTCGTTAACCTCGATATTCTTCACCTCGGCCTTGACCTGGCGGATGATGGACAGGCGAACCTTATCCTTGGCCTTCATGGCGGCGATCATTTCCTGCTGCAGCTCTTCGTTGGTCATCTGCAAATCCTCCTCAATAGCGTGGGCGGCGCTCGCATGAGCACCGCCCCATGATTACTCAGTCGTCGACGAATCGTCGGTCGAACTCTTGGTGACGCCCTTCAGACTCACGTTATAGGGCACGTCCTTGGGCATGGGGTTGACGGTGATGTCGGCGTCCTTCTTGTACTGTTCCAGCCACTCGCTGTATGCAGTACTGGCCGCCTGCGTCTTCACCACGTTGGAAACATACTTCTTGATGTCCTTGGGCACCTGCTTGATGTCATCGACCTGGCTATCGACATGGAAGTAGTCGGTGCACTTGATGACATGGTAACCGTACGTCGACTCAACCACGTCGCTCACATCGCCCTTGCTGAGGCCCTCGAGCGCCGTCTGATAGCTGTCGACGAAGGTAGTGAGCTTATCCCAACCCACATCGCCCTTCTTCTCCTTGGAGCCAGTGTCGTCGGAATACTGCTCCACGGCGTCCTCAAAGCTCAGCTCGCCGGAGTTGATCTTGTCCAGGCACTCCTGTGCCTTGGCCTTGGCGGCGGCCTTGTCCTCGTCAGATGCGTCGGAATCGACCTTGATCAGGATGTTCGACGAGCGGCGGGCATCGTTGTAGTTAGACAGATTCTCGTTGATGTAATCGACGATCTCGCTGTCCTTGGGCTTGCTGGTGGGCGCCACGGCATCCTTAAGCTTTTGCTGTGCCAGGCTCTCCTTGAGCGAGTCCTTGTAGGTGTCCTCGGTATAGCCGTAGGTCTTAAGGGTCTTCTTAAAGGTCTTGGCACCGCCCGCGCTCTTGCACGCGTCCTTCCATGCCTTCTCGACCTCCTCGTCCGACACCGTCACGCCGTTTTCCTTCTGCGCCTGCTGAAGCAGAATCTGCTGCGTGTAGGAATCGATGAGCTGCTTGCGGTACTTTTTGGGTGTGAGGTCGTTGTCGACCAGATACTGCGCCCAGTCCTTGTCCTTGGTGTAGCCATAGGACGTGCGCATGCTCATGATCTGCTTGGTCACGGTGTCCTCGGTGAGGTTGGTGCCGTTGATGGTAGCGGCGACACCACCGGTGAGCTTATAGCCCGAGTTGGTGCTTTCGGTCTGCGACATCAGGCCGGAGCACGCCATGGCCGAGACGGAAAGCAGCATTGCCAGCACGCCGATAACCACCAGGACGATCTTGACGGTCTTAGACACGTACGTCTTGCGCTGCTTCTTACGAGAGCTGGAGGCAGCGCGAGCCTGCTGCTCGGGCGTCGGCGCGGCCTCGGAGTTCTTTTTCTTGTTTGCCATAGTTGGCCTTTCGCATCACGAATCGAACAAACGCCATTGTGTCACAACGCGGCCCCCGCGACACACCTGGTGTATGGGGGACAGGTTAATCTGCACCATTTTGGTGCAAAGGGAGGCTGTTCTGGCTGTTGGCAGTTAGGGACATTCCCCAAGCGCCGGCAGAAAAGGAATGTCCCCAAATGCCGGCTTAGCTCCACCTTAAAAGTGACGGCGGATGGCGTCGACCATGCCTTGGCATGTGGTCTGGCCGAGCACATCGGCTGCGGCGTCGGCATCCATAAAGATATTCATAAGCGCTTGCAGGGCCTCGACCTGGCCGCCCGGCTCGGCAATGCCCAGATTGATAATGATCTGCGCGGGCACGGGGGCGCCCATGCCCGCCATAGCATTGAACGTGACGGGCGCGGCGGGCTTTATCACCGCGATATAGGGCTTAGCCACAAACCCCGGATCGGTGTGCGGGATGGCGATGTTTGCCGCCGGCATGGCGAGACCCGTGGGATAGGCGTTCTCGCGCGTGCGGACGGCGTCAAGCCAACCAGACGCAATGTAGCCACGCGGTGCAAGCTCGCCCTCGAGCCGCGCAAACACCTCATCCGGCGTCGCGCACTCCCAATCAAAAAACACCAGCTCAGGCGAGAATAGCATCTCGGCGTTATCCGCCATACCGTCCTCCAAAGTTGCATGAGGTTCACAATGTCCCATATGATAGCGAAACGAGACAGGCAAGGTTAGTCGAGGATCTCAATCATATCGAGTGCGCGGGCAGGCGTCAGGCAAACTTCGGGCATCGCCTCCAGCATACGGCGGTCACTCGTGACCACGTAGTCAACATCTGCCGTCTCGCCCGAAGCGATGATGAGGTTGTCTTCAAGATCCGACATGTGTTTGCCAAGCATGCGCGCCATCTCGCACTCTGCCAACGAAAGCGGAGAGGCAGTTGCCACCTGCATCATGTGCTCAATGCAAGCCCATGACGCCGAGGCAAACGACGCGTTAATCCCATTCACATTCCGCCTGGCTAGTCGCCGAGGCAAAATATAGAACACGTCCTTTGCCGTCGTTGGCGCATACAGAAGGTCGATCTTTCCTGCCTCGGCCAGTTCAATCAATCTCTTCGCTTCGTCGAACGCCCCCTCTTGCAGGTAATAATCGAGCCAAACGTTCGTATCTACCAAGAGATGCTTTGCCTCAATCATCGGCAATTCGCCTCAATGTCAGCAATCATCGCTTCATACATATCATCCCGTACGGCATCCCAGTCTTCCGCAGATGATCCAGCTGGCGCAAAATCCGAAGCACGTAGCCCCAACGAAGAAAAAGCTAGGCCACACCCCTGCTCGGCCAGACTCTCCGCACGGGGCGCCTCGCGCTTATCCGCCACCATAAATCCCGGCAACGTTTGATGCTCGACGAGATAAGCCCAAAGCGCACGAATGGCATCGCTCGGCCCCAATCCATTGCGAGTTAGGACTGCATCGCCACCAGCTTTGAGCATAGGGTCGATTCGCGTGTTGAGCTGCACCGTTGCTGTACCCATAGCGGCTCCTCTCTACTTGCTAGCAGTATAGCAGACATAAAAGGCCACGCAAAAGGGCCCTGCCACACGCGGACGAGGCCCTATCGGATTTCTTGGGATGGAAATGACACACGTCACGTTATCCAGAGTCCAAAATCAAAGGGGTGATAAAAGCTGATTGGGGCACATGTGATTCCATATGCCCCAATCAGCTTTTTGATAGTTTACGTTGTAAGGAAAACCGAGCGAATCCTTTTACGCACGATGGCGGGGCGCATCAATTGCGACCTTGCCGCTCTCCAGCACGTGGACGCGACCGTCAGCGAGCATCTGAACTACCTCGGGATACAGCACGTGCTCAATCGCGTGGATATGCTCCTCGAGCGTGTCGACGTCCCAGCCCTCCTCGACGGCCAGCGCGCGCTGGGCGATGATGGGGCCATTGTCGTAGATCTCGTTGGCAAAATGCACGGTCACACCGGTCACCTTGACGCCGCGCGCAAAAGCATCGTCGATCGCATGCGCGCCGGTAAAGCTCGGCAGCAGCGCCGGATGCAAGTTGACCACGCGGTTGGGAAACGCCGCCAGCAGCGGCGTATGCACCATGCGCATGTAGCCGGCCATGACCACATACTCGCAGCCGCGCTCGAGCAGCTCGTGCGCGATGATCTCGTCGGCGGCGATGGGATCAGCATAGACATCCTTGGATAGCGTAAGCGTCTGGATGCCCGCGCGCTCTGCACGCTGCAAACCCTTGGCCGAAGGACGACTCGACACCACAAGCTCAATCGAAGCATTGAGATTGCCAGCGGCGATCAGGTCGATCAGCGCCTGCAGGTTGGTACCCGAACCGCTGATGAGCACACCGATCTTGAGCGGCTCGGCCGTATCGGTGCCGGTCGGACGGGTATAGGGCACAAAGCCCAGGCTCTCGGCGGCAGCCATCTGCTCGTTAGCGCTCATCGGAGTACACGACCTTACCGGAACCCTCGACGCACTCGCCCACACGGAACGGCTTCTCGCCCAGCCCGACCAGGGCCTCGGTAACCGCGGCCTCGTCCTCGGGGGCGACGATCAGGCACAGGCCAACGCCCATGTTGAAGGTCTTGCATGCCTCGTTGGGGGCGAGCTCGGCCTGGCGCGACACGTAGGTGATAACGGGCGGAACGTCCCAACCCATCTCGACGCCGTTGCGAGTGACCACGGCGTCGACGTCGTCGGCAAGCGCGCGGTTGAGGTTCTCGGTGATGCCGCCGCCGGTGATGTGGGCAATGGCGTGCACCGGAGCGCCACCGCGCAGCAGCTCAAGAACCGGCTTGACGTAGATGCGCGTGGGGGCCAGCAGAGCGTCGGCCAGCGATGCGCCGCCGAGCTCCTCGAGCGGGCGGCTCAGCTCCTCGGCCTTAGCGGCGGCCTCGGGCGTGCCCGGCTTGATGCCGTCGACGCCGATGACCTTACGCACCAGCGAGTAGCCATTGGAGTGCACGCCGGTGGAAGGCAGGCCCAGAATCACGTCGCCGGGGCGGACGTTCGCGGGGTCGAGCATCTTGGGACGGTCGACAACGCCCACGGTAAAGCCGGCGAGGTCGTAGTCGGCGGGAGCCATAACGCCGGGGTGCTCGGCCATCTCGCCGCCCACGAGCGCGCAGCCCGCGAGCTTGCAGCCGTCGGCCACGCCCTTGATGATCTTTGCCATGTGCTCGGCCTCAATGTGGCCGATGGCGACGTAGTCCAGGAAGAACAGCGGCTCGGCGCCCGAAGCCAAAATGTCGTTGACGCACATGGCGACCAGATCCTGGCCCACCGTCTCGTGACGGTCCATGATCTGGGCGAGCACGAGTTTGGTGCCCACGCCGTCGGTACCGCTGATCAGAATCGGGTCTTCCATATCCTTAAGCGCGGCAGCCGAGAACAGGCCACCAAAGCCACCGATACCGCCGATGACCTCGGGACGGTTGGTGTCCTTAACCATTTGCTTAATAGCGTCGACGGCGCGGCCGCCCTCGGCGGTATCGACGCCGGCATCCTCATACGTCACATGCTTGCTGTCGCTCATCTGAGCCTTCCTCTCCCACTACCGCTTGACGCACAGACGCCAAACGGTGCTCATAGTTGCCCTCGATTCGGCACGCATCCTGGCAACGCGCGCCGCTCAATCAACAAAACAGCAGGTAAAACCTACCAAAATAAACCTGTCCCTAAATGGAAGGTTTTAGGCCTCGCCGTGCCTCTCTTCCCAGCTGCGGTCATCGTATTTCTCGACCACGGCGTCGTCGTCAAAGTGCAGCGGCTTATCCAGGTTGCGGGGCTTAAAGCCCTCCATGAACTTGTCGCGGCCAAAGCTCTCGGGAATCGCCACGGGATAACGGCCGGTAAAGCATGCATCGCAGTAGCCGCCCTTGGGCATGACCTTCAGCAGGCCCTCAACCGAAAGGAAGGCCAGCGAATCGGCGCCGATATACTCGCAGATCTCCTCGACCGTCTTGTTGGCGCTGATGAGCTGCGACTGCACGTCGGTATCGATACCGTAGAAGCACGGCCAGATGACCTCGGGCGAGTTGATGCGGATGTGAATCTCCTTGGCGCCGGCGTTGCGCAGCATCTTGACGAGCTGCACCATGGTGGTGCCGCGCACGATGGAGTCGTCGATGACGACCAGGCGCTTGCCCTCGATGTTGTCGCGCAGCGGGTTGAGCTTCATGCGCACGCCCATGGCGCGCAGTTCCTGCGTGGGCTCGATAAACGTACGGCCCACATAGCGATTCTTGATGAGGCCCTCACCAAAGGGAATGCCGCTCTCGTGCGAATAGCCCTCCGCGGGCGGCAGGCCGGAGTCGGGCACGCCGATGACCAGGTCGGCCTCGACGGGCTCTTCGTGTGCCAGCTGACGACCCATGTCATAACGGCAGGCGTAGACGCTCTTGCCGTTCATGATGGAGTCGGGGCGGGCAAAGTAGACCTGCTCAAAGATGCAGTTGGCGGGCTCTTCGGCTGCAGGTACGCCCTGCTCGGACACCAGACCCTCGGCGCTGATACGCAAGATCTCGCCGGGACGGACGTCGCGGACGTACTCAGCGCCCACGATATCGAGCGCGCAGGTCTCGGAGGCAACGACCCAGCCGCCAGCGTGCGTGACATGGACGGCGGAGTCGACCGTCGAGGCATCGTCTTGCGAGGGCAGCTGCGAAACAGAAGCGGCGTCGGCCTGGTCCAGACCCTCGTCCACGAGCTTGCCCAGCACCAGCGGACGAATGCCGTGCGGGTCGCGGAAAGCGTAGAGTGCCTGCTCGTTGATGAGCGTCATGGCGTAGCCGCCGCGCACGAGCTCCATGGTCTTGCGAATGCCCTCGCGCAGATGGCCCGTACGCTGGGTAAAGTAGCCGATAAGCTTGGTCGCGACCTCGGAATCCGAATTGGAGAGGAACGGCACGCCCAGTTCGATCAGCTGACGGCGCAGCTCGTCGGTGTTGACCAGAGTGCCGTTGTGGGCAAGCGCGATGATGACGCTGTTGATGGTAGAAAGATGCGGCTGCGAGGCTTCCCAGCTCTTGGCGCCGGCGGTGCCATAGCGCACGTGGCCCACGGCCAGCTGGCCGGAGAGCGTCGACAGGTCGGCGTTGGAGAACACGCGATCGAGCAGTCCCAGGTCTTTACGAACCATAACCGTGCCGCCATCGCCCACGGCGATTCCCGCCGATTCCTGGCCGCGATGCTGTAGCGCGCGCAGACCAAAGTACGTCAGTCGAGCCACATCGCGATCGGGTGCCCACACACCAAAAATGCCGCATTCCTCATGCAGCTGGTCGGAGTCCGGATCGTACGTCGACATGGTCGTCACCTGTCCCGTGGCACGCTCGGCCGCGCGGATGGTTTCTTGAGACATGGCATCCCCTCAGAGCCTCGTTATTTGGCGTTACCTGCCCTATTATACGCACGGCAAGACAAGCACTCCCGCGCATGAGCAGCGCTTTTTAAAAGCCCACCGAGCTTATAATCCGTTTTGCGGCCAAACATTTTATTGGGCAACCCGCCCTCGGGGTCAACGGTCCCGTATGCCTCCGTCGCGGCGCGTCTCGTCCACCGTTAGGGCCTACATTGCTGCAATTGGGCCATTCGTCCTGTCTTTTAGCAGGTCGGCGGCGTATCCTTGTAACCTACAGCAAAGCGAGAAAGGTTCTGTATGGATCGAAACGAACTCGACCCCAGCGTCCCCAGCGCCACGGAGGTCAAGAAGATCCCCCTCATCATTAAGGTGTATGCCGTCCTGTGTATCCTGTCCGGTGTTGGTACGCTCCCGTCGGTCGGCGCCTTTATGTGGCAGGTCATCACCGCGCTCATCAACGGCAACGCCGCCGCCAAGCTCGGCGACAACACGCTCGTCGCGGTCGGCCTCATCGTCGCCGGCATCATGCTCTCGGCGGCGAGCGCGGTCATCTTAATCATCTTCGGCCTGGACCTTATCAAGAACCAGCGCCGCAACGCCGCGCGCCTGTCCTATATCCTTATCGCATTTACCGTCGTCGAGCTTTTGGTCGACGTGATGCTCCAGGGTATCGGGCCGTTCTTGTTGCGCCCCGCCATCCAACTCGGCGTCCTCGTTGCGCTTTCGGCCACCGTTGACCCCACACTTCGTCAGGAGCGCGAACTGCAGCGCCGCCTGCAGGAGATGCTCGATCGCGACGCCGCCGCCGAGGGCATGCTCGGCCGCGATGAGACCGGCGAAGGCTACATCAAGCTCAACTACTTCAACCTGTTCTGGGTATTCTTTGTCTGCTGCGTGCTGGGCCTCATCCTGGAGGACATCTGGCACATGACGGTCGACGACCCGGGCGTCTACCAGAACCGCGCCGGCATGCTGTTTGGCCCCTTCAGCCCCATCTACGGATTTGGCGCCGTACTCATGACCATGGTGCTCAACCGTTTCTACAAAAAGAACCCCATCGTTATCTTTTTGGTGAGCGCCCTGCTTGGCGCAAGCTTTGAGGTGTTCGTGGGCTGGTTTATGCAGACCTCGTTCGGTGTGGTCTCGTGGAGCTACTCGCATATGAAGCTCTTTGGCATGCCCGATCCGCTCGCCGTGCTTACGGGCGGACGCACCTGCACGGGCTTCGCCTGCCTGTGGGGCCTGGGCGGACTCATCTGGATCAAGCTGCTGCTGCCCAGATTGCTCAAACTCATTAACATGATTCCCTGGAAGAGCCGCTACTCAGCCACCGCCATCTTTACCATCATCATGCTGGTCGACGGCGTCATGACGCTGCAATCGCTCGACTACTGGTATCAACGCGTCAACGGCACGGCCAACGATATTCCCGTTGCGCAGTTCTACGGCACGTACTTCGATAATGAGTACATGGAAAATCGCTTCCAGAGCATGACCATGAGCCCCAAGGACGCCACGCGCGTATAGCGCAGGCGCTGGTGCAAGTCGGTTCCAACGAACAAGTAAGCCCGCTGGCAGTTCAGCCTAACTGCCAGCGGGCTTTTGCTACAGATGGGCTCATGTTGATTGCAAAGCCCTATGCCTCGCACTCGACCTCGTTCACGCATTCATTCTTGATGGTGCCGACAAGCGCCTGCAGGGCATCGACTACGTGTGGACGAATATCTCCGCCAATGAGCACGAGCATGATGTCATCGCCCACGGAAAGCTCGCCGCTTGCCAGCCACACGCGCACATAGCCAATACCTGGCATCGCGCGCGTGGCGTCGATAGCAGACCGCACCTTTTCGGCATCGTAGTCAAAGACCATGCCGCCCACCTTGTGACCCGGGGCCACGCCATCGGTCTCGACTCCGCGCGCCTCGGCCTTGGGCGTCGCGCGCACCACGCCGTTATGCGTCAGATACATACCGCACGCCGGCGCCGAACCGTCGGCCTTGGCCTCGCGCAGCCAAACATCAATCGAAGGCATCGTTTTGCCATTCTCGAGCATCATTTCCCCTTTTTTGTCTCTTATGCCGTCGGGCGACGACTCGCCCTTCAGTGCCTCCGCTGCCTGCAATGCAACCATTAGTTCTCAACGGGGGTAAGAATCATCACGGCACGCTTGTTCCTTAGCGCCGAAGGCGAACACGTGATGAGCGTGAGCACCTTATCAGCCTTGGCGGCACGGCTCTCGGCGTCGCTCGCCACGGCGGAGGCGCCGTCAATCATCTCGGAAAGATAGGCCTTCAGGCCATCCTTGTCATCGAAATTGGGAGTACGCGCTTTTCGGTACGAGTCCTCGACCACCTTAGTTAGCAGAGGCTTAAATTTATAGGCACCGTCGCGTGTGACGTAAAAGGCATATTCGATACCGTCGAAAACCGACTGGTCGGCGCTGTCGGCAATGAAATGGAACATCGAGTTATCCCTCATGTGATGGCCGTAGAGTGTAGTCTGCTGGTCCACCATACCGGGGGCCGCGTCATCGCAGTCAAGGAAAATAGAGCCCACGGGATTTGCCGTGCCGTCAAAGAGCGTGCTCAGGTACTTGGTGTTGTTATCCGTCTGCACCACCGGATAGTTGATAGCGGTACCGGGTACATATATCCAACCGACGACATCGGGGTTGGTTTGGGCTAGCGTGGCAAAATCAACAATGGGCGCCCCGCTCGCGTCGCTATCGCTCACAGACTTTTTCTCAACCTTTTGATACGAATCGCTTGCTTCCTTGTAGCCCAATTGCGCCTTGATATAGATGCCGGCGGCGGCAGCGATCAGGCACACACCGATCACAATAAGAAGTCTCGCGAAAATCGAACGGCCCTTTTTGCGCTTAGGAGCAGAACTATCCGCCGAGCCGCCGAGCCCGGGCGAAGGAGAACGATGGGCCTGCGATTGCTCCCCGTAACTGGAGGGGCGGCAGGTCGGCAAAGCGCCCTGAACGCGCTGGTTCGACGGCGCCACCGGCTGCGGAGCCCGAACGTGCCTCGCGACATGGGCGGGCTGCGGCGGACGGACGGGCTGCGAAGAGGACGTCCGCCCCGGCTGCACCGGGCGCGGCGCACCTGGATTCGCAGGATCGGGAATCTGGGACAGTTTAAAACGTTTTCCCTGATAATTGGACATGTTTCTCCTCTATTGCAGATAAGGTGGCAAGCCGCTTAGGCGTCGGCCATCTCCTGCTTCATCTTCTCGATAACCTTGCGGTACTCGGGGT
>CATZRJ010000049.1 GCA_958423535.1 uncultured Collinsella sp.
TCGCGAAAGACGCGCTCGACGGCAGCGCGGTATTCGTCGACCTTTTTGGTCTTGCGTACGATCTTGTGGACGGTAGCGGGATCAGCGAAAACGCACTTGGCGTAGAACCACCACTCCTTCATGCGGAAGACCGCATTGCCGCCAATCTCTTCTGCATATGCCGCAAACAGCGTGTCGTGGAAGCGCTGCAGCTCAGCAGCCGTTGCAGCAGGGCCGCCCTTGACCATGCGAGCCAGAGCGGGGTTCGCGAGCAGGCCACGCCCCAACATCACATGGCGCGTGCCGGGATAGGCCTCCACCAGCGCATCCATATCCTCAAGATCAAAAATATCGCCGTTATAGGCAACCGGGAACGGCGCACGCTCCAGCGTCTCGCCATAAAACTCTTTGCGCGGCGAGCCCGCATAACGGTCCTTCTGCACGCGCGGATGCACGATCAGCTCTGCCAGCGGCATGCGGCAATATAGATCGAGTACGCGCTCGTATTCGTCGTCGCTCTCCAACCCCAACCTGGTCTTGACCGATACCGGC
This sequence comes from uncultured Collinsella sp., assembly GCA_958423535.1. Taxonomy (GTDB): domain Bacteria; phylum Actinomycetota; class Coriobacteriia; order Coriobacteriales; family Coriobacteriaceae; genus Collinsella. Next base: position 532 of record CATZRJ010000049.1, read on the forward strand.
AGCGGAGAGCGCTCACACACGTCACTCAAGAGCACCTCAAGTTCGTCGAGATTACGCAAGAAACCCGAGCCCTTGCCCTTGGCGACAACCGTCCCCGAGGGGCAACCCAAGTTGAGATTGACCTCGCGATAGCCCATGTCGGCGAGCACCTGTGCCGCCCACACAAACTCGTCCGCGTTCTTGGACATCAGCTGAGGCACCACGTTGAGCCCCTGGTTATTGGCAGGATCGATCTCCTTAAACGCCTTGCCGCCAAAGCGGTTTCCCACCCGCGGCGGCGGCAAAAACGGCGTGTAATAGCAATCGAGCGCACCGAAGCACTCCGCATGCACGCGACGGAACACATGCCCGGTAATCCCCTCCATAGGGGCCAGCGAAAGGATCATCTACTCTTCTCTCATATCAACGCAACAAAGGGGCCGTCCCTTTGTCACATGCATTATGCCTTGCGCTTCAGGCGATTCACAAGGAAGAGGTAGCTACTGAACGATGACCACCCTCCAGCCGCACCCCATACAACGAGGTCTAATACTTTTCCCGAGAAGTGAACGAGTGAAAACGGGCCCCGAAGCATCTGCACTTTCGAGATGCAATTTCCTGCGGTTTTGCCAGCCAAATCCTGCGGGTTTGACGTCTAAAAATATCGATGCTTCGGAGGCCCAAGTATGGCCGTTCACTTCTCGGAAAAGTATTAGACCTCGATTTACATGCCACTCAATGTGACAAAGTGGCTGCTCCTTTGTCACATTCGATGAAAAAGGGCACCGATGTTAGTCGATGCCCCAAAGCGGCTGCAGGTTAAGCCCTACAGCGTATGTCTAAGACGAATCGAACTATTCGTCCCAGGAGAGGTTCTTACCAGTCTTTTTTGCCAGCAGCAAGAACAGGCCGATAATAACGTTGCATGCGATGCAGAAGATGAAGACGCCCTGGAAGGAGCCGACAAGCTCATAAACCTTCATCATAACGGGCATGCCAAAGGCGCCGACGATATAGCCCACGGAGCAGATCAGCGCGAAGATGCGACCGAAATCGCGGGAGCCAAAGACATCCATAACCAAAACGGTCAGGGCAGTGCCAGCGATGACGTACATTACGTCGTTCACGCCTGCTGCGAGGATGCTGAGCGTCGAGTTGCCGCTGCTCATCATGAGCATGACAAAGGAGAGGATGGAGACAGCGAGCCAGCCCAGAATGGCCTTCGTGCTGCCGAACCTATCGCAAGTGGTGCCGACGATCGGATTGAGGAACAGATCGAAGAGCGATGCAGCGGATACCATGAAGCCGCCCACCATGGGGCTAAAACCAACCTCGGAAGCATACGTCGGGAAGAGCTGGTTCATGCAGCAAGTGAGCTGAACGAGACAGAGGAAGCCGATGCAGAAGAAGAAGGCAGGCGACTTAATGGCGCGCGCATAGCTAACGCCACGCGTGCTATCCTCGGTCGTCTCCTCGGTCTCGGTGACCGTCTCGCCCTCGACGTAGCCATAGGGCAGCATGCCCTTGTCCTGAGGCTTGTAGCGGATGATCAGAATGGAAGCTGGGAGAATGAGCACTGCGGAAACACCGGCGAGCACCAGATAACCAGTTCTCCAGCCAGCGGCCTCGATGACAGAGGTGATGACGGGACTCATGATGAGCATGTAAATCGAGTTCACTGCCCAAGCGAGACCGATTGCCAGGCCACCAGATTTTTTGAACCACTGGTCAATAACGTCGGACATAGCGACGCCGGTGGTGAAGGCGAAGCAAACGCCAATCAGGGCGCCAGCGGCGATGAACATCCAGACTTCGGTGTAGAAGGCCATGCCTGCGCCGGCAGCGAGCAAAATAAGCTCGACAACGGGGAGCCAAACCTTGCCAACGACCTTGGGAATGAGTTTTCCGACAAACGGAAGGGCTGCCGCAAGACCAATGAGCGTTGCGGTGAAGTAATACGAGAAGATGGAATAGTCAAACCCGAACTCCTCGCACACGGGCGCGACGAAGGAGCCCGCGATGACGCTATAGGATCCGGTCGTGCCGGCAGACATAAGGCCGAGCGCGATTACGAGAACCCATGCGTAAACCTTGCTGCTCTTTAACTTTGCATTTTCCATTGACGCAGCTCCTAGAGACCCAGAAGGGCACACATAACGGCCTTGATGGTGTGCTGACGGTTCTCTGCCTCACGGAAGATGACCGAAGCGTTGGCCTCAAAGCACTCGTCGGCAATCTCGAAACCCTCTGTGATGATCTCGCGATGAAGGTCGTTCTTGCACTGGTCGAGGAGCATCTTGCCAACACGGTGATCCGCGTTGTGGACAGAGGGAAGCTCATGCATGCAGAAGATGTCGGGATTGTTGGTGCGCTTGCACAGCTCGCTGGTGACGCGATAGGGGTACAGAGACTCGGCATCGCCCAACCAGGAGTTGTAGTCGTCGGGATCCAGAACCTCTTCTCCGCACTCGGGGTTGATGTAGCGCCACTCCTCGGTAACGATAACGTCAACGCCATCCAGGGCATCGAGGTCAGAGGTGATGGTAAAGGTCCTATTGGGAGCGTACTTGGCGTAGCAGGCCTCCACCTCTTCGATCATTTCCTTGCACATCTGATGACGGAGGTCGTCGGGGCCGATGGCGAGGAAGTCCATGTCGAGCATAGCGCACAGACGGCCATACCACACTGGGGCGCCGGCGCAGTTGCCAACGAAAGCCATCTTCTTGCCGCGGCTCGTACGCAGACCGCCCCATTGCTCTTCCATCGTAAGAGCGTCAGCGAGCATCTGAGTCGGGTGATCGCCGAGAGTAAGGGCATTGATGACCGGGATGTCAACCAGGTCGGCGACGTCATAGAGGAACTGCTCGTCCTTCTGTGCGCGGTAGACGATGAGATCGTACATGCCGTTAAAGACGCGCATGGCATCCTTGACGGTCTCGCAGTCACCCATGTGGGAGTTGGTCAGATAAGTGAAGCCCATGCCCAAATCATTGCAGGAGGTCTCGAATGCGCAACGAGTACGGGTCGAGCCCCACTCAAAGTTGGCGAGGACGTTTTTGCCGGGGAAGTAGCGCTGGTCGACACCAGACTTCTTCTGAGCCTTAAGGTTCCAGGCAAGATCGATGAGATAGCGGAAATCCTCGGAGGAGAGATCATGGATGTTGATGTAGTCGCGACCGCGGAGGCTGTTGTTCATGCCTATTTCCTTTCGAATTATTATCAAAATTATTGTTGAATGTGTCCCCGAGGAAAACACGGATATCCCTCGGGGAGCGGTACATGTGGCGCCTAAGCCAAAGAGCGCAGGCTCTAAGGCTCACTAACGACTGGCCGCCACGTCCTTAGTCCAGCAGTGCACGCCGCCGCCGGACAGGTTAAGCGCGAGGGAATCAATCATGATGACTTTGCGATCGGGGAAGCAGCTCTCAAGAACTGCCTTGGCCTGCTCATCCTTCTCTTTCACGACCTCGCTCATGCCCTCGTGGTAATAACGCTGGCCAAGAACGACGCCGTTGCAAATCAGGAAGTTGCAGTAGCTCGCTGCGGCGTAGAAGTGGACGGGGCCCTCGGGCCAGGGGGTGCCATCCATAAACTTGCCGCCCATTTCGTCGATGAAGCCCTTATAGAGCTCGTAATCTTCATCGCCAGGGGCGATAACGACTTCAATAGGCTCGGCGGTGGGCATACGAACGATCTCGAAGGGCTTGCCCTCCCAGTCCGTTTCGTTGCTCAGGATCTCGTAGGCTGCCTCAATGCGGCGACGAGACTCTGCTCCAGCCTTGCTCGAGGCTGCCTCTTCATCGGACACCTCGGCAAGAAGAATCTTGTTCGGAGTGATAAAGCGACACATCTCATCAATGTGAGCTGCAAAGCTCATGCCAAAGACGGGAGTTCCGTCTTCCTTCTCGTCGAGGATGCCCAGTCGATAGTCGTCGTCCTCGAGCATAGGCTGCGGAAGCCAGACAACCTTGTTGAGGTTGTAGATGCGCTTATACTCGGCCTCTACTTCCTCTTTCGTGAACTCGGGATTACGCTTGCGGCATTCCGTGTCCTCGATGGCGATCAGAGTGCCGTGACCGTCAAACTCGCGGTCGCCGCCCTCCGAAACCATTTCGGAATTGACGATATCGAAGCAACCGAGCGCAACCGCCATGTGAACGGCTGCCTTACGTGCGGACTGGCACTCCGGGGAGTTCTTGTCCCACACGCCGTAATAGGTCCAAGCGGGGTTGACCATATAAGAATGGCCCTTGTCGTCGACCATGATGCTGGGACCGTTGTCGCGGACATAGAAGTTGGAGTCTTCGAACTGCGTGATCTCGATGCGATCGAGATCAACCCCCTCCTCCTTCAGGCGCGAGCAAGCCTCCTCATAGGAGCCGGGGGTGCCGCAATTGAGGTTGACCGTAACGTCGCCATACTCGAGCAGAGCCTTGATCACGTCAACGCAGGGCTGGCGGTTATCGTAGCCCTCTGCACGGATGTAATCGGGAAGCCATGTCACATAGACGTTGGAGCGCTTCTCGAACTCGCCCGGCATACGATAGTTCTCGTACATGGTTGGTCCTTCCGTCGGGTTTCCCGCAATGCTGTCCGGCCGCGACAATAGCGGGGTTTCACCTGCTATAGTACTACTATACCTACCGTTCGGTAGATAATTTTGAATAATTGCCGCTCGCCTACTGATACATACCGTTCGCCGTATATAGTGGTCATGTTTGGACACGAATTGATGTCCCGTTGCCATCCTTAATAATGTTGGTAGTGCGGAAGTGATTTGCAATGGAGAAATGCAGCGTGAGCACAAGAAAAAAAATATTGGACGCAATGTACGATCTTGTGGCAGAAGTCGGTTATGACAAAGCGTCTATCGGAAAGATTTGCGACTTTGTCGGTATATCCAAGCCGTCGGTGTACTACTACTTTCCCTCAAAAGAGGAGATTTTCACTACGCTCTTGGACAGCATGTTTCCGACCATTGACTATCAGCGCGACTACTCGCTAATAGTCGATAGGGACGGGTTCAAGGCCGCGCTTATCGAGCTCGGCAATTCAGTTATAGGTGGCTATCGAAGCGATGAAAAGCGCCGGCGCGTGCTGGCCGAGGTTAGCGTTCAAGCAAATCGAATTCCTGCAGTTCAGGAACGTCAAGCGACGGCGACCAAACGAACCATGGATGCGCTTAAAGACATCCTTCTTCATGGTGTAGAGATTGGCGCGTTTTCCGATAGCGCCGACGTAATGCTCTACGTACAAATTCTTTATACCGTTCTGGAGGGAGCAAGCAATACGGTCGCTCAAGGTGAGGATATTGATGAGAAAGCGGTTTGGGCGGGAATAGTCGAGCTTATGTTCAAATAAACCAGCCAAGCTGAAGCGCATGTTGGCACCCATGGTGCCTGCGGGCAACCTTTAAAACGAAAACAGGGGTCGACTCCAGTCTGGCTTGGAGTCGACCCCTGTTGCATGGCAATCTATGCCGATGCAAATCGGCGCTTATTACTTTTCAGCAGCCTTATTGAGAAAGCCGGAAACGATAGCAAACGCAGCAATCATAAGGTTGCAGGCAATGCAGAAGATAAATACTCCCTGGAATGACCCTGCCATGCCGTAAACCTTCATCATGACCGGCATTCCAAAAGCACCGACGACATAGCCCGCTGAGCAAACGATCGAATAGATCCTTCCAAAATCGCGTGATCCAAAGAGCGAGAGGAGAAGCATCGGCATTGCGGTTCCAACGATGGCGAACATGACATCGTTTACACCAGCTGCAATGATGGAAACGGTCTCATTGCTTCCGCCAATGATAAGAAGCAGGAATGAAAGAATGCTGACACCTGTCCATGCGACCGTTGCTTTAATAGCGCCAAGCTTGTCGCATGTTTTGCCCACGAAGGGATTTAGGAAGATATCGGAGAGTGAAGCTGCCGAGACCATTAAGCTTCCTACGATAGGATTGAAACCGACCTCGCTTGCATAGGTTGGAAACAGCTGGTTCATGCAGCAGGTGAGCTGCGCCACGCAAAGCAAGAGGACACAGAGAATAAAAGACGGCGTTTTCGCGGCATCGCGGAGTGCCATGCCCGAAAGGACATCTTCCTGCTCATCGGCGCTGCAGCTCTCATGGGTTTCGGAGGCGGTCTCTCCGTACGGAAGCATATTGCGATCAGAGGGGTTAAGGCGAATGATAAATGCGCTTGCAGGCAAAATCATAGCTGCAGAAACGGCCGCAAGCACGATGTATCCCGTACGCCAGCCTTGCTGCTCGATGACCAGTGTAATGACAGGACTCAATAACAGCGTGCAGAGAGAATTAACGCCCCAAGCGAGGACGATGGCGAGACCGGACGATTTGCTGAACCATTGGTCAATGACATCGGACATGCAGACGCCCGTTGTAAACGAAAAGCAGATGCCGATCACTGCGGCGGAGACGGTGAACATCCAGACCTCGGTGTAGAACGCCATTGCGGCGCCGGCGGCAATAAGGACGAGTTCAATGCAAATATGCCATGGTTTGCCGATTACTTTTGGAATGAAGCGACTCAAAAGCGGAAGCCCAAGCGCAAGGCCAAGAAGAATCGCGGTGAAATAGAAAGAAAAAGAAGTGTAGTCAAAGCCCAGATCTTCACATACTGGAGCAACGAATGAGCCGGCAATAATGCTATATGTGCCAGTTGTTCCGGCGGACATTAAGCCGAGCGCAATAACGACGACCCAAGCAAATGCGCCGCTTTCACGGAGACAATCTTTTTTGGCTGGTGTGGTGAGAGTCATGGTTGCTCCATTTCTATCGGCAATACATCCTATATGCCTACCGATAGGTATATAAACCAGAGGACTCTTCGTCAAGCATTAAGCGGGGAGAGGGAGTTCTTAACCTGCCGAACGGTAATTAGACCCCGTTTTCGCAAGGGTCTCAATGTGACAAAGGGACTGCCCTTTTGTCACATTATTCGGAGCGCAGGGCCTCCACGGGATCCTTCCTGGACGCGCTACGGGCCGGCAGCAGGCCAGCGACGACCGTTAGCAGCACCGAAATTGCAATGAGTACCAGCGCATCCTGCACGGGCAGGCTCATCAGGTTGGGAACCTGTTTGACCGCAAGTGCCCAGGCATTGACCGGGAAACTCACGAGCACCACGACGACAATGGCAAAGACGCCGGCAATGAGGCCCTCGATAAAGGTCTCGGCGTTGAACACGTTTGCCACGTTACGCTTCGACGCGCCGATCGCGCGCAGAATGCCAATCTCCTTTTTGCGCTCCAGCACGCTGATGTAGGTGATGATGCCGATCATGATGGAGCTCACCACCAGGCTGATACTCACGAATGCGATGAGCACCAAGCTGATGGTGTTCACGATGTCGGTCACCGAACCCATGATGATGCCCATGTAGTCTGTGTACGAAATTGCCCGATCATCGTGGCCAGCGGCTTTGACCTGCTTGTTGTACGCATCGATGTGATCGAGCACGCGCTCCTTGGCCTCAAAGTCACGCGGGAAAATCTTGACTGAGATGGGGTCTGCCTCGTCCGCATAGCCCAACGTGGTCAGATTGTTGTCGTAGGTGAGCTTCGACGCCTTCGCATAGCTCATCATGAGCGAGCTCAGGTCCTCGGCGTCCATGTTGAAGTGGATGGCATGAGCAAAGGCGCTCGCATCCACGCGCATGGCGCTCGCCAGGTTAGCAAAACTCGAAGACATCTGCGTCGCCACCTGGTCCATAAGCCCTGCCGCGCCCGCCTTGAGCTGGGATGATACCGTCGACGCTATCTGCTCGCTGATTGCCTTCATCACCTGATCCATAGCCTGCTGCAGATACGGAGCCAGCTGCTTTTGCACATAGTCGCTCATCGCCTGCTGCAGACGCTCGGCCAGGGCATCGCCGCCGAGCGCTTTGAGCTGGGCCAGGATTTGCTGAGCTGTGTCATCATTCTCAAGATACGTCGAGAATGCGGCAGAGAGCTTTGACGCGTCCTTAAGATCTTCGGGCGACAGCGCCTTAAACTGATCAGACTGCAAAAAGCCCTCAAACAGCTGGTTGGCTAGTGTTCCCACCTGCTGCATTTGCTCGGGCGTGAGTTCCAGACCGTCAAAGATACCCGAGAAATCTGGGGTTGGCGCTTTTGCCATGATGTCGCTGAAGTCGATGTCCTTGCCAACGCCCGAAAGGTCAATGTCCAGCCCGGACAAGTCAAGACCCGACAGGTCCATACCGCCGGCCGCACCCGAAAGTGCAGACGTATCGAACGAGAACGCGCTCTTGAGCGCCGCCTCGTCCACACTGAACATGCTGCCCAGATCCACGCCTTGCTTGGCCTCGCCTTGCAGTTCGTCGAAGGTTTTGCCCGTAAAGACATCCGTCTCGGGGTGGGCGAGTTGCTCCTGCACAATCTGCGAATCGGCGGCGCGCTCCATAAGCTGGCGAGTCAGTGCATGCGTATAGGCAATGCCCGGGGTCAATGCGCTCGCGTTGGCCGTCTCGTTAGGTCGCACCACGCCCACAATGCGCACGTCAATACCGTCGGCAACCTTGGCCGTCATAAAGTCGGCATCGTCGGACATGTCAGTCCACATGCCGGTCTCTTCGTTTTTGCGATAGGCATCGGCCGGCGACAACACCTTAAACGTCGTGGACAGCGCATCGTCGTAGGTAAAGTCGGCGCCGATCTCGAGCGTCTCGATCTTGCCGTCGGCCGCCATGGCGCTGTTAACCAGGTCGTTGAGCTCATCGATATCCAGCGCACCGATGCTGTAGAGCGTGTAATCGCCCACCGTGCCGCGGCTCGAAAGCACCATCACGGCTTCGCTGGCAGACGTAGGCCAATGCCCCGCCACGACATCGTACTGGCTGTCGAGCAAGCTCTGGTCGTCAATCATCTCGTTAAAGACCGAGGTTCCCATGGACTCCATGCTCACCGTTGCTGCCGAGCTCGCGCCGCCGCTCATGGCCTCGGTCATGGCGTTGGGAACAAGCCGAACGGGTTTCTCGTCACCCTTACACGCACGATAGACAACCGGCGATACACCGTAGCCGTACTGAATGGCGTTGACATCTTTGTCGATGCCGTCGCCACCGGCATCGAGCCATGCCTTAAAGCTCGTCATGTCGTTAGACTTAACGCTCGCAAACATATCCTTTACGGCCGTAACCACGGGAATTTTATCGGTTCCCTTAGCCTTGCTGCCGGCACTGTCGTCGGACGAATCCACATATTCAGGCGAGTCATCATCCGCAGCCCCCTGTCCGCCCATCATGGACGACAGGTCGTAATCCTGCTTGGAAATGGTGAGCGGGTAGCTCGAGAGCGTATCCTCCTCGACCTTTTTGATGTAATTGTTCACGCCATTGGAGAGCGCCAGGATCGCCGCAATACCGATAATGCCAATCGAGCCCGCAAAGGCAGTCATGGCCGTGCGGCCCTTCTTGGTCATGAGGTTTCGAGCAGAAAGCCCCAGCGCCGTCACAAAGCTCATCGAGGTTTTGCGCGTAGGCTTGGCCTCGCGACGCGCGGCCTTTGCTACATCAAAGGGGTCGGAATCGTCGGTGATCTTGCCGTCCGCCAGGTTGACGATGCGTGTGGCATATTGGTACGCCAGCTCGGGATTGTGCGTGACCATGATGACCAGGCGGTCGCGCGCCACGTCCTTGAGCAGATCCATGACCTGTACGGATGTCGTTGAATCCAAAGCGCCGGTCGGCTCGTCCGCCAGCACAATCTCGGGATCGTTGATCAGGGCGCGGGCAATCGCCACGCGCTGCATCTGTCCACCCGAAAGCTGGCTCGGGCGCTTGTTAACGTGCTCGCCCAGGCCGACTTTCTCCAACGCCTCGCGCGCACGCTGGCGGCGCTCGGCATGGCCCACACCCGTGAGCGTAAGCGCCAGCTCAACGTTTTCCAAGATGGTCTGATGTGGGATAAGGTTATAGCTCTGGAACACAAAGCCGATGCGGTTGTTGCGATAAGCATCCCAATCGCGGTCACGGAAGTCCTTGGTCGAGATGCCGTCAATCAGCAGGTCACCAGAATCAAAGTGATCGAGCCCACCGATAACGTTGAGCATCGTGGTTTTACCCGACCCCGAAGGTCCCAGAATGGCCACGAACTCGTTATCGCGAAAAGACAGGCTTACGTTGTCGAGCG
>CATZRJ010000050.1 GCA_958423535.1 uncultured Collinsella sp.
GACACGGAAGAGGTCAGAAGTTCAAATCTTCTAACGCCCACCAAATGTTCGCAGCCCAGAGGCTTTGTCTCTGGGTTGTTTTGTTATAAACACACATAATATGCCATCAAATTATCGACATCGGTCGCTTTTTCACGTTGCATTTGCTGCCCGGCATAATTTGTCATCATTGGCCTCTTGGTCTCGTGGGAGATGATTATTTTGATCATAACCGTGCACGTCGCCCGCGTTTCTATGGTTGACCCCCGTGCGATCGTCGATCTTGCGCCGATGGCACCTCATTATGCCGCTCGCGCACTAGACGATGACCTTCCGCTTTCTACTCGTCGAGAAGCTGCCGGTGTGGGTGCGCTTCTTCGTGACGTTTTGGGTGTCTACGAGGATGCGCAGCTTGTGCGCTCTTCATTTGGCAAACCTGAACTTGCAGATGCTAATGCCCCCTCCATTTCGATTTCGCATGCCGCCGGTACGGCCGTTCTTGCTGTTTCTGAGGCCGCGCAGTTATCTGGAGGACCTATAGGCGTAGACATTGAGTCGATGGGTGAGGTGTCGCCCCTGGCGGTTAGTCGAATGGCAACCTTCGAGGAGCGTGCATGGATTGACGCTGCGGGTAATCAGCGGGAGCGTTGCCGTCGCATGTGCCGGGTATGGACACGCATCGAAGCCGTTCTCAAAGCGCAGGGGAGCGGTTTTTCGGTTGATCCCGGCAAGGACGGACTGCCCAACGGCTGGAACGTTTCGTTCACTGAATACGATGGAAGCGTCATCTCGTGCGCCGCGCGCTTCGTGCCCCAAATCGTCCTCAAAGAGCATATCTTTCATGTAGGATAGGGCTGATTGCCAACAGGGGAGACCGTTATGCCGCTAGATGCAAAGAACGATATCAGCGCCCGCATCGAGGATGCCGTCTTTGAGCTTATGGGGACGACACCGGTGCAGGCGATCAAGGTGACCGATGTGCTGAGGCTCGCGCATACCTCGAAATCGACGTTTTACCGCTGCTATCGTTCTGTCGACGACGTTGTTAAGCGATTTGAGGACGATCTGCTCCACAATATGCAAGATATTAACGACGTTGCCCTTGAGGCGCGCTTTGGTGACGCTCAGCTCGATCCGACGCCGACGATGATCAAGCGTATGGAGATCCTACAGCGCAATCGTTCGAAGGTGCTCGCGCTCAACAGTGAAAACGGGGACCCCGTGTTCACGCATAAGGCTACGGTTTTCATGCATGAGTATTTTCGCGACCGTCTGCGCTCAACATTTTCTGACGAGACCGATCTTGACCTGTATCTGGCCTTTGCGCTCGCGGGACATCACAACCTTGTCCAGTATTGGCTCGAGGTCCGTCCCGATTTAGAAGCGCGCACCGTTGCCGCCGCCCTCAATCGCATGTTCTACGCACCACTCTTTGTCGACGATGCGTCGCGCCACTGGCACCCACGCATCCCCGATTTCGAAAAGCCGCTCGGGTGAACGGCTGGTTTTTTGGGATGAACGGTTGCGTTGGTTGCGGATTCAGAGCAATCCAGCCCTATGAATCGATTTAAGTATGGCCATTTATCTGCTATTTGGAACGCCTATCCCCGATGTGTCCCATATGATGGGACACATCGGGGCTTTTTGTCTCACGCATCTCGTTTAACCCCTCATAAACTAAAGCTACGTTCAAAAGAACCACTGCAGTAGTTCAACGTGTGACGGCACAGAAAAGCCGCGAGCGCTCTCTCACCTTCGCTCGCGGCTGGACTGCGCCATCATTCCGTACACCTTCACATGATTAGGATGTGATATTCAGTGGTTACGCTCGGAAAGAACATGCGCAGCGTCTCGATTGTAGGCGTAGGCTGCACCCCATTCAAGGATTTTGAGGAGCATCCCGAGACCCAGGGTATTGGCGAGGGCGAGGCGTTTGGCTATGCGGCCCTCGAGGCAATTGCCGATGCCGGCCTTGAGCCCCGCGATATCGACTTTTTCTATCACGGTAGCGCCAATCCGTATCTCGTTGGCGATTGCATTACCCCCAACATGCAGGTTGCCGATTGGTTTGGTGTTCGCGCCAAGGGTTCCGTCCATCATTCCGAGGCTTGCTGCACGGGCTATGTCGCCCTTGAGCAGGCCGTGATGGCAGTCGCCTCCGGTGCCTACGATGTTGTCCTTACGGGTGCCTGCGATTTGGCTTCGACTCTTCCCGTTGAGCACATGCCCTCCCATATTCGTCAGGACTTTACGCTCGACGTCATGATTCCCTCGCTCGATAAGATCTATGACCGCGCTTATGGTCGCCCGCTCGATGGCGCCTTTGGTGTGTCGTTCGACAACTGGATCAACGAGTATTCGATGCAGTACGACCTTACCGCCGATCAGATCGATGACGCCCTGAACGGCCTTACCAAGAGCCTTCGCCGCGGTGCCGTCCTGAATCCCCTTGCCTGGTACGAGACCACGGTCGAGGAGGACGCGAAGGCAGCTGGGTTCGATACTGCCGACGAGTATCTCAAGAGCATGTACAACCCGCGCGTTACGCAGTACCTGCGCGTCACCGGCTTTGAGAAGAAATGCGACGGTGCCGCAGCTGTTGTCGTGATGCCCACGGAGAAGGCCAAGGCATTGGGTGTCCCGTATGCACCTATCGAGGTTCTGGGCACGGGCGCCTCTGCCGTCGAGGCCGGCCTGCTTCACAACGAGCACTGGGCTACCGAGCTTGCTGCCAAGCAGGTCTACGACCTTACCGGCGTGAGCCCCGACGAGATCGACCTGTTTATGTGCAATGACTTCTTCCTGGCTTCCGAGATTGTCTCGGCTGAGGAGTGCGGCTATATTCCGCGCGGCGAGGCTTGGAAGTACGCGATCGATGGTCGCACCGCTTTTGACGGCGATAAGCCCATCAACCCGCACGGTGGCCGCTGCAACTTCGGTCACGCTCATGGCGCATCCGGCATCGCCGATATCGTCGAGGCCGTCAAGCAAATGCGCGGCGTCGCCGGTGCCACCCAGATGAAGAAGGTTCCCGAGACGGCTTTTCTGCGCGGTTTTGGCGGTTCTCAGAACGTGCGCTGCCAGATCCTTCGTACCGTCGCTTAAGCGACCGCGGTTTTCGATTTCCCATAAGGAGTATTCTCATGCAACTCAAAGATATGGAGCCCGTGGTCAAGAAGTTCTACACGGGTCTTGAAGAGGGCATCTATTGGGCGCGCCAGTGCCCCGAGTGCGGAGCCGTCGAGTTTCCGCCACACCTTGCCTGCAATGCCTGCGGCTACCACAAGACCGATTGGGTCCAGGTTTCTGGTCACGGCCATCTGATCGATTTTACCTTGCCTGGTCCGCAGAACGACAAGCCCTACCTCAAGCAGTATGGCAAGTACGCCTACGGCGCCGTCGATATCGACGAGGGCTCTCAGTACACCTACGTCATCTACGGCATTACCAAGAAGAAGGCCCCCGAGATTCGCGCCAAACTCATGGCGGGCGAGACCGTTGGCGTCCATGCCAAGGTTATCGACCGTCCGGGCTACAAAGAGCTCACGTTCGAGCTTGACGACTAGGTTTTCACCCCTGTAACAATTCGATTCCTCTCTTAGGCCACGGCGGGACCCATGTCTCCAGCCCGCCGTGGTCGCCCCTCTTTTTAATTAGAAAGGCACCATCATGAACGAAGAACTCACTCAGCAGATCTGCGATTTCGCCAAGTCCGCTTACAACTATGACGGCGATGTGACTCCCGAGACGACGTTTGAGACCCTGGGCAAGGGCTCGATGAAGATGATCGCGCTGACCTCCATGATCGAGAACGAGCTCGACGCCGAGGTTCCTGTGCGTGAGGTCATGGTCATGAAGACCATCGGCGAGCTTATCGAGCGCACTGCCGAAGAGATGGAGTAACTGCCATGGACCTGATGCAGACCCTGCGCGAGCAGGCTGCCGCCAAGCCTATGCGCGTTGCTTTTCCCGAGGGCGAAAACGAGACCATGATGCAGGCGGTCGCAAAGATCGCCGCCGAGCATCTTGCCGAATGCGTGTTGGTCGGCGACGGCGGCAAGCTCAAGGAGCTTGCCGATGAGCGCGGCATCTCCCTTGACGGCATCGAGATTGTCGATGTGACCGACGAGGAGGCGAACGCCGCTTGCTGCGAGCGCTACCTTTCGCATCCGGATTGCAAGTTTAAGCCCAAGGGCGCTGCGCGCCGTATGACGCGTCCGCTTGAGCGCGCCCTGATTTTGCAGGTGCTCGGCGATGTCGACGTTATGTTCGCGGGCATCGATAACGCCACGGGCGATATTATCCTGGCGGGTCAGACCATCGTCGGCCTTGCCGACGGGGTGGACACCGTGAGCTCGTGCGGTATCGCCGACATTCCCAACTGGAACGGCGGCGAAGGCGGCCTTTTGGCTTTTGGCGATTCCGCCGTTTGCGTCGACCCCACGAGCGAGGAGCTTGCCTCGATCGCGATTTCGTCGAGCGAAACGGTGCGCTCGCTGACCGGATGGGATATCCGTTGCGCGCTGCTTTCGCATTCGACTGACGGCTCGATGGATAACGAGCTCGTCGACAAAGTGCGCCGTGCTTGCGAGATTGCCAACGATCGCCGTCCCGACCTTGCCATCGATGGCGAGTTCCAGTTTGATTCGGCGATTAACCCCAAAGTTGCGGCCAAGAAGGTACGTCGTGAGTCCGCTGTTGCGGGCAAAGCCAACGTGGTCATCTGGCCCGATATCAACGTGGGCAATATCGGCGTCAAGATCATCCAGAATCTGACCGGTGCCAATGCCTACGGCCCCATGCTTCAGGGCTTCAAGAAGATCGTGTGCGATTGTTCGCGCTCTGCGCCCGTCGACGAGATCGTCGGCAACGTGGTGATGAGCTGCGTGCGCGCCCAGGCGCTTAAGGAGGCTTAAGGTATGTCCGATAAAAAGACTCCCTGGCGCGTCCTGGTCATCAACCCAGGTTCCACTTCCACAAAGGTGGGCGTTTTTGAGGGTGATGAGTGCAAGCTCAGTAAGAACGTTGCGCACGATGCGAAGGACCTTGCCCAGTTCGACGGGGTTTCGGCTCAGATGCCGTATCGCTGCGATCTGATTCTTGGAGCACTGGGGGAGGCGGGCCTAAAGCTCGAGGACTTTGATGCATTTGTCGGTCGCGGCGGCGGCTTGCTTTCGCTGCCCGGTGGTACGTATGCCATTAATGAGGTCATGCTCGAGCATGCCCGCGTCGGTGCGAATGGCATTCAGCACCCGGCACAGCTGGGTCCCCAGATTGCCCATGAGTTCGCCTCAAAGACGGGCAAGCCCTCTTTTGTGGTGAATCCTCCCGATACCGATGAGCTGTGCGACCTCGCACGCATGACGGGCATTAAGGGCGTGTATCGAAACGTGCACCTGCACGCCCTTAATCTTAAAGAGACCGCCATCCGCCATGCGGCAAAGCTCGGTCGCCCCTATGATGAGTGCAACTTCATCGTTTGCCATATTGGCGGCGGCATCTCTATCTCGGCTCATCTTAAGGGCAAGATGGTGGACGGCAACGACATCGTCGGCGGTGAGGGTCCCATGGCGCCGACGCGCTGTGGATCGGTTCCCGCGATCGAGGTCGCAAAGTACACCGCGGAGCACGGTCTTGACGTCGCCCGCGCCCATTGCATGAAGACCGGCGGCTTTGTCGATCTTTTGGGTACCTCCGATGCCATCGAGGTGTGCGATCGTGCTGCAGCGGGCGATAAGGCCGCAGCTCGCGCCTGGGATGCAATGGTCTACCAAATCTGCAAGTGGATTGGCGAGATGGCTTGTGTGCTGAAGGGCGACGTCGACGGCATCTTGCTCGGAGGCGGCATGGTCCACAGCAAGGAACTCGTTGCCTCGATTGAGGAGTGCTGCTCTTGGATCGCCCCCGTGTCGGCTTATCCCGGCGAGTTTGAGCTCGAGGCGATGGCGTCTGGCGCCTGCCGCGTGCTCGATGGCGTCGAGGAAGCGCTCGTGTACAGCGGAGAACCCGTGTTCACCGGATTCAACGACTGATAGTGCTGTGTTTGGGGCGGCCGCTGGTGATGCCTGGCCGCTCCGACCCTTTTCTTTAAGTGTAAGGATGGATCATGGATAAAACCAAGATCAAGTACCTGGTGGGCATTTATGCTGCCGCCATGTGCATTATGGGCATGTTGGTGCCCGTCCCCATCGTGGCCTCTGTTGCGGCGGCGTTTCCCAACGAAAACATCGCTGCCGTCCAGATGATCATCGGCATCATCCCGTTGATGATGGCGCTGTCCGCCATGCTCGTCTCTTCACAGCTCGCCTCTCGCGTGTCCAAGAAGAAGACGACGCTTGTCGGTCACGTTATCGTGATGCTGGCAGGCGCCTCGGTGCTGGTGTTCCACGACTCACTCGGCCAGGTCTTAGCGGCTTCTGCTGTTATGGGCCTTGGTCTCGGCGCCGTGCAGAATTCAACAGACGCTCTTATCGCGGATTACTTTGGTGGCAAGCAGCGTTCGTTTGTCATGGGCATCTACTCCACCTTTGTCGCTCTTGGCGGCATTATCTGGACGATGGTTTCCGGCATCCTTGGCTCGGCCGAGTGGTTCCACAGCTATGCGGCCTATTTCATCATGATCGTGTTTATCATCATTGAGGCCGTTTGCCTGCCCGAGGGTCATCTGGAGCCCAAGCGTAAAGTCAACGTGTTTGCCAACATGCCCAAAGAGGTCGCAATTATCACGGTCATGAGCTTTGTGTTTGTGCTTACGTTCCAGCTCTTTAGCTCCAATGTCTCGCTGCTTGTCGTGGGCCGTGGCTTTGGCGGTACCGTGGAGGCCGGTCTTGCCTCTACCGTTATGACCGTTGCCGGTATTGCAGCTGGTCTTTTGGTCGGTCCGCTGTTTGCCAAGTTTAAGAACCTGGCTATGCCGATTGCGTGGGGCGTGACGCTCGTTGGCCTGGGCCTCACGCTGGTCGCGCCCGCCTTTATGGTGCTGTGCGTTGCGGGCTTTGTCGTTGCGTTGGGCAAGGAGACCTACGTGCCGCTGGAGGGCAATTTTGCCGCCGGCAACTCTGCTCCCGAGGGACGTGCGTTTAACCTTGCCATTGGCATGGCAGGCATCAACTTTGGTATGGCGCTGTCTCCCATTGTGTTTGAGGCCGTGACGTCGCCGTTTGGTGCAACGATCGACCAGAAGTTCGTCGCCGGCATGATCGTCTGTGCGGCTTGTGTCGTCTTTGGCGCCATTAAGTATCGCAAGCTGACTCCGGCGCAGCTCGCCGAGGCCGAAAAGATGGCCGCTCAGGGCGAAGCGGAGTAGCCGCTCGAGTAGTTGCTTCGCCGCACACCATGTTTTATCGGGGCCGCCGACATATGCCGGCGGCCCTCTTTCTATCATTGACTTTGAAAGGTTTACGGCTATGAAGCTATCTGTCAACCGCGTTATCGGTATTCTCAACGGCTTCTTTAACCCGCTATTGCTCTGCGCGTTTCTCCCCATCATTGAAGGAGCGTCTGGCTTGGATCTGACGAGCCCCAAGGGCTTTTGGGGGCAACTTATCGTGGCCACGGTGATCGCCGAGGTATTGAGCGCGCTTCCGCTGTTTGGAAAGACGGTTGGCATGTGCCTGGACTTTTTTGGTTTTGAGGAGGGGAGCGCATCACACAAGATCGCCGGTACGGTCATCGGTGCCACGCTCCCTTTTATAGTGATCGGTTTTGGCGAGATTGCCTTCCAGGGAGGATTCGGAACGATTGGAGGCCGTACGTTCTTCGCGCGTTGGGCAGGCCTTGTCACAAAGGGATGGGCCTTTGTGGTTATCGCCGGCGTGCTGCTCGATCCCTTTACAGCGGCTCTCGGTCGCATGATAGCTCGCGAAGAGAAGAAATAGCTCCTCGCCTATCGAATGCCGGCGGACGGGGTGCCGGGGCTGTAGTCTTCCGAGCGTTTGCAGTCCTGTCGCCCCGTCCGCCGGCATTCGACCGCAACATGTTGGTCAAGCATAATCTTTTGGATTCTTTTGGCGTGAACGGCTTGGTTTCGGTGGGATTTGTCAGCGGCTTGACTAAGGGGGTTTTATAACTGCCATGCAGGTAGCCGCGTTGGTAACGTTTTAGCAGTCTGCCAAGAGGCCTTCATTTATAATGCGTCTGCAAAATGACTAATTGCTTTGACCTGCTAAAACACTATATGTTGTGTTTGACCTAAAAAAAGAATACAGGATATAGATGCCTCTTTGTCGTATGATAGATGGCGGACAGAGAACGAGGACCTTATTCGCCCATTTGGATGGATCTTTGAGCCCCTTGATTGGCTGCGAGGATTGTCCGCATGAGGGCCTATGGTTATCGAAAACACAGATTGCGCGACGGCGCCGCAAGACAGGGGTAAGTCCTGCCGGGCATCGTTTGGCTCTGAAGCGCAATGAGGCTACGATGCGAAAGAGGCAAGAGGATGAAGATCATCAAGCGCAGCGGCACCGAGGTTACCTTTGACATCGATAAGATCGTCAATGCGATCCGTGCCGCAAACTTGGAGGTCGAGGAAGGCTCTCGCCTTACCGACCGCCAGGTGATCTACGCAGCACAAAACGTCGCTGAGGCATGTGAGAATGCCGGTCACACCGTATCGGTCGAGGAGATCCAGGATCTGGTCGAGGACGAGATCATGCGTCTCGACTGCTACGAGGTCGCTCGCCACTACATCATCTATCGCTATGTTCAGAGCCTGAAGCGCCAAAAGAACACGACCGACGACAAGATCCTGTCGCTGATCGAATGCAACAACGAAGAGGTCAAGCAGGAGAACTCTAACAAGAATCCGACCGTCAACTCCGTTCAGCGCGACTACATGGCCGGCGAGATTTCCAAGGACCTGACGCAGCGCGTGCTGTTGCCCCAGGAGATCGTGGATGCTCACAACGAGGGTCTGATTCACTTCCACGATTCGGACTACTTTGCCCAGCACATGCATAACTGTGACCTGGTGAACCTGGAGGATATGCTCCAGAACGGCACCGTTATCTCGGGTACGCTGATCGAGAAGCCGCATAGCTTCTCGACCGCCTGCAATATCGCGACGCAGATTATCGCCCAGGTCGCTTCTTCCCAGTACGGCGGTCAGTCGATTTCGCTGACCCATCTGGCTCCGTTTGTCGAGGTGAGCCGTCAGAAGATTCGCGGCGAGGTTGCCCGCGAGCTCGAGGAGCTTGGCGTCTCTGCATCTGCCGAGAAGGTCCGTGAGGTCGTTGAGGACCGTCTGCGTGACGAGATCCGTCGCGGCGTCCAGACGATTCAGTATCAGGTCGTGACCCTTATGACCACGAATGGCCAGGCGCCGTTCGTGACGGTCTTTATGTATCTCAATGAGGCCCGTACGCCCCAGGAGAAGCACGACCTTGCCATGATTGTGGAGGAGACGCTTCGTCAGCGCTATGAGGGCGTTAAGAACGAAGCCGGCGTGTGGATTACCCCGGCGTTCCCCAAGCTCATCTACGTGCTCGAGGACGATAACGTTTACGAGGATGCCCCGTACTTCTACCTGACTCAGCTGGCGGCGAAGTGCACCGCCAAGCGCATGGTGCCCGACTACATCTCCGAGAAGAAGATGCGCGAGCTTAAGCTGTCTAAGGGCGAGACCGCCGGCAACGGCGATTGCTACACCTGCATGGGTTGCCGCAGCTTCCTGACGCCCGATCGCTCGGGCAACGGCTTTAACAACGTTGCCAACGCGCTCAACTATGACCCGAGCAAGCCTAAGTACTATGGTCGCTTTAACCAGGGTGTTGTGACCATCAACCTGCCCGATGTCGCGCTGAGCTCGCATCAGGACATGGACAAGTTCTGGAAGATCTTCGATGAGCGCCTTGAACTGTGCCATCGTGCCCTGCTGTGCCGTCATGAGCGCCTGATGGGCACGCTTTCGGATGCCGCGCCGATTCTTTGGCAGTACGGCGCCTTGGCGCGTCTGAAGAAGGGCGAGACAATCGATAAGCTGCTCGTGGGCGGATACTCCACCATCAGCCTGGGCTATGCCGGCCTGTATGAGTGCGTCAAGTACATGACGGGCCACAGCCACACCGAGAAGGAGGGCACGCCTTTTGCCATGGCGGTCATGCAGCGCATGAACGACAAGTGCGCGGAGTGGAAGGCTGCGAGCGACATCGATTTCTCGCTGTACGGCACGCCGTTGGAGTCGACGACCTACAAGTTCGCCAAGTGCCTGCAGCGCCGTTTTGGCATTATCCCGGGCGTGACGGACAAGGGCTACATTACTAACAGCTACCACGTTCACGTGTCCGAGGAGATCGATGCCTTCGACAAGCTTAAGTTTGAGGGCATGTTCCAGCAGCTTTCGCCGGGCGGTGCTATCTCCTACGTCGAGGTTCCCAACATGCAGGACAACCTTAAGGCTGTCATTCGCGTGATGCAGTACATCTACGACAACATCATGTACGCCGAGCTCAACACCAAGAGCGATTACTGCCAGGTGTGCGGCTACGACGGCGAGATCAAGATTGTCGAGGATGACGGCAAGCTGGTGTGGGAGTGCCCCAACTGCGGCAACCGCGATCAGGAGAAGATGAACGTCGCCCGTCGCACGTGCGGCTACATCGGTACCCAATTCTGGAACCAGGGTCGAACCGAGGAGATCCGCGACCGCGTGCTGCATCTCTAAT
>CATZRJ010000051.1 GCA_958423535.1 uncultured Collinsella sp.
GACGCCGCCCTCTCAAGGCGGAGATCACCAGTTCGAATCTGGTACGGGCTACCAAGTTTTAGATACCCGGTCTTTCGTACGAAGGCCGGGTTTTTTATTGCAAGTGGTCTGGTCTGTTAATCCTATTTGCCCCATTGCTTTACGTTTTGCTCATCTCCCATACGGGTACAATAGGCCAGATATTTTGACGGTCAGAAGGAGCCTCATGACGGAGTCCTCTCAGCATAGCCCAAAGCCCCAGGTCGAGGTTTCTGGCGGCGATGACAACAAGAGCGCGCGTCGTGGCGCCATCTTTATCGGCGTTGTGCTGATCGGCTATATCGTCTATCTGGTCGTGACCGGGCAGATGGGGCAGTTTTGGGCCGCTATGTCTAGCGTTCAGATGCCCTGGCTCTTCGCTGCATGCTTTTGTATGTTTCTGTATCTTGTTTTTGGCATCGTGGCGTACGCGATCGCCGTTTGGCTCGACCCCGATTCGCCCGTCGGCATCCGCGACCTCATTTCGGTCGAGGCGAGCGGCATCTTCTTTGGCAATCTGACACCTATGATGATCGGCTCTACGCCTGCCCAGATTTACCGCCTGACCAAAGCCGGCCAAAACGTGGGCGAGGCGGGTGCCACGCAGTTCACGCGCTTTATCGTGTACCAATTTGGTTTGGTGGCATGGGGCGCCATTCTGCTGCTCGCCCGTATGCCGTTTTTCGCCGAGCGTTATGGCGACATGACGCTGCTGTGCGTCTTTAGTTTTGGCGGCCACTGTTGCATTCTGCTCGGCATCTTTGCCGTGGCGTTGATGCCCAAGACCGTCACGCGCGTCGCTCATTGCATCATCAATTGGCTCGAGCGCGTGGGTGTCTCTGCCACGAAGATCGAGGGCTGGCGCACCTTTGTCGATGGCGAGATCTATTCGTTCTCCGAGAAATTCAAACTCTCCGCCGGTCATTTTTCGTCCATGCTGCTCACGGTCGTCATCACTATGCTGCAGCTGGCGTTTTTCTACCTGGTTCCGTACTTTTTGATGCTCTCCTTTGGCCACCACGAAGTCGACTTTTTCTCGGTCATGGCTGCGAGCGCCTTTGTCCAGCTGCTGAGCTCCGCCGTTCCGCTGCCCGGCGGCACCGGTGGCGCCGAGGGCGGCTTCGCACTGTTTTTGGGTCACTTTTTTGGCACGGCATCGACTGCCGGCTATCTGCTGTGGCGTCTGATCACCTTTATCGCGCCGACCATTTTGGCCGCCCCGCTGCTGGGCCTTAAGAGCGCTCATAACGAGAGTATCCATGCGCGCTGGGACCGTGTGATGCGAAAGCTTGGACGCACACCTCAGACGTCCTCTACGCCCGTTAAGGCGCATCCTGCGTGCCAGGTTACCGTGGACCCCAATCAGCGTGCTCAAAAGGCTGCTGTGGCCTCTAAGCCGGCTCGCAAGACCTACGTTCGCCAGACTGGCGACGGCATCCGCGTTTCCCCTGCGGCGCTCAATAAAAAGAAGCGGCCCTAGGATTCAGCGTGCGAGTCGTGCGTTCTTGATGATGCTCGTCATCGCGATTAGAGATGTAAGATAATCCTCTTACGTTGATTATCTCCCACTTGTACATGAGCTATGGGTGGGCAGTTGACATGAAGGGGACACGTCTATGGCTACCACCAAACCGCGCCTTGACCGTCGTATCGTCCGCAGCCGCAATGCGATTCTTTCGGCGTTTGAGCGACTGCTCATGGAAAAGCCTCTGGCTGATATTACGGTGAGCGCCATCGCGCGCGAGGCAAATGTGGACCGCAAGACCTTCTACGTGCACTTTGGTACGGTCGATGGCTTGCTCGATGCCATTGCCGTCGATGTGGTCCAGATGATCGTCGATTCGGTCGAGAAGACGCTTTCCTCCATGGGTGGCGACACCAACGAGCGTGCACTCGGCGCTGCGGCGTCCTTTTTCAAGACCGTTAACGAGGCGCTGTGCAACAACCTGGTGCTTAATCGCCAGTTGATTGAAAATATTCCGCTCGACGACTTTATGGCTCGCCTGCGCGTGCCGCTCGAGCACGAGATTGCCGAGCGTGACCTGCTGCCCGAGGGCCTAAAGGACGAAATGTTCGATTACTACCTGGCGTTTTTGCTGTCCGGCATTATCGGCATCTATCGCACGTGGGCGTTGTCGGACGGCTCGGTTCCCATCGAGCGTGTCTCGGCTGTCGCCAACGACCTGACTCTTAATGGCCTGTCGAGCCTGGAATCTAAGCTCGGATAGCTTAGCCTGCATCATTGGCAACAATTTGGGCCCGTGACCTTGCGAAGTAACGCAGGTCCGGGCCCAAATTGTTGCGCGCGTAAGGTCACGGCTTACTGATAGCGCAGGCACTCGACTGGATCGAGCTTTGCGGCGCGGCGAGCGGGGTAGAAGCCAAAGATCACGCCGATGCCAACCGATACGGCAAACGCGATCAACACGGTCGTAATGGAGAAGCTCGGCGTAATCGTCCCAGTGGCTCCAAACTCGCTCATAATGCCCGAGTTGGCGGCAAAGAACGTGAGTCCCCAGGCCAGCAGATAGCCAATCACGACACCTAGAATGCCGCCGGTGATGCACAGCGCCGAGGATTCGGCCAAAAACTGGGCGGTGATATCACGTCGGCTTGCGCCCAGAGCGCGGCGAATACCGATTTCGCGGATGCGCTCGGTCACGTTGGTGAGCATCATGTTCATAATGCCGATTCCGCCCACGAGCAGCGAAATGCCGGCAACCGCGCCCATGATGAGCGAGAAGGCGCCCATAAAGGAGTTGAGGGCATCGATAGCGCTTTTCATGGAGCTTGCCGTCACGCTTTCGTACTCGTCGTCCTCCGAGATGCCCTTCATGTTGCGCACCTTGGACTCGATCGTCTTGCAGAGCTCATCCATGTCCGTGCCCTCGGCGGCGAGTGCCGTCACGCTGGGAAATGACGGATTGTCATCGCCATAGAGCTCGGCGATCGTTTCTCGTGGCATGTACAGGCTCAGCGAGCCCATGGAGTCGTTGCCGCCGTCGATGACGCCAATGATCTGCACGTCTCCGCTTGAAACCTTGATGGTCTTGCCAATCGCGTCCTGTTCGTTGCCGTAAAGTTGATCGGCGCCGCCGCGGCCGATGAGCGCCACGCGCGCGCCGGATTTGGACTCGATGTCGCTATAGGTGCGACCGGCGACGATCTTGCTGGCGCCCACGGCGTCGAGCATGTCGCTATCGACACCCTGGGCCATGACGGTATAGCTTTTATCTCCAACTTTGTACTCTGAATAGGCGCTGTCGACGATGCCGATCTGCTCAATTTGCGGCACCATTTTTCGTAGCTTCTCGACGTCCGAATCGGTGAGCTCTTGGGACGAGTAGACCTGCACCATGCGGGCCGCGTTGAGGCCCAAGCTGTTGACCAAGCTGTTTTGGATGCCGCCGATGAGCGAGGTCATGGCTATGACCGAGGCGATGCCAATGACGATGCCCAGGATGGTGAGCAGACTACGTCCCTTGTTGGCCTCGAGCGAGTGCAGGGCTTCTTGGACAAGATCACGGGTGCTCATGCCTCTGCTCCTTTCGGCGGTGTAGAAGGTGCGCAAATCGCGGGTAGCTCGTTGACGGCGCAACGTAGATTGTTCGGTGCATGCGCGATATATGCGCCGTCATGGATACGTCCGTCGCGAATGGTTACGGCCCGGTCGGCCTCGGCGGCAATGCCCGGGTCGTGCGTGATGAGTACGATGGTCTTGCCTCGTTCTTGGAGCTTATGGAAGGTTTCCATGACGAGTGCCCCGGTTGCCGAGTCTAGGTTTCCCGTGGGTTCGTCGGCCAAGATGATGGGCGGATCGTTGACGAGTGCGCGCGCGATGGCGACGCGTTGCATCTGTCCGCCCGAGAGTTCTGATATGCGGTGGTCCCAATGGTCGACCGGAAGCGTGACAGCTTGCAGTGCGTGTACGGCGCGCATCTCGCGCTGGTTGCGCGGCACATTGGTGTAGGACAGCGGCAGCATGACGTTTTCGATAACCGAAAGACGCGGCAGTAGGTTGAAGCTCTGAAAAACAAAGCCGATGCTCAGCGCGCGCACCTCGGTGAGCTCATCATCGTCGAGTTCGGCCACGTTGAGCCCCTGCAGGTAATAGTCGCCCGCCGTCGGTTTGTCCAAGCAACCCAGGATGTTCATGAGCGTCGACTTGCCCGAGCCCGAGGGGCCGGTGATGGCGACGAACTCACCGGGGACTACCGCCAGGCTCACGTTGTGCAGGATGTGGGCGCAACCGGCTTCGCTCTCAAAGATGCGGTGCACGTTGCGGATGTCGATGACGGGGCGCATTACATGCCCTCGTCGGCAGGCATGCCGTCGCCGCCGTCTGCCGTCATGCCCGCGCCGGTATCCATAACGATAGTATCGCCATCGCGCAGCTTGGTAACCGGCACGTCGGGGTTGATCTCGTTGCCCTGGTCGTCGCGCTTGACCTGCGTCTTGCCTACTACGGCGTCGTTGTCGTTTTGCGTCACAACGGTCACCTTCACGCGGCGCGTTTCCTTGCCTTCGTCATCGGTGGCAAGATTGACGTAATAGTGCTCGCCGTCCTCGGTCATCAGCGCCATGGTGGGCACCATGACCACCTCATCAAGCTGTTCGGTCACCACCGAGACCTCGGCGGTCATACCGGGCTTAAGGCGGCTGTCGGGTGCCTCGATGAGGATGTCGACGTTAAAGGTCACGCTGCCGCCACCGCCGTTGGCGGCGTCGGAGTTTGCCACCGACGCGATAGCCGTGACGGTGCCCTGACTCACGATATCGGGAAACGCGGGATAGGTAACGTTGGCGCTCTGGCCTACGGCGATCTTGGCGATGTCCTTTTCGCCCACCTGAACCGTCACCTTCATCTTGGAGAGGTCGGCGATCTGCATGCACTGCTTGCCGCCGCTCGTGTCGCCTTCGCCCATGACCATGCCTCCGGTCACCGTGGCGCCCACTTTGGCGTTGAGCTCGACGATGCTACCCGAGCTGGGGGCCTTTACGGTGCGTTCGGCCGCCTTGGCGTTTGCCTGGTCCAGGGTTGCCTGGGCCGAGGCGAGATTGCGCTGGGCGCTCGAGACAGCGCTGGTGTCGGCGGTTGCATCCGTCGGGGTGGTCGCTCCGTCGGCATCCAGCGTCGGTGCTGCCTGTGCGGCAGCGAGCGCCGCCTGCGCGTTTTTCAGGTCTTCCTGGGCGGCCGTGACCGCGCGCTTCGCCTCGGCAACGGCGTTATCGAGCTCATCGTTTTTGATCGTCATGAGCACGTCGCCCTCGTTGACGCTTTGACCGGCCTGCACGTTGATCTGTGCCACCGTTCCGTCGACAGAAGGGGAGACGACCGAGGCCGAAATAGGCTTGAGCTGCCCTTTTGCCTCGACGGTCGTGGTAAAGGTACCTTCCATGACCATATCGGTAACAGGTCCGTCCGCAGATTGCGGCTGCGAGGTGAGGATAACGCTCGCGATTATGGCTATTAGGATCATGCCGCCCACGATGCCTGCAGCGATGCCGCGGCGGACGAGCTTTTTGTGTCGCCGCTCCGCACGCTTGGTCTTGAGCTTTGCGTAGGCCTCATCGTCGGATATCCCGGCGTTACCTTGCTTGTTGTCGTTTTGCTGTGCCGTGGGGGCGCTTGTGATAAGCGGCAGGGTTTCGGTGGCGCCTTCCGGCGCGTGCCCGGTATCGTCGGGACCCGGAGTGATGGTCGGGACTTTTGTCATAGCGTCTCCTTTATAGAACATACCGCGATAAGTATATACGCCCGCCGGTTGGGGCGGGCGTATGGGCATGTTTCTTTCAGCAATGAAAGGTAGGCGGCTCTGGACTTTATTGTGTCGCGTGTGATGCGCTATGAGTGCACGACCACGCACAGACCGACTTTGATGCACTCGTGCAGCGCCTTGGCATCGCTCGGCCGCAAATTAATGCAGCCGTGGCTGCCGCACCACTTGTAGGAGTTGGGGTTATCAAAACTTGCATCATTCTGCCAGGAGGCATCATGGAGACCCACCATGTTGCCCTCAAAGGGCATCCAGTAGTCGACCTTGCTTTCGTATTCTGGCTCGCCGGTTTCGGGGTCCTTTTTGCCGATAAGCGTTGTTCCGCCACTGTTGCTGTTGATCTGCCATACGCCTTCGGGTGTGGCATGCTCACCCGGCAGTCCCGAGATGAAGTGTGCTTCCCAGACGATGGAACCATTTTCGTCATAGTAGCGGGCATATTGTTCGGAAAGATCGACGTCGATATAGGCCTTCCAGTCGGGTTCGCCCTTTGCGGTGAAGGTATCGGCCTTCTTGGAATACGAAATTTCGATGTCGCCCGTCTGCTTGTTGTTTATGGCGTCCTCTACCTGCTTGGCGAGCGTTTTGCTGTCAATGGACCAGCCAAAGTCGCCGCCCTCGACGGCGCACTCCTTACCGTCGGCTCGTGTCCACCAGCGCGTGGTTCCTACGGTGTTAAAGCTGTTGGCGAGCTCTGCGGCCCAGCTACTGATCTGTGAGGTATCGAGCGTGGGGTTAGCAGCGTCGGCAAAGCTGATCCACTGCAGCACTGAGCTGCCGTCGACCTTGCCGACCTCATCGCCGTTAAGCTTGAGGCTCACGTTGACGCCCAGGAAGTTGTTGGCGGCATCGCATGCGGCTTGAATCTGGTCGTTGGTGAGTGTGCCGTTGAGGGGCTCGTAGGCGTCGTTGCCGATCTTGGTAATGTCAACGGATTCGGCCAGTGATGCGAGCTCGAGCTCGGCATACTTGATCACGTGCTTGCGGCTGAGCTTTTCGTTGGAGCGGGCCTTTTCCACAGTGAACTTGCCAGCTTGCTCGTCATAGGAGCTCGAGGCCTCAAAGGTGCCGGAACGACCTTCGTTAAAGGCATCGATGGCGGCGCCCAGGTCCTCTTCGAACTGCTTTTGATCAAAGGCATTTGAGAGCATGGACAGGTCGACGTCTTGATCGAGGTTGACCTCATTGTTGGCGACGGTGGTCTTGGCTTTGCCGCTTAACGACTCGACAAGGCGGGCCGGCCACATAAAGGCTTCATTATGGCTGATAATCTCTTTTGCGGCAGTTTCGCCGTCGACGATGGGCTCATCGGATTTGGGCTGGTAGGTCCAGCTAAAGTCGTCGCCCGACACGGTGAGCTTGTAGTGCTTCCATGCCGAGTTAACCTTAGTGGCGGCTGACGAAGCGTTTGAGAACGAGATGTCCACGCCGGCAATCGTGGTGTTGGGGTATGCGACCTGCGAGAACGCCACGACGCCTACGATGTAGACAATGGCGACGAGGCCCAAGACCACAAAGAGGGTCGTCTTTCCGCCGAGCTTATTGCTGCCGCCCGATTTTTGGGTGTTGTTGTGATTGGCACGTGAGTGCGAGGTCGCCTGCCTGCGCGTGTTGCTGTTTACATCGTGCGGTTGGCGTCGTTGATGCTGCTGATGCTGCTGACCCGGGCGCTGGGAGGCGTTTGACGCACCGCGCTGCCTGCTGTGGTTCGGTGCAATCGGATGCGGCGACTGGACACCACCGGCATGCCTGCTGGGCTGTTGCGGATCGGGAATCAGTTGGCTGCGGTCGATTTGCGACATCGTATATATTTCCTTCGAGTTTCGCCTTGCGGCTCATCGTGTTTTGTCTGGGCTTGAATTATAGCGATTACGCAGTTGCTTGTGTTACGAAAACGGTGGCGATAAGGAACAGGTGGGACATATGTCCCACCTATCGTTCGCTTTTGCTCGCTATCCGCATATTCCGCATTTTTCGCACGCCGAGAGTGCTGCCGGAGCCTGTGCGATGCCGCCCTTGGCCGTCTCGCGCAACGTGGCAGGCAGAGCGTGGCCCACCGAGAGCATTACGTGTGCCATCTGGTCAAACGGTACCAGGCTCTTGATGCCGGCGAGGGCGAGTTGCGCCGAGCTAAAGGCCGCGGCCACGCCGATGGCGTTGCGGTTTTGGCAGGGAACCTCGACAAGGCCGCCGACGGGGTCGCAAACGAGGCCCAGCAGGTTGTTCAGCGCGATGGAGCTGGCATCGAGCGCCTGCTCCGGCGTGCCTCCCAGCATCTGGACCAGTGCGGCGGCGGCCATGGCGGCAGCGCTTCCAACCTCGGCCTGGCATCCTCCCTCGGCACCGGCGACGCAGGCGCTCGTGGTGAGGTTGAGGCCGATGGCGGCGGCGCAGTAGAGGGCATCCATGACCTGTTCGTCGTCGAGCTGGAGATGATCGGCGAGCGCCAGCACGCAGCCGGGGACGACGCCCGCGGAGCCGGCCGTGGGGGCGGCGACGATCACACCCATGGTAGCGGAGCGCTCGAGCACGGCCATCGCGCGGGCCACGGCATCGGTCTGAACGGGGCCCATCAGGCTTGCGCTCAAATCGTTGCGGCGGGTGGCATCGACAAGTTTTGCCTCGCCGCCGATAAGCCCGCCGAGCGATCGCTGCGGATTGGCGATGGGGGCCGTGGTCTCCTCGCGCATGACATCGAGCACGCGGCGCATGGCTGCGATAGCATGGGCCTCGCCGGTTAGGCGCGCCTCGCGCACGGCCATAACGGCGCCAATATTCAGGCCGAGCTCGCCGCACGCATCGAGTAGCTGCTCGCCGTCGTCAAAGATCTCCTTGGCCGAGACGCCGGGGGATAGCGACGAGGCCGAGCCCGGGAGCTCGATAAACGTGGCGTAATCGACATTGTCGAGTTTGCGCAGCATGGGGACGACGGTATCGTCGGGAGCGTCGTCGGTCTCAAAGACGGAATAAGCCTGGCCTCCCACCTCGGTGCGGTAGGTGCGGCAGAAGGCGATGTTGACGTGTGCGTAGGCAAGCAGGTTCGTGAGCGCGGCGAGCACGCCGGGGACGTCCTGGTGTGCCACGAAGAGCGTGGAATACATGCCCGAGATGTCGACTCCGACGCCGTTGATGCGGCTGATGCGCATCTTGCCGCCGCCAAGGCTTTCGCCGCGGACCTGTGCCGTGGCGCCCGTGTCATCGATCATGTCGATGTCGACGGTGTTGGGGTGGATGGAGGCGTCGTCGCCCTTGATGTCAAAGTGATAGTCGAGGCCCTGCTCGCGCGCGAGGTCAAAGGCCTGTTTGATGTTCTCGTCGTCGGTATCGAGGCCCAAGATGCCCGCTACGAGCGCGCGATCGGTGCCGTGGCCGCGGTAGGTGTGGGCAAAGGAGTTCCACAGGCCAAAGGTGACCTTGGTGATGCAGCCTTCCAACAGGCTGGCGGCAACTTGGGCGCAGCGCAGGGCGCCGGCGGAGTGTGACGAACTGGGGCCGACCATGACGGGGCCCAAGATCTCGAATGCCGAGGTCGTAGCTAGTGTTTGCGGCTTGCCTGCCATGGCTGCTCCTTCTATATCTCGTCGTCCCGAGGGGCGGGGCATACTTTGTCCCGCCGTTCCGAGGGCTTTAGTATTTGGTCGCCTGCTCGGACAGTCCTGACTCGCACGGAGAGCACATTAAGTGCTCTCCGGCTCGTGCGGAACTCGCGACCGACCAAATACTAAAGCCCTCGGAACTTAGGATACATGGTAGACGCGCGCGTGCTGCAAAATTCATTAGCTGGAGACCTATCCTGTGTCCCATCTCGACTCATCTTCACTACCGGTTAATAAAAAAGAGGTACCGGTTGTTCCGGTACCTCTTTTTGGTGCGTTTCTATTTGGCTGCGGCTTTTGTCGCTGGCTTACAGACCACAGGCTGCTTTGAGTTCTTCGACTCGGTCGGTCTTCTCCCAGGTGAAGTCGGGGTCTTCGCGGCCAAAGTGACCGTAGGCTGCCGTCTTCTCGTAGATGGGGCGGCGCAGGTCCAGGTCGCGGATGATAGCGCCCGGGCGCAGGTCGAAGGTCTTCTCCACGGCCTCGACGATTTTGTCCTCGGCAACATGTGCGGTGCCAAAGGTGTCGACCATGATCGACAGCGGCTTGGACACGCCGATGGCGTAGGCCAGCTCGACTTCGCAGCGGTCGGCAAGGCCGGCGGCGACTACGTTCTTGGCGACCCAGCGAGCGGCGTACGCGGCGGAGCGGTCGACCTTGGTGCAGTCCTTGCCGCTAAAGGCTCCGCCGCCGTGACGGCCGTAGCCGCCATAAGTGTCGACGATGATCTTGCGGCCGGTCAGGCCCGTGTCACCCATAGGGCCGCCCACGACAAAGCGGCCGGTGGGGTTCACATAGATATCGGCGCTATCCCACGGCATGTTCTCGGCAGCCATGACGGGCGCGATGACATGCTCGATGAGGTCGTCCTTGATCTTGCCCATGTCCTCAATTTCGGCAGCGTGCTGCGTGGAGATGACGATGGTCGTGACCTCGACGGGCTTGCCGTCCTCGT
>CATZRJ010000052.1 GCA_958423535.1 uncultured Collinsella sp.
ATTAATGGATGGAAACGGATGTTCTATCGGGACACACATTTTGTCCTATAAGCCTATTAGCATCGGTGCCTGCGTTAAGGGGGCTGGGAAGTGATTCCCGGCCCCCTTTTCTATTTGGGCTGGCCTATTGAATGGTCATGGGCCGATATTGCCCGGCGGGACGTATTGTGAGTTTATGCAGCCCCTCAACGCGGGTGGCGATGCTGCCAAGCTCGTTGTCGAGTGTTGCGCCGAGGGAGCTTGCGTAGCTTTTGACGGTCATGCTTGGGCGATTGTTGTCTTGGCTAATATGCATCGCGATAAGTTGCTCGGTGCGATCGGTTACCAACGCGCGTGCGGCATCGGCGGCCTGATCGTTGGAGAGATGTCCTTTTACAGACAGGATACGTTCCTGAAGAAAGCGAGGATAGTCTCCTTGACGTAGCATGGTCACATCGTGGTTGCTTTCGAGTGCGAGAATGCGACAGTCCCTGAGCGTATCGATGGCATGCTTCGACAGTTCGCCGGTGTCGGTGGCAAAGCCAACCGAATCACCCTGAGCGTCAAAACGGTAGCCGACGGGATTGACGACGTCGTGGGATGTCGAATACGTCTGAATGTGGACTCCGGCAATAGAGAGGGTGTCGCCTGGATCGAATTCTTCAACAGGCAGATATGCGAGGCTTTCTTTTGATGCGAGTGTGCCTCTACTGGAAAAGATCGGGCCATTCCAATGCTTACACCATACCTCAAGCCCCTTAATGTGGTCGCTGTGCTCATGGGTGACAACAAGGGCGGACACGTCGTCTGCCGAAAGGCCGAGCTCCGCCATGCGTTTGAGCGTCTCGCGGCGAGACAGTCCGTCATCGACCATAATGAGCCCCTGCGGGCCCTCGATGAGTGCGCAGTTGCCTTTAGAGCCACTGCCGAGGATATGAAGGTGCAGACGAGAAATAAGATTCCAAAGGATACAATGGGTGCGGACGAATAGAGGAGGAAGCAAATGCCTACGGTATCTCAGCATTATGGACACCATGCCGTGCCTGGGGCAGTCGATGAGACCCGGACGAGGCAGCAGGCTGCTCCTGTCGTGCTCATGGTATCAGGCGGTGCGGACTCGACGGCACTGCTTCTTATGGCGTGCACATCAAAGCTGGATATCCAAGATGGACGCGGCATCGCTCCCATTGCTCGCGAGCGCCTGCATGTGCTGCATGTAAACCATCATCTGCGCGGCAAGGCGTCCGATGGCGACGAGGCCTTTGTGCGTGAGCTCTGCTCGCAATATGGTTTGCCGCTGTGCGTTGAGCACGCTTATTTTGATGGGGAATCGGGCAATATCGAGGCGGCTGCGCGCGAGGTGCGTTATGCAGCGGCGCGAAGGTATGTTCGTGCGCTTTGTGCCAAGACGGGGGCGCCGAGAACGGCGGCGCGCATCTGTACTGCCCACACCTCTTCGGACCGTGCGGAAACATTTTTGATGAACGCCATTAAGGGGTCGGGCCTGGCTGGGCTTTCGAGCATTCCCCGTCGAAGGAATATCGTGGTGCGCCCCTTGCTCGATCTAACTCATGGCGAGCTAGTGGGCTATCTACAGGTACATGGTCAGCCGTGGCGTGAGGACGAGAGCAATGAGGATATCTCGTATCTGCGAAACTACGTGCGCCATCGGGTAATGCCATTGGTGGCACAGCGTAATGCGAGCGTGTGCAAGACGATTGGCGCCGCCTGTGAGATCTTGGGTGACGAAGACGCGTTTCTATCCCAGCTGTCGGCGCAGGCGTTTCGAAGCTGCCTGCGCAAGGAGGCGGCGGGCGCGCTAGTGCTCGATGCCAGACGCCTTGCTGCGGCCGAGGTGGTAATCGCGCGGCGCATCGTGCGACTGGCGATCAGACGCATCGATCCGGACGCTCGTCCAGAGATGCGACATGTGGAGCGAGTCCTTTCCTGCGTTGCCGAAGGCACAGGCTCGGTCACGCTTCCGGCGGGAATTGACGCGCGCGTCGAGTTTGGCATGCTAGCGTTTAAGGCGCCGGCGGCTCGTGAGGGGCTGGTTGCGGACTGGATTACCATACCCGGTCGTTTGCCGTTGGGCGGGGGGCGCATGCTGGTCGCAGAGCCGATGGCCGTTGAGCCGGGATGCGATATCGTGCGCCGCGCCCGTGAGCTTGCGGCTGCCGGGGAAGTGACAGCTTTGGTAGACGCGGCTGCCCTGGGTTTTGCCGACAGCGATAGTGAGCGGATCCTGGCGGGCTCACGTGGCGAGATCCCTGCAGAGGCGCGATTGGCGCGCCTGTGGGTGGACGGTCCCGCACCGGGAGACGTGATGTGCCCGTTAGGAATGAGTGGCCGAAGCAAGAAGGTATCCGACTTGCTAGGCGAGGCTCGCATTCCCGTTTCCGAGCGCGCCGGCGTGCCCATGGTGAGGACGGCGCCGGGAGGTGCCGTGGTGTGGGTCGCCGGAGTTCGCGCGGACGAACGCTTTAAGTGCACGGCGGCGACGCGTGTGGCCTATCTGCTTCGCGTGGTTGACGCGGATTAGCCCCTCGCACCAGCTTTTCTGTGCGGCGTTGACGGTATTCCCGCGCTGATGATGCGCGGGCTGGAAAATATACCCCGTGCGCTGCTAGAATGTGTAGTTCGCGTCCATACGGCGGTGTGTGGGCGATTAAGCACAAGAAAGGGTTGTCATGGCTTCTCAACATCCGGATATCGAGAAGGTTCTGTTTACGCAGGAGGATATCGACGGTATCGTCTCTCGCCTGGGCGAGGAGATTACGCGCGACTACGCTGGTAAGGATCTGGTGCTGATCGCGGTCCTACGCGGCGCCGTGGTCTTTATGGGCGACCTGATGCGCAAGATCGAACTGCCGACCAACATCGATTTCATGGCTGTTTCGAGCTATGGCGACGGTGTGAAGTCTTCGGGCATCGTGCGTATCATTAAGGACCTGGATATCGACATCCGTGGTCGCGACGTGCTGATCGTCGAGGACATTCTGGACTCGGGCCTGACCCTCAAGTACCTGATGAAGAACCTCGAGAGCCGCAAGCCCGCTTCTCTGGAGGTCGCCGCCTTCCTGTGGAAGGACGTTGAGGACCGTACCTCGGCCATCACGCCCAAGTATGTTGGAACCCATTGCCCCGATGCCTTTGTGGTGGGCTACGGCCTCGACTATGCCGAGCGCTATCGCAACCTTCCGTATCTGGGCATTTTGAAACCGGAGGTTTATTCGTAAGATGCCCGACGACCGTAACGATAATAATTCTCAGGCTCCCCGGGACCCAAAGATTCCGGGGATGCCCGGAGGCAAGAAGCCCACGCGTACGGGCTGGCTGTATTTCCTTTTGGCTTGCGCGCTTCTGGGTTATGCCTTCTTTAATATGGGTTCTGGCTTTGCCAACTCCAGCAATACCGTTAAGCTCGCGACGAGCGAGATGGTCAGCGCCATTAAGCAGGATCGCGTCGAAGATTTGACCTATACGGTTCAAGACGGAAGCGTGGCGGGTCATTACTGGAAGACGAAAAAGGACAAGGGCGATACGAGCGAGCTCAAGAGCTTCTCCTCGACCTATGTCGGCTCCGATTCGCTTGCCGAGCTCATGGCGGAGCACCCCGACACCAAGTATATCGTCAACACCAACGACCCCGATTTTTGGGGCGACTTGGCGATGAGCGTGCTGCCGACGATCGCCCTGATCGCCATCATGTTCTACTTTATGCGCCAAATGATGGGCGCCAATAATAGGAACATGCAGTTTGGCAAGACCAACGCCAAGACTAACGAGGCTACGCGTCCCAAGGTAAAGTTCGAGGACGTTGCCGGCGTGGACGAGGCCGTCGAGGAGCTCGAGGAGATCCGCGACTTCCTGAGCGATCCGGACCGCTATCGCAAGCTGGGTGCCAAGATTCCGCGCGGCGTTTTGCTGGTTGGTCCTCCGGGTACCGGTAAGACGCTGCTGGCTAAGGCCGTTGCCGGCGAGGCAGGCGTGCCGTTCTTTAGCATCTCGGGCTCTGACTTTGTCGAGATGTTCGTGGGCGTCGGCGCCAGCCGCGTGCGCGACCTCTTTAAGGAGGCCAAGTCTCAGGCTCCGTCGATCATCTTTATTGACGAGATCGATGCCGTGGGACGTCAGCGCGGAGCCGGCCTAGGCGGCGGTCACGACGAGCGCGAGCAGACGCTCAACCAGCTGCTGGTCGAGATGGACGGTTTTGAGGAAAGCGAGTCGGTCATCCTGATCGCCGCAACCAATCGCCCCGATATTCTGGATCCGGCATTGCTGCGCCCCGGTCGTTTTGATCGTCAAGTCACGGTCGACCGTCCGGACGTAAAGGGTCGCGAGCAGATCTTGCGCGTACATGCCGAGAATAAGCCGATGGACGAGGACGTTAAGTTTGAGAAGCTCGCCCAGATGACCGTTGGCTTTACCGGTGCCGATCTGGCAAACCTGCTCAACGAATCTGCGCTGCTGGCCGCTTGCCGCCATCGTTCCGTGATCTCGATGGACGAGGTCGAGGAGTCGATGGAGCGCGTGATTGCCGGACCGCAACGCAAGGGTCGTGTGATGACCGAAGCCGAGCGCACCACGATTGCCTACCATGAGAGCGGCCATGCCCTGGTGGGTCACATCTTGGAGCACTCCGATCCAGTTCATAAGATTTCGATTGTCAGCCGCGGCCAGGCTCTGGGCTACACGTTGCAGCTTCCGCAGGAGGATCACTTCCTCAAGACCAAGAACGAGATGCTCGACGAGCTTGCCGTGTTCCTGGGCGGCCGCGTTGCCGAGGAGCTCATGTGCGATGACATCACGTCGGGCGCGAGCAACGACCTGGAGCGCGCGACCAAGATGGCGCGCGAGATGGTTACGCGTCTGGGCATGAGTGAGGAGCTGGGCACGCAAGTGTTTGGCGAGGCGCAGCATCAGGTGTTCCTTGGTCGCGATTACGCCGATCACCAGGATTACTCCGAGGAGACGGCGCGCCGCATCGATATCGAGGTTCAGCGCATCATGCGCGAGGCCCATCGCCGCGCGGTCGAGATTTTGGATGCCCGTCGCGATCAGCTTGATCTGATGGCGAAGGTGCTGCTTGAGCGCGAGACCGTCGAGGGCGACGCCGTGAACGCCCTGCTCGATAACGAGTGGGATGCCTACCTTGAGCGCGAGGGCGATATCCTGGCGGCCAAGGAGGAGCGCAATGCCAAGGCGGCCGGCATGCCGACCAAGAAGCGCGTGCCTCGTATGAGCGAGGAGGAGCTGGCGGCTGATGCCGCGGCTTTTGCGCAGGCGGCCATGCAGGAGGATGCCGAAGTCGCATCTGATGATGCCGGCGATGACCGTGCCGTCGATGCCGGTATCGGCACCGACGCCGACAAATAGTCCTTCTAACGAGAGCCTCCGCGGGGAAACCTGCGGAGGCTTTTTCTTTTGGGCGATATGGGGCCGTCTGTCCCCAATCAACATTGCTGCGGCACTTTGCTCGGCTAAAGCGTACAATAGCGCCTATGCGAAAGGGGAACAGATGATCAACGAAACTATGTATGCTCGCGGTGCGGAAAGCTCCATCATCCGCGAGATCTTTAGCTATGGTCTTGAGCGCAAGGCACAGATCGGTGCGGAGAACGTATTCGATTTTTCGCTGGGCAACCCGAGTGTTCCGGCGCCCGCTGCCGTGGCGGAGTCCATTAAGAAGGCCTTGGAGCTGCCGAGTGACCAGCTGCACGGCTACACCCCCGCACCAGGCTTGCCGCAATGTCGAGCAGCCGTTGCCGAATCGCTCAACCGCCGCTTTGGCACGAGCTATGAGGGCAAGGACGTCTTTATGACGGTGGGTGCCGCGGCTTCGCTCACCTGCACGCTCAATGCTGTTGCGAACCCGGGCGACGAGGTCATTGTTATCGCCCCGTACTTTCCGGAGTATCGCGTGTGGATTGAGAAGGCCGGCTGCACGTGTGTTGAGGCGCCTGCCGATGAAGACACATTCCAGCTGAG
Source organism: uncultured Collinsella sp. (assembly GCA_958423535.1). Lineage (GTDB taxonomy): Bacteria > Actinomycetota > Coriobacteriia > Coriobacteriales > Coriobacteriaceae > Collinsella. The sequence goes on from CATZRJ010000052.1 coordinate 5,971, forward strand.
CGTGGACAACGTGCTCAAGGCGATTACCGATAAGACGACTGCCGTCATCATCGACTCGCCCAACAATCCGACTGGTGCCGTATATACACGCGACACGCTGATGCGACTGGCCAATGTTTTGCGCGAGGTCAACGCCAAGCGCGATCACGAGAATCCGATTGTCCTCATCTCGGATGAGCCATACCGCGAGATCGTGTACGGTGCCGAGGTGCCTTGGGTGCCCTCGATCTACGAGCACACCATCGTGTGCTACTCGTATTCCAAGTCGCTGTCGCTGCCGGGTGAGCGCGTGGGTTGGATTTTGGTTCCCAATACAAATCCGCAGGCTGCGCGTCTGATGCCGGCTGTTGCGGGTGCTGCTCGTACGCTGGGTTTTGTATGCGCACCGGCGCTCTTTCAGCGCGTGATTATCGATTGCATCGATGAGCCGAGCGATATCGATGCCTATGCCCGCAACCGCATGGCGCTCACCGATGCCTTGGCGGAGTACGGCTATACCTATGTTGAGCCGGACGGTGCTTTCTACCTGTGGGTGAAGGCGCTCGAGCCCGATGCGAATGCGTTTTGCGAACGCGCAAAGAAGTATGAGTTGCTTGCGGTTCCCTCGGACAGCTTTGGTATGCCGGGTTGGTTCCGCTTGGGCTATTGCGTGAGTTACGAAACGATTGTCAATTCGCTACCCGCTTGGAAACAGTTGGCGGACGAGTATCGTTAAAAGTAAAGCGCTCTGCCTACAATGTTTTACGTGAAACGGGGTTTGGTGTTAAGCCGGACCCCGTTGTCATGGACGTTGTGTCTTTGGGATGGAGTGGTTTTACGACTATCGAAGGCTATGCGTACAATGAATATAAGCGACGGCCATGCCAGATAAGGAGACCCGATGCCCTACCTGCTTTCTTGTGACATTCATACTCATACGATGTTCTCTGCGCATGCATATTCGACCATTGAGGAGAATGTGTACTGGGCGGCAGAGCGTGGTCTGCAGGTGCTCGGATCTGCCGACCATCTGAGCTCTATGGTTACGGCTTGCCCTAATGACCTGCGCAGTTACCAGTTCTTTATCAACCAGGACATCTGGCCGCGCATTTGGAGCGGCGTGCTGGTGCTTCGCGGTGCCGAGGCCGATATCGTTTCGCTGGACGGAAGCTTGTTTGGCGAGAACATTCCCGTGTCGCTCAATATTGCCGGCGATTCGTACAGTCACCAGCATTCGCTGTTCGATTTGGTTACGCGTAATTTGGATTATTTGGTGGCAAGCGTGCATAACCCGCAGTTCGCTGAAGGCGCGACGCTGGCCCAGACGACCGAGATGTATATCAATGCCCTGGAGCACCCCAAGGTGTTTATGCTGGGCCACACGGGTCGCTCGGGCGTGTCGTTCGATATCGACGAGGTGCTGCTGGCGGCTAAGGCCAAGCACAAGATTATCGAGATCAACAACCATAGTCTTGAACACGGTGTCGACACTGAGCATTGGGCCGTATGCCGCAAGATCGCCGAGCGTTGCGCCGAGCTGGGCGTGGGCATTGGTGTGTCGACCGATGCCCACATCGGTATGGCCATTGGCAAGCTCGATCACGCCCGCAAGTTGCTCGACGAGATTCACTTCCCGCTGGACCTGATCGTGACGCGCGACCGCGAGACGCTACTGCGCGAGATGGCGGCAGCCGGCGTGTGCGACCTGCGCAAGAGGATGTAACGAGGCTCATATGCCCAATGAAAGGGGGCGGTCCAGACGGGCCGCCCCCTTTCATGTTCCAAAAATCTACCTGGGTTGGTTAGCGGCGCTCGAGGACCGCTACGGTTTCGGTGTGGTCGGTATGGGGGAACATGTCGACGGGCGTGATCTTGAGCAGGCGATAGCCTCCGCCGAGGAGCTGGTGCAGGTCGCGCTCTTGGGTCACGGGGTTGCAGCTGATATAGGTGATGCGGCGTGGCTTAAGCGCGCAGGCGGCTTCGAGGAACTCGGGGGTGGAGCCGGCACGCGGCGGATCGATGGAAAGGACGTCGACGCGCTCGTTGTTGTCGGCGGCATCCAGGATGTAGTCGGTGGCATCGTCGGCCATAAACCAGGCGCTGCGGGTAAGACCGTTGAGCTTGGCATTGCGGCGTGAATCGGCAATGCCTGCCGGGTTGCGCTCCACGCCGAGCAGCATGATGCCGATACCCTTGTTCTGGGCATCTTTAGCTGCGCAAAGACCGATGGTGCCGCTGCCGCAGTAAGCATCCATGAGCACATCGCCCTGGTGCAGATCCATGCCGTCGATAGCGAGCTGATAGAGCAGCTCGGTCTGCTGCGGGTTGGTCTGGTAGAACGCGGTGGGGGAGATATCGAACTCGCAGCCGAGCAGCTGGTCGCGCATGCACTCGGTGCCATATACAATGCGAGTTTCCTCGCCGAGGATGGCGTTGCCGGTGCGTCCGTTGATGTTTTGGGCGACGGTGACGATGCGCGGATCGAGTGCGGCGACGGCCTCAAAGAAATCCTGTGCATGCGGCAGGTCGCGCTGGGCGGTCACGAGGGTGACCATGATTTGGTCGGTGCGCCAGCCGCAGCGAACGACGGCATAGCGAAGCAAGCCCAGATGCTTGTCCTCGTTAAAGGCGGGAATGCGCAGGCGCTCAGCCTCACGCGCGATGCCGTTGAGAATCTGACGGGCACCCGGCGCCTCGACGGGACATTCGGGAACAGCAACGATTCTGTGCGTGCCACGTTCAAAAAAGCCGCAGCGGACAGCGCCCTCTTTACCGGGGGCAAAGGGAGTGGCGGCCTTATGGCGAAACCCGCGCGGCGCAGGATATTTACCCGGGTCGCCCAGGGTGACGCCCATACCGCGAATGGGGTCGACGCTAATGCCCTCGCGCTCGCATAGAGCAGCAAAAAGCTCCTCCATAGCAGCCTGCTTGGCGGCGAGCTGCTTCTTATAGGGACGATTGAGCGCCGTGCACCCACCGCAAGCTTTCATGATCGAACAGGGAGACTTGGGGTCCACAGCCTTACGCGCAGACGAAACCGGATCTTTATGCGAGCGCTTGGAGCGAGTCTGAGATGCCTTGACCTCGCTCCGACGAGAGTCAGAACGCTTGGTCTTAGCCCTGTTCTTGGTCGATTTGCTTTTTGCAGCTTTAGAAGACTTGGATTTCGTAGAAGATTTCTCCTCCTTCGACCCCTCAGCCGCCTCGATCAAAGCACGACGAGTCTTACGCTCCGCACGAGATTCTGCCATCAATAACTCCACTAATTTATGAATTAAAGCTGCAAGTATTGTACCGTGCCAAGCCAGCAGACGATATACAAGCGGTTTATTCGTGTCAGTGATAAGCCCAACGACGGTTGCCCGCCGCGTGAGGGGTGTGGGGGTTAAGTTTATCGCGAGTTCCGCACGAACAGGAGGCCACTTAATGTGGCCTCCGTCGTGAGCAGGACTGTAGAGCAGGAAACTTAACCCCCACACCCCTCACGCGGCGGGCAAACTCGCCTTGTGCTCTATCACGCTAAAGTGTATGATTCTGGACGTTACATGACTCACTTTACTTAACTAAAGTGCCATCAAGGGGGAATACCATGAATACCGATATGTCTCGTCGTCAGTTTGTTGGTCTAGCCGGCTCACTCGCCACGGTGCTTGGCCTTGGTCTTGTCGGCTGCGGCGGTGGTGCCGGTAAGGGCTCTGCTGCTGGCTCTGCCGCGGCCAAGGATGTGAAGGGCGCTGCGGAGTCCAAGAAGCTCGTGGTGGGCTTTGACAAGTCCTACCCTCCGTACGGCTTTGTGGGCGACGATGGAGAGTACACGGGCTTTGATCTTGACCTTGCCAAGGCTGTTGCCGATAAGCAGGGCTGGGATGTCGATTACGAGGCCATCGATTGGGATGCCAAGGACACGCTGCTCAATTCGGGCGCCATCAACTGCATCTGGAACGGCTTTACCATGGAGGGCCGCGAGGACGACTACACGTTCTCCGAGCCGTATATGCTCAACGAGCAGGTGCTGGTGGTCAAGAAGGATGCGGGCATCAAGAGCTGGGATGACCTTGCCGGCAAGACCGTGATTACTCAGACCGATTCCGCTGCGCAGGATGTGCTCGAGGGCGACCAGAAGGATCTGGCGGCGACATTTGCCACGCTCGATACCATCGGCGAGTACAACACGGCCTTTATGCAGCTTGAGAGCGGCGCGGTCGACGCCGTGGCTTGCGACCTTTCGATTGCCCAGTATCAGCTTGCCGCCAAGCCCGATGCCTATACGCAGCTTGATGAGCCGCTGTCCAGCGAGCACTACGCCGT
>CATZRJ010000053.1 GCA_958423535.1 uncultured Collinsella sp.
ATATAGGCACACAAGGTCAAAGGCGGCACCATGATCCTCCTGGTCGACAAGATCGAAAAAAGCTTCGGCGCTCGCGTCCTCTTTAGCGGCGCGTCTTTCCAGATCAACCCCGGCGAACGCTTTGCGCTCGTGGGCCCCAACGGCGCCGGCAAAACCACCATGCTCAAGATCATCATGGGCATCGACAGCCCCGACGCCGGCCAGGTCCAGTACGCCAAGGACTGCCAGGTAGGCTACCTAGAGCAGGAAACCAACCTGGAGCACAAGGACACCACCATCCTCGCCGAGGTCATGGCCGCCGCCAAGGAAATCCGCCGCATGGGCGAGCGCGCCAACGAGCTGCAGGCCCAGATCACCGAGCTTTCCGAGCAAGGCAAGGACGTCGACGCACTCCTTAACGAGTACGGCCAGGTCCAGGACCGCTTTGAGCATCTGGGCGGCTACGAGCTCGAGAGCAACGCCCGCAAGATCCTGTCCGGCCTGGGCTTTAAGGTCACCGACTTTGAGCGCCCGTGCTCCGAGTTCTCCGGCGGCTGGCAGATGCGTATCGCGCTCGCCAAGCTCTTCCTGCGCCACCCCGACCTGCTGCTGCTCGACGAGCCCACCAACCACCTAGACCTCGAGAGCGTCCAGTGGCTGCGCGGCTTTATTGCCAACTACGACGGCGCCGTGCTCATCGTCAGCCACGACCGCGCCTTCATGGACGCCTGCGTCGACCACGTCGCCGCGCTCGAGAACCGCCGCGTGACCACCTACACCGGCAACTACAGCAGTTACCTCAAGCAGCGCGAGGACAATCTGGAGCAGATGCGCGCCAAGCGCGCCGCCCAGGAGCGCGACATCGCCCACATGCAGGTCTTCGTCGACAAGTTCCGCTACAAGCCCACCAAGGCCGCCCAGGCGCAGGAACGCATCCGCAAGATCGAGCAGATCAAAAAGGAGCTCGTCATCCTGCCCGAGGGTCACAAGCACATCGACTTTAAGTTCCCCGACCCGCCGCGCTCGGGCGACATGGTCGTGGGCCTGGAGGGTGTGTCCAAGTCCTACGGCAACAAGCACATCTACAGCGATATCGACCTCAAACTCTACCGCGGCGAGCACGTGGCGCTCGTCGGCCCCAACGGCGCCGGCAAGTCCACGCTCATGAAGATCCTCGCCGGCCTGGAGCCGCCCACTACCGGCACGCGCGACCTGGGCACCAACGTTGGTGTGGCCCACTATGCCCAGCACGCGCTAGAGGGCATGACCGAGTCCAACACCGTCCTGCAAGAGATCGACACTGTCACGCCCAAGTGGACCGTACCGCAGCAGCGCAGCCTGCTGGGCGCCTTCCTATTTAGCGACAACGATTCCATCGAGAAGCAGGTTCGAGTCCTCTCCGGCGGCGAAAAGGCGCGTCTGGCCCTGGCCAAGATGCTCGTGGCGCCCGAGGCGCTCCTGTGCCTAGACGAGCCCACCAACCACTTGGACATCGACTCGGTGGACATGCTCGAGAACGCCCTGCAAAACTTCCCCGGTACCATCGTGCTGATCAGCCACGACGAGCACCTGGTACGCGCCGTGGCCAACCGCGTGATCGACATCCGCGACGGCAAGGTCACGGTCTACGATGGCGACTACGACTACTACCTCTACAAGCGCGAGGACCTCGCAGCCCGCGCCGCCGCCGAGGCAGCAGGGGGGAGCGCACCTGCCGCGGCCAAGTCCACCAAAGCCAACGCGGCCCAGGACAGCAGCCCAGCCGCGGCCCCTAAGCCGGCCGAGGGCAAAAAGACCAAGGAGCAAAAGCGCGCCGAGGCCCAGGCCCGTGCCGCGCTCAACAAAAAGCTCAAGGGCGTGCGCAACCAGCTCAAGAAGATCGAGACAGAGCTGGACAAAAAGCGTGCCCGCTATGACGAGCTTATGGAATTGATGGCAAGCGAAGAGCTTTATGCCGATCAGGATAAGTTCAACGCCGCGCTGGGGGAATATAACGGCCTTAAGCAAGAGCTGCCCAAGCTCGAGGACGAATGGCTGGAGCTTTCCACACAGATTGAAGAGGAGACCGCGCGTGAACTCTCGTAAGGCCGCTGCCGTGGCGATGAGCATCATCGCCATCGCGTGCCGCATCTGCGGCATCTTTATGAGCGCGATGACCGTGCTGCTGTGCTTTAGCGGCCTCACCGCCAAGTTGCAGATCGTGGGCTTTGTCGTCGAGCTTTCGCGTGCGTTGCCGAGCGCCATCGCCGGCTACGGCGTCATCACATCGCCCTTTGGTGGCGTGTTCCGCCTGGATTACGCCATCGTCGCTGTAATCCTGTTTGTGGCCGACCACCTGCTCACGCGCGCCTCGCGCCGCGTCCGCTAAGGGAGCGACATGTCCAGCAGCTACTTTATGAACCTGCTCGCTAGTGCCGTCGCCGTCATCGTGGGTATTGTCATCCACGAGAGCGCGCACGCCGCCGCGGCCTGGGCGCTCGGCGACAAGACGGCGCGTTCGCGCGGCCGCGTCTCGCTCAACCCGCTCAACCATATAGACCCGTTTGGCACCATTCTCCTGCCGCTGTTAATGCTCGCCGCTGGCGGCCCGGTGTTCGCCTTCGCCAAGCCGGTGCCCGTATACCTCAATAACCTTAAGCACCCCAAGCGCGACGAAGTCCTGGTGAGCGCGGCCGGCCCCGCATCGAACATCGCGCTGGCATGCCTTGCGGCCGCACTCATGCACGCGACATACGGCAACCTCTACACCAGCATGTCCTTTGCCGTAGCATCACAAATCATGAACTTCGGTGCCACCTTTATTGTGGTCAACCTGTCGCTCGCGTTCTTTAACCTCATCCCGATCCCGCCGCTCGACGGCTCGTCGATTATCGTGCCGTTCCTCAAAGGCAGGGCGCTCGCCAACTACTACCGCCTGCAGCAATACGCCATGCCCATCCTCATCTTGGTGCTGTACCTGTTGCCTATGTGGACCGGCATCGACGTAATCGGACGGTATTTCGACGTTACCGTGTATCCGCTGGCCGAGTGGCTGCTCAACTTCGCAATCGCCGGCATCTAGGGTAAACTTACAGGTCGACCGTGCAAAACGGTCGCAACATGCACCCAAACCGCGCCGCGAAGGCGCCGTCAAAGGAGGTCGAAGATGTCGTATCGCGTGTCGACGCAGGTCTACAGCGGACCGTTCGACCTGCTGCTGCAGCTGGTAACCCGCCAAAAAGTTGATATCGGAGCCATCTCGATCAGCGAGGTGGCCGAGCAATACCTGGCCGAGGTCGAGCGCATTGAGGCACTGGACCTGGACGTGGCGAGCGACTTTTTGCTGGTCGCGGCAACCCTTCTGGACATCAAGGCCGCCTCGCTGGTACCCCGGGAGGCCCCGCGCAAGACAGACGACGATGACGAGGATGACGATGAGCTCGAGGAGCTCAGTGCGCTCTACGGCGACGCCCTGCGCGAGGTCCTGATTCAGCGCCTGATCGCCTACAAGCAGTTTAAGGGCGCGGCGGCAGCCCTTGGCGCGCGTATGCAGGCCGAGAGCCGCATGCATCCGCGCGTGGCCGGCCCCGACCCCGAGTTCCTAGGCCTTATGCCCGACTATCTGGCCGGCATTACCCTGCGCGGCCTCGCCGTCATCTGCGCCGACCTGGATGGCAAACGCCAGACCTTCCTGCTGGAGGCCGAGCACGTGGCGCCACATCGCGTGCCGCTCGACCTGACGGTGGCCTCGGTCGACCGCTTTACCATGGCACACCAAACCTGCACCTTCCGCGAGCTGCTGGACGGCGACGCCACCACCGAGCAACTCGTCGTCACCTTCCTGGCCATGCTCGAGCTCGCCAAGCGTGGCTCGCTTACGCTAAGCCAGGACGAGATCTTTGGAACCATTCAAATCAACCGCGTCGTGGGCGCCGAGGCATACGTGCCTGGCGAGGGCCCCGAGCTCACCGAATAGGAGCGGCAACCATGTCAACCCTTTCCACGCTGGAGGCAAACAGCCTCAAAGGCGCCCTCGAGGCGCTGCTGCTGGTGTCGAGCGACCCCGTGAGCGCACCCGCGCTGGCAGCTGCGCTGGATATCGCCCCGGGCGAGTGCGCGTCGCTTTTGGCCGAGCTCAAGGTTGAGTACGAAGAGGCCAACCGCGGCTTTCAGCTGCGCGAGGTCGCCGGTGGCTGGCGCCTGTTTACACACCCCGCCTACCATGATGTGGTCGAGGCCTACGTGCTGAGCTGGGACACGCAAAAGCTGTCTCAGGCGGCGCTTGAGACCCTGGCCGTCATCGCCTACCACCAGCCCGTCACGCGCGAGGTGGTCAAGGGCATCCGCGGCGTCAACTCCGACGGCGTCATCGCGTCGCTCGTGGATAAGGGCCTGGTGCGCGAACTCGGCCGCGACCCCGAGCGCGGTCAGGCCATCATCTACGGCACGACCAACGCCTTCTTGGAAAAGTTCGGCCTGCGCTCCACCCGGGACCTGCCCGATCTGGAGCAGTTTGCCCCCGACGAGCAGTCGCGCCAGTTTATCCGCGAGCGCCTGAGCGGCCGCAGCATTCAGTCCACGCTCGAGGAGCAGGCCGAGGACCTGGACGAAGAGCGCGAACTGATCGATACCGATGTTGAGGACACCGATGGCGAGGAGCTTCTGCCCACCGTCGATACCTCGGAGGATATACATGACGAGGACTAACGAAGCAGGGGAAACGCACTTCGCAAGCGCCATGGACAACGCAGCGCCCACGGGCGACGCCCAGCCCGTCTACCCGCACACTATGCGCCTGCAGCGCTTTTTGGCGCGCGCGGGCGTAGCGAGCCGCCGCGGCTCGGAGGACCTGATGACTGCCGGCCGCGTAACCGTCAACGGCCAGGTCGTGACCGAGCTGGGCACCAAGGTCGATGTCGACCGCGACCACATCGAGGTCGACGGTATGCCCGTCAAGCTCAACCAGGGTGCCGTGTACCTGATGCTCTACAAGCCGACCGGCTACCTCACCACCATGAGCGATCCACAGGAACGCCCTTGCGTGGCCGACCTGGTCCCGCGCGACCGCTTTCCGGGGCTCTTTCCGGTGGGTCGTTTGGACCGCGACACCACGGGCCTTCTGCTCTTTACCACCGACGGTGACCTGTCGCAGGACCTGCTGCATCCCAGCAAGCACGTCTACAAGACCTACCAGGCGCTGGTGGACGGCAACCTGACCGATCGCGACCTCACGCCGCTGCGCCGCGGCATCGAGCTCGACGATGGCCTATGCCAACCGGCGATCTGCCGCGTCATTAACGCGCGCGAGGCCGAGGCCGTAGCCCCGCAAGGCATCAAGCCCGGCACCACCGCCGTGGAGGTCATCATCCGCGAGGGCCGCAAGAACCAGGTCAAGCGCATGCTGAGCAAGATTCACCATCCGGTGATCCGCCTGCATCGCTGCAACTTTGCCGGCCTGGAGCTCAAAGACGTGGCTAAGGGCTCGTGGCGCGAGCTCACCGACCGCGAGGTGCAGATTCTCAAGGCCGGCGGCATCCCGCCCAAGCAGGCCAGCTCCAAGCAGGGCGACCCCAACGCGACAGCGGTCAACCCCGCGACCCGCACGCGTCACCACGGCAGCCACGGTTCCGCGCCCAAGCGCAACACCTACCGCGAGCGCTACACGGGTTAGCCAGTACACCAAGCAACAGCGCTCGCGTCCCATACCAGCACGTCAACCACCGAAAGGAAGCATTGCATGATCGTCGCCATCGACGGCCCCGCCGGATCCGGCAAGTCCACTATCGCCAAGGAGATCGCCCGCCAGCTGGGCTTTAACAAGCTCGACACGGGCGCCATGTATCGCGCCGTCACTTTCGCCGCGCTCGACCGCGGCATCGACCTGGACGACGAGGCGGCCATCGACGCCCTCGCCGAGCAGATCGAGATTCGCTTTACCAACGGCACCGGCGAGGACACGCGCCTGACCATCGACGGTAAGGATGCCTCGGCTGCCATCCGCACCCCGCAGGTTGACGCCAACGTGTCCAAGGTCTCGGCCTACTCGGGCGTGCGTGCCGCCATGCTCATCCACCAGCGCCGTGCCGCCGAGGACCGCGACATTGTCGCCGAGGGTCGCGACATCGGCACCGTTGTGTTCCCCAACGCGCAGGTCAAGGTCTTTCTGACCGCCGACCCGCGCGAGCGCGCCCGTCGCCGCGTGCTGCAGCGCCACCAAAACGACGCCCAGCCGCTCACCACCGAGCAGCTCGAGGCCGAGGTCGACGAGACCCTCGATGCCCTCAAGCAGCGCGATAAACTCGACAGCAGCCGCGAGGTCGCGCCGCTCGTTCCCGCCGAGGACGCGATACACGTCGACTCCACCGCCCACACCATCGACGAGGTCGTCCGCATTATCGAGGACCTCATCAACCAAAGGAGGTAGCCCATGCGCCTGTTTAAGCAGACGCCCGAGGATTACTACAACGCCCCTTATGCCGAGTTCCCCGCACTCATTCGCGGCACTGTCTTCGTGGTCATGGCGATCCTTTGGGCCTTCTCCAAGCTCATGTGGCGCTGGAAGGTCGAGGACGCCGATCTGCTGTTTGAGCGCCAGGAAGGCCGTGGCAGCGTGGTTATCTGCAACCACACCTCGATGGCCGAGCTCCTGGCTGTAGAGACGGCACTGTTCTTTGGCGGCCGCCGCATTCGTCCCATCTTTAAGTCCGAGTTTGCCAAGAGCAAGATCGTACGCTGGGCCTTTAGCCGCGTGGGCGGCATCCCCGTCGAGCGCGGCACCGCCGACATGAAGTGCCTGCGTGCCGCCCAGCATGCGCTGCAGCGCGGCGAGGACGTTCTGATCTTCCCCGAGGGCACGCGCATCCGCTCGCGCGAGATCAAGCCCGAGGTCCACGGCGGGTTTGCGCTCATCGCCCAGATGGGCAAGGCGCCCGTCAACCCACTCGCCATCTGCGGCTGGTCCGACATTACGCCTGCGGGCAAAAAGCTCATGCGCCCCAAAAAGTGCTGGATCCGTGCCGGCAAGGCCATTTCGCTTTCCGATGCTCCGGCCGAGCTCAAGCGCAAGGAACTCCTGGCATGGTTTGAGTCCGAGGCCATGAGTCGTGTCTACGCCATGCGCGATGACCTGTGCGCCGAGCACCCGGGTAGGTTCTAGCCATGGGCGAGGATATCATGAACTCTGCCGAGGCTGTTGCCGGAAAGGCAGACGCCCCCACTATCGAAATCGCTGCCCACGCCGGCACCTGCTACGGCGTGCAGCGTGCGCTCGATATGGCATTGGCGGCCGCCCCGCAAGCGGGGGAGAACGCTCAGATCCACACCCTGGGCCCGCTCATCCATAATCCCATCGTGGTGCGCGAGCTTGCCGAGGCGGGCGTCGGCCTGGCCGAGACCCTGGACGATGCCGCATCGGGCACCGTGATCATTCGCGCGCACGGCGTGGTGCCGCAGGTGATCGAGGTCGCTCTCGAGCGTGGCCTCGACGTGGTCGACGCCACCTGCCCCTACGTCAAGAAGGTCCACGTGGCCGCTGAGCGCCTGGTGCGCGAGGGCTATCGCGTGCTCGTCGTGGGCGAGCCGGGCCATCCCGAGGTTGAGGGCATCCTGGGCCACGCCGGCGATGACGCGCAGGTCGTGAGCTGCGCCGCCGATGCGGACGCGCTACCGCTCAAGGGCAAGGTGGGCCTCGTCGTGCAGACCACCCAGACCGCACGGAACCTGGCCGAGGTAGTGGCCTCCATCACCTCACGCGTGCAGGAACTGCGCGTGATCAACACCATCTGCGCAGCCACGAGCGAGCGCCAGCAGGCGGCGGCGTCTCTCGCCAACCGCTGCGACTGCATGGTTGTGGTGGGCGGAAAGAACTCGGGCAACACCCGCCGCCTGGCGCAGATCTGTGCTGATGCCTGCGAGCACACGCATCACATCGAGGAAGCTTCGGAGCTTGAGGCCGCATGGTTTGTCAACGCCCGCCACATCGGCATCACCGCCGGAGCCTCCACCCCGCAAGAACACATCGAGCGCGCCGTCGAGCGCATCAAGGAGCTTTGCCGCTAATCATGGACCAGACCGTACCCGCATACGCCGCCGAGGTGGCCGATTACGGGCGCAGCCGCGACCCCGAGCCGGGTGAGGGCGCGCTCGTTAAAAACGTGCGTCCCGAATCGCCCGCGTGGGATGTGGGTATCGAGCCGGGAATGCGCGTGCTCACGGTCAACGGCGAGCAGCTGACCGATATGATCGTGTGGCTCTGGGAGGCAGACGACGACACCGTCGAGCTGGAGGTTTTCGATCCGCGCGACGGCACCGTCACCCCCGTCGAGCTCGATCGTTTTCCCGGCGAGGACTGGGGGCTTGAGTTCGATGGCCCCATCTTTGACGGCATGCGCACCTGCGTAAACGCCTGCGTGTTCTGCTTTATGACGATGCTCCCCAAGGGCGGTCGCTCCACGCTCTACATCCGCGACGATGACTACCGCCTGAGTTTCTTGCAAGGCAACTTTGTCACGCTCACGAACCTCACCGACGAGGACGTGCAAAACGTCATCGATCGCAACATGAGCCCCATGAACGTGTCGGTTCACGCCGTGAGCCCCGACGTCCGCCGTCGCATGATGGGCCGTAACGCCCAGCGCGGCATGGACGTACTCGAGGCCATCATGGCCGCCGGCATCGAGATTCACGCGCAGATCGTGCTGTGTCCCGGCATGAACGACGGCGAGGAGCTGGAAAAAACCTTGCGCTTTTGCGAGGAGCACGAGCAAATCACGAGCCTGGGCATTGTGCCGCTCGGCTTTACCAAGCATCAGAACCGTTTTAGCTGGTCCTACAGCGACAAACCCGAGCTGGCGCGCGAGACGATTGCCATGATCCGACCCTACCAGGACCGCGCCTTCGAACGCTTTGGCCGCCACACCTTCCAGATGAGCGACGAGTTCTACCTGGATGCCGGCATCGAGCCGCCCGAGGCAGACTTTTACGACGGCTACCCGCAGTACTACGACGGCATCGGCATGATCCGCTCCTATCTGGACGAGACCGACAACGTGCTCGCCGCCGACGCCGAGCGCCTGCGCCGCGTTCGCGAGGCAATCGCCGCCCGTGGCCAGCGCCTGCTGTGCCTCTCGGGCGCCAGCGCGCGCGACACCGTGGCCCGCTTTGTGGAATCGCCGCACGGCCTTGCCGGTACCGTCACGGCCATCAAAAACCACTACTTTGGCGGCAACGTGGACGTGACCGGCCTCATCGTCGCCTGCGACATCTTGGAGCAGCTGCCGCAGGACCTGTCGGGGGTTATGCTCTTTGTGCCTAAGCTCATGTTCAACGCCGACGGTATGACCCTTGACGAGTATCATCGTGACGAATTACTCGCAAGCCTTACCGGTCGCGGCGCCGAGGTTCATGTGGTATCGACCATGCCACATGAGCTGCTCGATACCCTGGAGCACATCCTTGGCATAACGCCCGCCAATTCAACTATTCCCGCTGACCCTACCCATTAAAGGAGAGCAGATGAAACCTATCGTCGCCGTCGTCGGACGCCCCAACGTGGGCAAGTCCACGCTCGTTAACCGCCTGGCCCAGACCTCGGACGCCATCGTCCACGAGTCCCGCGGCGTTACGCGCGACCGCTCGTATCACACGGCAGATTGGAACGGCCGCGAGTTCACCATCGTCGACACGGGCGGCATCGAGCCGCTCAAGAGCGATGACGTCTTTGCCACGTCCATTCGCGACCAGGCCCTCGCCGCCGCCGAGGAAGCCGCCGTCATCCTGTTTGTGGTCGACGGCCGCACCGGCGTCACCGAGGAGGACGAGTCGGTCGCTCGCATGCTCAAGCGCTGCGACAAGCCGGTCTTTCTGCTGGTGAACAAGCTCGACAATCCCGATCGCGAGAACGACAGCATCTGGGAGTTCTATTCGCTCGGCATCGGTGAGCCCACGCCGCTCTCGGCCCTGCATGGCCATGGCACGGGCGACCTGCTCGACGATATCGTGGCCCTGCTTCCGGA
>CATZRJ010000054.1 GCA_958423535.1 uncultured Collinsella sp.
GGCACCATAGCGGTACCGGGCTCGATATTCCTCTGGTGCCCCCGGGCGGATTCGACCCCCCCCCGCGGGGAAATTGGTGACGCGGGTGTCGACGGCCCGAATCCGGCCCTTAGACCAGAAGAGCCCGGCACCGTGGTGGTACCGGGCTCGATATTCTTCTGGTGCCCCCGGGCGGATTCGAACCGTCGACACCCGCTTTAGGAGAGCGGTGCTCTATCCCCTGAGCTACGGAGGCATGCTGTACTAGTGTAGCAGATTTACTGCATCGCAATACGTCGCATGACTAGACTTCGAAGTTGCGGTGGAATAGTTCCTGTCTGAAGCATCTAAAGCCGTATTTAGGAACTATTTCACCGCAACTTATGAGGAGCTAGTTACCTTTGTGGAAGAGGTTTTTGATAACGGAGGGGATGCTCTTGGCGCCCTTGGCCGTCACATCGATAAAGTCGGGCGAACGCACGAGCTTATTCTCGTCGACGTACTTGCGGACCGCGCGAAGCGTCTCTTTGTCGTCGCGCGTCGAAAACGTAAAGTGACCGTTGTCCTTGGTGAAGATGGCAAAACGCGTGATCTTCTTGGTGCCGCGCAAAACCTCGGCGGCAATATAGTCGACCTCGTCCCACGGGATTTGAATATAATCCTCGGGATTGCGCTCGTTATAGTACTCAAACGCCTTATTGCCCACCATCACGTTACCGTGGCTGGTAAGCCCCATCAGGCAGGTTGCCGGCGTTGCCAGATCGACCGTGCTGTTCTGAGATTGCGCCATACGCGCCTCGCCCTCCAATAAAAACAATCGGACCGCATCCAGTGTACCCACCGGGTGCGGTCCGTTTCAATGGCTCAAAAGCCCTTGCCTAGCAACTCTCGGTCTTAAGCCGAAGCGTGCTTACATGAAGCCGCAGAAGCGACCGATGATGCCGACGGCGAAGAGAGCCAGGATGATGACGATCGGGCTGACCTTCTTCTTGAGGAGCTTGCAGACCAGCAGGGTCAGGCACACGGCGGCAAGGCCGGGGATGAGCTGATCGAGGTTGGCCTGAAGCGTGGTGACCTTCATCTGATCAAGGGCGGTAGCACCGACGGAGTTGTACATCGTCAGCGCTTCCTTGATACCCTCAGAACCGGAGGGCAGGCTAGCCCAGTCGATAAAGGCGCCAGCAGACTGCTTGACCGTGGAGACGATCGGGGTGAAGGAAATGGACACCCAGCGCTCGACCAGGGCACCGATGATGAACATACCCAGGATGGAAGCGCCCTCGGTGACCTTGCCCATCAGACCACCGGAGAGGTCCTTGGCGATGGAGGAGCCGACCTTGTAGCCAAACTCCTGCGTGTACCACAGGAAAGCGTAACGGATGATGTTCCACGCGAAGAAGAACAGCAGCGGACCGGCGATGCTGCCGGACAGGGCCAGGGAAGCGCCCAGAGCGCCCAGAATCGGGCGAAGGGTGAACCAGAAGACGGGGTCACCGACGCCGGCGAGCGGGCCCATCATACCGACCTTGACGCCCTGGATGGCGACATCATCGATCGGAGCACCGTTGGCGCGCTCCTCCTCGAGGGCGAGGGTAACGCCAATGACGGGGGCGGAAACATAGGGGTGGGTGTTATAGAACTCCAGGTGGCGCTTAAGAGCGGCAATCTGGTCATCCTTGCTGGTGTAGAGCTTCTTGATCGCAGGGATCATTGCGAAGCACCAGCCGCCGTTCTGCATACGCTCGTAGTTCCACGAGCCCTGAAGGAACTGATGACGGAAGCAAACCTTCTTGCGGTCAGCCTTGGTGAGCTGAATCTTGTTCTCTGCCATATGTATCACTCCCCTCCTACTCGTAATCGTTCAGAATGTCGCCGAGCGGGTCGCCGGAGCCACCGCCCATGCCGCCACCCTGCTTGGCCAGATCCTTAAGGCCAAGGTAGATGAGGGCAAGGGAGATGCCGATGAGGCCAAGGGCGATCAGCGTGAGCTGAGGGATGGCAGCAAGGACAAAGCCGAGGATGAAGAACGGCCAGGTCTCCTTGGTGGCCATCATGTTGATGACCATGGCGTAACCGACGGAGGCGACCATGCCGCCGCCGACAGCCATGCCGCCGGACAGCCAGTCGGGCATAGCGTTAAGCGCGTTGGTAACGGCCTCGGCCGGGATGACGCACAGAAGCACTGCCGGGATGGCGATACGAAGGCCCTGCATGAGGATGGCAGCATACTGCCAGCGCTCGATGCCGGAGAAGTCGCCCTTCTCGGCGCAACCGTCCATGGCGTGAGCGATAGCGGTAGCAATGGTACGGCAGATCATGGTCAGGAACAGACCAGCGACCGACAGCGGGACGGCGACGGCGATGGCCGCGGTAACGGCCTTGGCCGAATCAGTGGCGCCGCCGTTGAGGGCGAGCACCATGATGATCGAAGAAGCGACCGAGGCCAGAGCGGCGTCAGGCGCGACGGCGGCGCCGACGTTAGCCCAGCCAAGGGCCATCATCTGGAGCGAACCGCCCAGGAGGATGCCCTCCTGAAGGTGACCGGTTACGAGACCGATAAGCGTGCATGCCACGAGCGGCTGATGGAACTGGAACTCATCCAGAATGCCTTCCATACCGGCAAGCAACGCGACAATCGCAACAAGCAGAATAGTGATTGCAGACATGTATCGGACCCTCCTTTACTATGCTTGAGCGGCCAGTTCGGCCTTAGCTTTCTTCAACATGGCATCGAGATCCTCGGAGGCATCCGAAGGAACCTTGCGGACCTCGAACTTGACGCCCTTGGCCTTGAGGGCCTCGAGAGTCTTGACGTCGTCATCGCCCATGGCGACGGCGTTGGTGACGACGACCTTGCCCTTGGAGTGAGCCATGGAACCGATGTTGACTTCCTTGATGTCGACGCCGGCCTCGATGGCCTTGAGCAGATCCTGCGGGTTCTCAAAGAGCAGCATGGCCTTGGTGTCACCAAAGCGCGTGTCCTTGACGACCTCGGCCATCTTCTTGATGGGCACGACGTTGGCATGGACTCCCGGAGGGGCAGCCTGCTCGATCATGGTCTTGCGGAGCTCGTCGTGAGCAACGCCGTCGGAAACCACGATGATGCGGTTGGGGTTGATCTGCTTGGTCCACGTGGTGGCCACCTGACCATGCAGCAGACGGGTGTCGATACGGACGTGGGCAATCTTGATGTGCCCGTCGCCGATGACCGTTCCCGGAGGGATAGCGCCTGCAGGAGCAGCGGCGGCCGCAGCCGGCTTCTTCTCCTCGGGCTCCAGAGACTCGGGCTTGACGCGCACGCCAGCCTTAGCCTCAGTCACGAGATGTTTTGCGATCGCATGTGCAGTGTTCTTTGCGTCAAAGCGCTGCGAATATGCCTCGATGAGCATAGGCAGGTTGACACCGGTGACGATAGCCCAGGAATCGTGGCCCTCGATGAGTCCGCTGATCTGGTTGAACGGCGTGCCGCCCCACAGATCAACGAGGAAGAGCACCTGCTCCTGGTCCTCGAAGGAAGCGATTGCTTCCTCGACCTTGGCACGGAAGTCGTCGGGGCCCATGCTCGGCTCGAGCGAGACCACGGCAACAGACGGCTGATCGCCAAAGACCATCGAGCCCGTCTGCTTGATTCCAGCTGCCAAGTCCCCATGGCTAGCAAGAACAATACTTACCATCACATAACCTCCTTTTTGTCTACGTAATTCCTACACGACAATAAAGGAGTATAGCTGTTTGGTTTGTGGAATTATAGCTAAATTCGTAAAAGGTTGCATTATTTGTTTAAACGTCTAAGTTTGTTACAAATTGATTACGTCGCTGTTTTTCGACTCATTACCCGCCAAAGCGTCGCTCATCAAGCCATGTATTTTACAGACACAAGCATGCTGTTCATTAATATCGGTTTTAAACAAGTGCGAATGCGCTTGTACTGCCGCTACTTTGTTCAAACAGGTATGACTTGACTATTTGCGCGACTTATGATCTACGAAACCACTCAAAAAGTTGCGGTGGAATAGTTCTTGTTTAAGAGTCAGAAGGCTGGATTTAGGAACTATTTCACCGCAACTTATAGGGAATCCTAGACGATGTGGAGGGGGTTGGCGGCGTCGACGGCGTCGGGGACGTCGGAAGGGCCGTCGGGGACAGCGTCTGCCGGGTCCTCGTCGGGGGTCTCAATCTGCTTGATCATGACCTCCTGGCCCTGGAGCAGATAGGTATCGCCGCTACCGCAATGGGGACAGGTCTTGCCGTGCTCGACCGTCGCGTAGTCGCGGCCGCACGCCTTGCAATGCGTCACGGCCTCGACGGGCTCCACAATAAGCTCCGCGCCCTGCGCGATGGGCTTTTTATCTGCCGCCCAGCGCCAAGCGTCGAGCAGCAAGTCGGGAACGACGCCCGAGACCTCGCCCAACAGCAACGTCACGCTCGAAACGCGACTCACGCCATTGGCGCGCGCCACGTTCTCGACATCGCGAATGATGTGATAGACGATTCCCAATTCATGCACTTTTTCCTCCGCCGTTCCCGTTATGACTACTTACTTGCGACCGAACTTAATCTTGATGGCGCGTTTCAAAGCATACTTGCCCAGGCTTGGGAGCTTTTGCTCGTATTTGACCATCGTGGAGCACTCGGGGCGGTCGCGATCCAGGTGGATGGCATCGAACGCACACTTGGTAGTGCACAGACCGCAGCCGATGCACTTGTTGGGGTCGACGATCGAGGCACCGCAACCCAGGCAGCGGGCGGTCTCGGCGCGCACCTGCTCCTCGGTAAAGGTCTCGACGTACTCGCTAAACGGCGCGGCCTTCTCGCGCTCGCGGTCGACATGCGCCACCTCGCGGCTCGCGTTGTCGTAGCTCTCGATCACGACATCGTCGCGGTCGAGCGCGGTGTAGCGGCGCTGATTGCGGCCGATGGTGAGCGTGGAGCCCGGCTGCACAAAGCGATGGATGGACACGGCGGCCTCGTGACCGGCGGCGATGGCATCGATGGCAAAGCTCGGGCCGGTGTAGACGTCTCCGCCCACAAAGATGTCGGGCTCAGCGGTCTGATAGGTCTGAGGATCGGCAAGGGCGCCCTGGCCGCGGCCAAGCTCCACCTTGGAGCCAGCCAGCAGATCGCCCCACACAATGGACTGGCCAATCGACATGACGACACGGTCGGCATCGACACGGCGCAGATCGTTCTCGTCGTACTCGGGCGCAAACCGGCCCTCGTCGTCAAAGACACGCGTGCAGCGCTTGAAGGTGATACCGCACACACGACCGGCCTCGTCCAGGTGAACCTCCTTGGGGCCCCAGCCGCAACTGATGTGGGCGCCGTCCTCAACAGCCTCGCGACGCTCCTCCTCGCTAGCGGGCATCTGGGCCTCGCTCTCCAGGCAGAACATCTCAACGTGCTCGGAGCCCAGACGGCAGGCGTTGCGCGCGACATCGATAGCAACGTTGCCGCCGCCCACCACGATGGTGCGGCCGGGCAGCGCGTCGATCTTGCCACTGTTGAACTCGCGCAAAAAGTCGACGGCCACGGTCACGTCCTCGGCATCCTCGCCCGGAATACCGGCGAGGCGGCCGCCCTGACAGCCGATGGCAACATAAAAGGCCTTAAAGCCCTGCTCGCGCAGCTCGTCGAGCGTCACATCGCGACCGACCTCAACGCCATAGCGGAACTCGGCGCCCATCAGGCGAATGATCTCGACCTCGGCCTCGATAACATCCTTCTGCAGCTTAAAGCTGGGAATACCGTAGGTGAGCATACCGCCCGGGCGCTCGTTTTTCTCGAACACGACGGGCTTGTAGCCCTTCTCGGCCAGATAGAAGGCGCAGGACAGACCGGCCGGGCCGGCACCGATAATGGCGATCTTCTGGTCGAAGCCGCCGGCACGCGTCGGCGTCACCACGGGCGGGACATAGCGGGTCGCGGCATCCAGATCGCGCTGGGCGATGAACTTCTTGACCTCGTCGATAGCCACGGCTGCATCCACGCGACCGCGGGTGCAGGCGTCCTCGCAGCGGCGATTGCACACGCGGCCGCAGATAGCGGGCAGCGGGTTCTCGCGCTTGATGAGCGCCAGTGCCTCGTCATAGCGGCCCTGCGCCGCAAGCTTTAGATAGCCCTGAACGGCAACGTGCGCGGGGCAGGCCGTCTTGCAGGGCGCGGTGCCGGACTCGTGCGTCTCGATACGGTTATCGTTGCGATAGTTGGGCGACCACTTGGTGTGGTCCCACTTGGTGGCATCGGGCAGCTCCTGGCGCGGATACTCAGGCACCTGTCCGCCGGCTTTTTTGCTGCAGAGCTTCTGGCCGAGCTTGGCGGCGCCGGCCGGACACACCTCAACGCAGCGACCGCAAGCCACGCACTTGTCCTTCTCGACCTTGGCGACATAGGCCGAGCGCGACAGGTTGGGTGTGTTGAACAGCTGCGAGGTACGCAGGGCGTAGCACACGTTAACGTTGCAGTTGCAGATGGCGAAGATTTTGTTCTCGCCGTCGATATTGGTGATCTGGTGCACAAAGCCGTTGTCCTCGGCCTGGCGCAAGATGTCGTAAACCTCGTCGCGCGTCACATAGTGGCCGCGGTCGGTCTCGACCACATAGTCGGCCATATCGCCCACGGCAATGCACCAATCGGCCGGGTCGTCGGCGCAACCCTCGCCCATCACACGACGGCTCGCGCGGCAGCTGCAGGTGCTGGCGGCATACTTGCCCTCGTATTTGTCGAGCCAATGCTCGATATGCTCAATCGGCACCGAGGTGCTCGAAGCATCGATAGCCTTCTCGACCGGAATGACGTGCATGCCGATACCGGCGCCTCCGGGCGGCACCATCGGCGTGGCTTTGGACAGCGGCCCCTTGGACGCCTGCTCAAAGAACTTGGCATAGACCGGATGCTCCTCGAGCTGACTCAAGCGCATGTTGAGGAACTCGGCGGAACCCGGTACCAGCATGGGCAGCACCCACTGCTTGGCGCGCTCGGGATTTTCCCAGTTGTACTCGAGCAGACCCGTGTAGCTCATGTCGTCGAGCATCTTCTCAATCTGGGCCTCGGGCATGCCGGTGAGCTTGACCATCTCGGGCAGCGTGTAGGGACGGCGCATCTTCATCTTGCAGAGCACCTCGGCCTGCTCGTCGGTCGCGGCCTCGGCAAACGACCAGTACTCGTAGCCCAGCAGCTCGTCGCGATGCAGCAGACGGTTGGTGCAGTGCTCGCACAGTTTGACGATGGCCTCGCGCGGATGCTCCGGCAGCGGCGGCACAAACTCCGCGCCGATATCGGGCTCGGTGTAGCTAATTCCCGGTCCGTTGAGAATCATGGTTGTCCCTTCTCTTGCCGCAGTCCGACGAGGCCGCAGCACCCCTCTTTTTTGCGGGCCGGACATGCCCCCATGCCGTTCACCCGCCATTAGTTGACATTGTGTCAAAAATAGTATTGACGAACCGTCAACAATATTCAAGACTGTTAGGCGAACGGTCGGGCTCAAACGGATGAAAGGCGGCAAGCGCATGAGCGATAATGCAGCGAACACTTCTGTGGCCGACGCCGTCCCCGCGCCCGACAGCGCGGCAAAGCGCCTGACGGGCGACGAGCGCCGTCGCGAGATTCTCGCCGCCGTGCGCACCGTGAGCTCCGAGCTGGGCGTGTCGCATCTATCCGTCTCGGCCGTGACCAAGCGAGCCGGCTGCACGCGCTCGCTGTTCTACCACTACTTCGCCGACATGGACGCCGCCGTCACCGCCGTAATGGACGAGGCAATCGACGGCTTTATCTCCGAGCTCGAGCAGTGGAATGCCAGCCGCACCGTTGGCGATATCGAGGGCGCGCTCGACACCGTCGCCCCGCTCTTTAAGCGTCTGGTCGCCAGCGGCCACGAGCTGCCGAGTACGCTCACCTCAAGCAGTGGCGCGCTCTACGGCGGCTTTTTGCACAACGTGGTCCAGCGCGTGGCGCAATACATCTGCGACACCACCGTGGTGGACTTTGTCGCCCATCATGAGCTACGCATCGACCATGTCTACGAGACGTTCTACACCCTCATCATGGGGTTGTTGATGTATATCCGCACACACCCCGATGTGCCCGACGAGACGGTCAAGGAAGTCATCGCCTCGACACTCCACATCGAGGGCTATACCGCCAAGTATCCGGAGCGCAAGCCCCAGAACTGACGACATTTGGCCAAACTGCCCGCGATCGGAAGAGGGGCCGCGGGCGTGTGAAAGGAGAGCAGCATGCTGTTCGATGTTTGGGGTAGCGATACCCTTATCCACTGGGCCGGCTGGGCCATGGTCTTTATTGGCCTGATCGTGCTCAACGAGGTCGGCCGCCGCACCAAGCTGGGCGCGGCAATCATCTTTGGCGTGGCTCCGCTGGCCATGACCATCTACTGCGTCGCCATCGCCGTCGGCGTTTCGCAGGGTGCCGAGTGGGCGCTCACCAACCCCACCCATGTGTTCCAGAACAGCTGGTTCCACTACGCCAAGGTATACGCGGCGCTGGCCGGTTGCTGGGGCTTCATTGCCATTAAGTACCAGTGGGGGAAGATCGGCAAGGCGCATTGGTTCCGCGCATGGCCGTTTGTGATCGTCGCCATCAACATCATGATCGCCGTCGTGTCCGACTTCGAGAGCGCCTATCACTTCTTTGTCCTGGGCGAGTCCACCTGGGTCACCTCCGAAGGTGCTACGCAGCTGGCCGGCTGGAACAACGTGTTCAACGGCATCGCCGGTATCATCAACATCTTCTGCATGACCGGTTGGTGGAGCGTCTACGCCTCCGAGGATCAGACCGATATGCTGTGGCCCGACATGACCTGGGTCTACATCATCGCCTACGATATCTGGAACTTCTGCTACACCTACAACTGCCTGCCCACCCACTCCTGGTTCTGCGGCTTTGCGCTGCTGCTGGCGCCCACCGTCGCCGCCTTTATCTGGAACAAGGGCGGCTGGATCCAGAACCGCGCCTTTACGCTGGCCATTTGGTGCATGTTTGCCCAGGTGTTCCCGTACTTCCAGGAGGAGTCCATCTTTGTGACCCACTCCACGCTCGACCCCGGCGCCGCCACCGCGGTCTCGATCGCCGCACTGGTCGCCAATGTCGCCGCGATCATCTACATCGCCTACCGCGCCAAGAAGCTCGGCCGCAATCCCTACAAGCAGGATGTCTTTGAGGGCACCAGCGATTGGGAGAAGGCTACCGCTCGCCGCGCCAAGGTGGATTACGCGCACGCCGAGTAACATGTTGGTCGCTGTTGGCACTTGGGCATAGGCCCGCCCGCCAGGATTTTCAATCCAATGTCTCGCAGAGCCCCCGGAAAGCGTTTCGCTCGCTTTTCGGGGGCTTTTGTCGTCGCGCCTCTATTCATCTATTCAAAAACATGCGCATATTTAAAATCGGATTTCAAATCATGCGGCGGCTCTATGGGGTCCCGTTTTTGGGTACAGTGTTGTCCCGATATTGAGCTTGGGGGATATATGAAAGATGAGACGATGGACCAAGAGGATGCGGCCCAAGATGCAGAAGCGTGCGCCGAGGCCCTGGAGAGCCTAGACCAGATCGCGCTGGCCGAGATTGCGTTTGACGATTCGAGCGTCGATGCGCAGGATGAGCCGGAAATCGAGGCGCAGCCCGATGATCAGGATGCAAAAGACGATGGCGCC
>CATZRJ010000055.1 GCA_958423535.1 uncultured Collinsella sp.
CTGTTATGCGGAAGGGAGCGCCTATGGCACTCAGCGAGAAAGACGTGCGCGGCATCGCCGAGTACGCAAAGATCGCACTGACCGATGACGAGCTCGCCCAGATGACGTCCTACATGAACGATGCCGTCCAGATGCTCGAGCCCGTCCTGCAATATGACTTGCCCGACGTGGAGCCCACGTTCCATCCCATCGGAAGCCTGTCCAACGTGATGGGCGATGACCTGCGCGAGCCCGAGCGCGACCTGCCGCTCGACGTTGCTCTCGAGAACGCCGGCAGCGCGCGCGACCGTTACTTCCGCGTGCCGTCCATTTTGGGAGAGGGGGAGAGCGAGTAATGGCGCAAAGCTTCGATTCCCTTACCGCCGCCCAGATCGCCGCGGGCGTTTCTGCCGGCGACTTTACCGCTACCGAGGTGGCCCAGGCCTCCCTTGCCGCCATCGAGGCGCGCGAGGGCGGGGTCCAGGCATTCCTGCAGGTGGCGCCCGAGCTGGCGCTCGAGGCCGCCGCGCGCGTGGATGCCGACCGTGCCGCAGGCAAGCCGCTGCCCCCGCTCGCGGGCGTGCCGCTGGCCATCAAGGACAACATGAACCTCGTGGGCACGCGCACCACCTGCGCTTCCCGCATGCTCGGGGACTACCAGAGCGTCTACACCGCCACCTGCGTCCAGCGCATGCTCGATGTCGGCTGCTTGCCTATGGGCAAGGCCAACATGGACGAGTTTGCCTTTGGCAGCTCCACCGAGAGTTCGGCGTTCCACCGCACCAACAACCCCTGGGATACCGAGCGCGTGCCCGGCGGCTCCTCGGGCGGCTCCGCTGCCGCCGTCGCCGCGGGCGAGGTTGCGCTCTCGCTGGGCTCGGATACCGGCGGCTCCATTCGCCAGCCGGCGTCGCTGTGCGGCGTGGTGGGCTTTAAGCCCACGTATGGCGCCGTGAGCCGTTACGGCGTGGTTGCATTTGGCTCGTCGCTCGACCAGGTGGGCCCCTTTGGCCGCACGGTCGAGGATGTCGCGCTGGCCATGAACGCGCTTACCGGTGCGGGCCACGATCCGTACGACTGCACCAGCCAGGATTGCGCCGTCGACTTTACCGAGCATCTCAACGACAGCATCGAGGGCAAGCGCGTGGGCATCATCCCCGCGTTTATGGAGGCCGAGGGCCTGACGCCCGAGGTCAAGGCCGCTGTTCAGCGCGCCGCCCAGGAGCTGCAGAACCAGGGTGCCGAGCTGGTCGAGGTCGACCTGCCACACCTGGACGCCGCCATCGCCGCCTACTACGTCATCGGCCCGGCCGAGGCGTTCTCCAACCTGGCCCGCTTCGATGGCATTCGCTACGGCTATCAGGAGGAGGGCTGCGCCAACCTGTCCGACCAGAGCTCGCTCTCGCGCGCCCATGGCTTTGGCGCCGAGGCCAAGCGCCGTCAGATGCTCGGCGCCTACCTGCTGAGCTCGGGCGTGTACGACAAGTACTACTACGCCGCGCAAAAGGCCCGCACGCTCATCACGCAGGACTACGACGCCGCGTATGCCAAGGTGGACACCATCCTCATGCCCGCCTCGCCGCGCACGGCCTTTAAGTTTGGCGAGATCAGCGATCCCACGCAGATGTACCTTTCGGACCTGTACACCATCTCGCTCAACATTTGCGGCAACGGTGGTATCTCGGTGCCGCTGGGTCTGGGCGAGGATACTCAGCTGCCCGTTTCTGCCCAGCTGGTTGGTCCGGCCTTTAAGGACCGTCAGCTGCTCACGTTTGCCCGCGCCCTGGAGCGCGGCTTTGCCGATGCCGCCACGGGTGCGCCCGCGCTTTCCGTCGCGCCCGATTTTGCCGGGAAGGGAGGCGAGCTGTAATGAAGGAGCTTTCCGAGGTCCTGCAGGATTGGGAGGCCGTGATCGGCCTGGAGATCCATACCGAGCTCACCGCGCTCGATACCAAGATGTTCTGCAACTGCAAGCTCAGCCACGATGACGAGCCCAACGCCAACGTGTGCCCGGTGTGCCTGGGCCTGCCCGGCGCACTGCCGGTGCCCAACAAGCGCGCCATCGAGAGCATCGTCAAGGCCGGTCTCGCCACCAACTGCGAGATTCAGCGCCACTCGATGTTCTACCGCAAGCACTACTTCTATCCCGACATGGCCAAGAACTTCCAGACCACGCAGGGTCCGGTCGCCTTTGCCATGTACGGCCACCTGGACCTGGACGTGACCGGTCGCGGTGCCGCCGAGCGCCCCGACTGCGCGTTTGGCGAGGCCGAGGCTCAGAGCCTGGCGAGCGCCTCGGCCAACGCCGAGGGCCTGTCCATGTCCATGACGTCGACCATGCGCGAAGGCAATCAGCGCGCCGGCCATCTGGCCAGCTACGATGCGTCCAACCTGCAGATGCCCGAGCGCCGCGAGGACGGTTCCTACACGGTGCCCATCCGCATCCTGCGCATCCACATGGAGGAGGACGCCGCCAAGATGGTCCACGTGGGCGGTGCCGAGGGCCGCATTACCGCCGCTGCCGAGTCGCTCGTCGACTACAACCGCTGCGGCACGCCTTTGATTGAGCTCGTCACCGAGCCCGATCTGCGTACGCCCGAGGAGGCCCGCCTGTTTATGGAGAAGCTCCGTCGCATTTTTGTGACGCTGGGCATTTCCGACTGCTCCATGGAGAAGGGCTCCATGCGCTGCGACGGCAACGTGTCGCTGCGCCGCCGCGGCGAGACCAAGCTGGGCACCAAAACCGAGCTCAAGAACCTCAACTCGTTTAAGAGCCTACATGACGGCCTTGCTTACGAGATTTGCCGCCAGGCCGAGGTGCTCGAGGAGGGCGGCATTATCTACCAGGAGACCCGTCACTGGGAGCCCAGCCGCAAGCGCACCGTAGTCATGCGTGTGAAGGAGACGGCCGACGACTATCGTTTGTTTCCCGACCCCGATCTGGCGCCGTTCGATCTGGACGATGAGTTCATCGACCGCTGCCGAGGCGAGATCCCCGAGCTGCCCGATGCCAAGCGCGCCCGCTTTGAGGCCGACTTTGGCATTAAGGCGGCCGATGCCGAGCAAATCGCCGGCGACCCGGAGTTTGCCGAGTTCTTTGAGGCCGCCGCTGCCGGCATGGCTGGCAAAGAGGCTCAGACGGTCGCAAACCTGCTGGTGAACGAGATGATCGCCTATCTTAAGGGTGCGGGCGTCTCGCTGACCGAGTCCGGCATCGCGCCGGCTCAGGTGGCGGCTCTTGCCAAGCTGCTGGCGACCGATGCCATCAGCTCCAACCAGGCTCACGAGGTCTTTGAGGCCATGGCCCAGACCGGCGACGACCCCAACAAGATCGTCGACGAGCGCGGTATGCGTCAGGTGAGCGATGCCGGCGCGCTGCAGCCGATTGTGGACGAGGTGCTGGCAAACTGTGCCGATCAGGCGCAGCAGTATCGTGACGGCAACCAGAAGGTCATCGGCTTTTTGGTGGGCCAGTGCATGAAAGCGAGCCGCGGCAAGGGCAACCCGAAGCTCTTCAACGAGTTGCTGAGAACGTCGCTCTCGTAAACGGGAACCGAGGGGCCGGGCGCAGGGCCTTGCCTCTCAATTTCGGACAGTCCTGACTCACGACGGAGGCGCCACTGGCGCCTCCTGTTCGTGCGGAACTCATTGAGAGGCAAGGCCCTGCGCCCGGCCCCTCGGTTCCGTGACGACTCGGCCGTTCGGGTCAGGTAGGCTGAATGGAATTTGGTGAAAGAGGGCGCCGTTGGCGCCCTCTTTTTTATGGATGTCGAAAACGAAGGTGAATACTTTTCCGCGAAGTGAACGACCTATTTTGGACCCCTGAAACATCAACACTTTTCTGGCTCGGTTTCCTGCGGTTTTGTCGATTTTATCCTGCGGTTTTGCTGGCGAAAAATGCGGATGCTTCGGGGGTCCAATTTTGCTCGTTCACTTCGCGGAAAACCATTCACCTTCAATTTGCTGGAGAGGGGAGGGCTTCTTCTTTGGCGTCACGGATGTACATCGCGGCGGGCGGATCGCCAGAAGTCGACTGTTCCGTGACCCAAGATTTCCAAAAAGTTAACCTTTGTTGAACTTAATAGTTAGATAAACTAAACTATTTTCCAAAAGTGTGCTCGAGCAAACTAATGAACTCGGGTGCTAAGGCACCATGCCGCGCTTGTGCGGCAAAAGGGAGAAGCAACATGAAGAAGTCCACGTTTAACACCCTGCTTGTCGGTGGCGGTTTTCTGCTTGGTACGGCCGGCATCAAGCTGCTCACCAGCGCTCTGGTAAAGAACGCCTGCGTGCAGGGCATCGCGTGCGGTATGCGCGTCAAGAACTGCTACCAGGACATGGTCGAGCAGGCCAAGGCCAATGTCGATGACATGGTTGCCGAGGCTGCCTACATCACCCAGAGCGAGGCCGCTGCTGACGAGGCAGCCGAGTAACGCTCCCAGGCACAAACTATGAGATTCTCGATTATTAGCGAGATCCCCGGCAGGACCCGTCTTCAATTGGCGGGTCCTGTGCCAGAGAGCGATCTCGATGCACTTCTTAAGCTCAGCGGCGATATCGACGGCGTGCACAAGGTGCGCGTTTATGGCCGCATTGGCCAAATGGCGCTGGAGTACGACGAGCCGCGCCGCGCAAGCGTGCTCGACGCCTTGGGTGCGCTCGATGCCCAGGCCATTGCCGACGCAAAGACGGGTTACGTGATGCAGCTTGAGCCACGCAAGCACAAGCTCGTCATGGATCTTGCCACACTTATCGGCGCCCACTACGCGCGCCGCTGGTTTCTGCCTACGCCGCTGCGTGCGGTGTTTGTCGTGGCCGGTTACATGGCATTTTTGCGCGCTGCCCTTCATGAGCTGGCGCAGCCGCGCCTGACCGTTCCTGTGCTCGACGCTTCGGCCATTGGCATTTCGTTCGTCAAGCGTGATGTCGACACTGCGGGCCAGACGATGTTCCTGCTTAACGTGGGCGAGCTGCTCGAGGACTACACCCGCGCCATGAGCGAAAACGAGCTCATCAACTCGCTGCTTGATGTGCCCGACAAGGCGCAAAAGGTCGTCGGCGACACCGAGGTAAGCGTTGCCGCGACCGAGCTTGAGCCCGGCGATCTGGTCGCCGTGCGCACCGGCATGTCCATTTGCATTGACGGTGTGGTCGAGCAGGGGAGCGCCATGGTCAACCAGGCGACCCTGACCGGCGAGCCGCTTGCCGTCGAGCGCAGCGCAGGCGACGACGTGTTCGCCGGTACCGTCGTGGAAGACGGCAGCATCTTGGTGCGCGTGCGCGCCAATACGGCCCAGACCAAGTTCCGCTCGATCGTCTCGCTCGTGCAGGCGGCCGACTCGCTCAAGTCCGAGGGCCAGTCGCACATGGAAGACCTCGCCAACAAGATCGTCCCGTGGAACTTCCTGCTCGCGGGCCTGGTTGCGCTTACCACCCGCAGCCTCATCAAGACCTCAGCGGCGTTGATGGTCGACTACTCGTGCGCACTCAAGCTCACGGGTTCCGTGGCCGTCATGACCGCTATGAGCGATGCTGCCAAGATGGGTGTCATGGTCAAGGGCGCGAAGTATTTTGAGTCGTTTGCCAAGGCCGACACCATTGTGTTTGATAAGACCGGCACGCTGACCGAGGCACAGCCGCGCCTGGCTTGCGTGCTTACCACCGATGGCTGGAGTGAGGACGAGATTCTGCGCCTTTCCGCTTGCCTGGAGGAGCATTTTCCGCATCCGGTGGCGCGCGCCGTGGTCAATGCGGCACGTGAGCGCGGACTCGAGCACCGCGAGCGCCACGCCGCCGTCGAGTACATCGTGGCACACGGCATCGCCTCGTCCATCGAGGGTCGTCGCGCAATCATCGGTTCGGCGCATTTTGTGTTTGAGGACGAGAGCGCGCAGCTCGATTCCGACATTAAGGAGCGCATTGAGTCCCAGATGCAGGGCCTGTCGCCGCTGTATCTGGCGGTCAACGGCACCGTTGTGGGCGTGCTCGGTATCGAGGACCCGCTTAAGCCCGGGGTCCGCGAGGCCATCGCCGACCTGCACGCGTTGGGCGTCAAGCACGTGGTCATGCTCACGGGCGATTCCGAGCGCACGGCCGAGCGCATTGCGCGAGAGGCAGGGGTCGACGAGTTTAAGGCCGAGCTGCTGCCCGAGGACAAGTACGCTTATGTGGAGCGCATTAAGAGCGAGGGGCGCCACGTTGCCATGGTGGGCGACGGCGTCAACGATTCGCCGGCGCTCGGTTTGGCCGACGTGGGCCTGGCGATGGGTGGCGGAAGCGACATCGCCAAGGAGGTCGCCGATATCATCCTGACCGATACAGATCTCGCCGCGATCGTGCGCCTGCGCCGCATGAGTCAGGGCCTCATTGATCGTCTGACGAGCTCCTACTCTAAGGTAATGCTCACCAACTCAGCGCTCCTGGCATTGGGCATTACCGGCGCGATTACCCCGCAGACGTCGTCGCTGCTGCACAATGGCTCGACGATCGCCTACAGCTTGGGCAACGCAAAGGCGTACCTGCATTAGCTGACGTGTTCGCCCATGTTATCTGGCCTGCGCCCAGACGGCATCGGTGTCGTCCGGGCGCAGGCCTTTTGCGTTTGAATATTTGCTAGCTTCTCTATATAGTATTGCTAGCAGAGCTAGCAATTGAAGGGAGCGGGATCGACATGGGTGCTGTTAGCGGCATGGCGCAGGTGAACGTTCGCGTGGATCGCCAGGTCAAGAACCGTGCCGAGGAAGCGCTGCAGCTTTCGGGCAGGTCACTGCCCGAGCTCATCAAAAAGGTCGTGGCCAAGGTCGCACAGGGTGGCGGGCAATGTGAGGAAGTGCTGTCTGCCGTCGACGACCGGCAGCAGACCGCCGCGCCCGATACTCCGTTCGCCGCATCATGGGCAGCGGCAGACCGGCTTTATTCAGATATGGGCATCGCTGCGTCGCCTGTATCCGACGATCGCGATTGGGACGCAATCTATTCCGAAGCCATGGATGAGCATTATCGCCAAAAGGGGATGATCCAGTGAGTGGGGCGCCTCTCAAGATCATGGTAGACGCCAACGTATGGGTTGATTCGTTTTGCGTCGACCATGCCAAGTCGCTTGCCGCGCGTGCGTTTATTGGTCAGGCGACGGAGACGGGGGCATTGCTGTTCTTTCCGGTGCATATCGCCAAGGACGTGCTGTACGTTGTCCAACACGAACTGAAGCGCAGCGTTCTTGCCAGCGGGGGAGCGCTCGACGAGGCATCTGCCCGTGCAATTGGCGAGGCCGCGCTGGCGTTTGTTCGAAATATGACCGAAAACGCCACGGCCGTGGGAGCAGACGCATCCGATCTGTGGCTAGCCGATAAATATCTGACGCTCCATCGCGATTACGAGGACAACCTGGTACTCGCCGCATGCAAACGCGCCCAGGTCGATTACTTAGTGACCAACGATCGCAAGCTGCTCGAACATGCCGATCTTGCGGCAAAGACCCCGCGCCAAATGATGCCGATTCTCGCCTTGGCCGAACGCGGCGGCGCGGCTATCGGTTGACGCGAACTGTTTGCGGGCCTCTTGGAGGACGGTGCGTCAAGGGACCCGCGTCTGCTATTTACAAAAGCTCGGCCTTAATGGCGGGACTTTCTGCGAGCTTTTCGGCTGCCTTTTCGTCGGAACTGTCGAGTGCTGCCAGGCTGCGGTAGACCCACTCGTTGACCTGGGTGTTCTTGACGCCTGCGGTCTGCATAAGGGTGCCTACCTCGCGGATTGCTGCGAGCAGATCGGCCTTGGGACCCGTGAGCTCGACCTCGATGCCGTGGTAGGCGGCCACGCCGCGGTTCTCGCTCACGTGGTCGATAAAGCCCTCGACGGTCTCAAGCTGCTGGGCGAGAGCTGCATTATCGTCGGCGTCCAGTGCGACGAGTGCGTTCGATACCGTGAGGGCGGGATGTCCGCAGGGGACAAAGCCCTCGATGACATCCATAGCTTTGGTAATGGTTGAGCCCAGGCCCGCGAGGGCATTGACGAGTTGCTGCTTGGTATCCATAACGGTCCTTTCGACGGGTCAATTGTGCTTGGCGAAAATATACGTGACGCGATCGGTAGCAAAAGTGCGAAGTACAGCACACATTGGGGTCTTCACAGCTCGTGCATAGAACAGCTGTCCGCTTTCAGAACGTGGTAAGATAACACTCCACAAGCGGGGCTCGCCCCGTATGTTCCTTGAAAAGTCGACGGGTGTTGGGTGCTCGTGCCCAATGCCATCCAGACTTTCCCGACATTCGGGGGCGACTGGTTTCGACACGATAGCTCTGAGAGAGGAAGCAAGCCGAGGTCTCCTCGCCTCGTTAAACAGGGGTACCGTCAAATTGAATTGACAACAACTCTTCTTTTGAGCCTATGGCTCTCGCTGCTTAGTTTATAGCGGCGCGTCAACCCGGTGATTTCCCCGACACCGGCGCGACGTCATTTTAGGGGAATGCTCCTGCGCACGTAATCGGTATGGTGCAGGCTAAGACCGAACCGGTTAGGACGCCGCGAGCGTGTCGCTGCGCGCAAAGCGTCCGAGACTAAACCAGCGACTGAGCTTGGAGATGCCAATCAGGGGGCTTTCGTGGACCGGAGTTCGATTCTCCGCGCCTCCACCATAAGTAACAGGCAGGTAGATATTCGTATCTACCTGCCTTTTTATTTCTTGTCCGTACCGCGGAGAATCGAACTCTATGCAGGGCGCGGGCGTAAAGAAAACGCGTAAGCGTTTTTAGCCCGCGGGCGAGGGCGCCGGCAGGCGGCCGAAGCCGGTGCGGATTTGCGAAGCAAATACGCGGATTCTCCGCGCAAAGCCCCAGCCCAAAACAGATGTGCTGCCGACGGCATTTCTGCCAACTATGCCCCCGCACCAACGGATCCCCCCACCCGCGGAGAATCGAACTCTATGCAGGGCGCGAGCGTAAAGAAAACGCTTCAGTGACGCAGGGTGGGACGCGTTTTCCCAATGGCGGCTCAGGCGGAAAGCGCATCCCGGAATCCGCACTCAGACTGGGACGTAGTTTCCGGATGGTGTCTCAAACGGAAACCGCATCCCGGAATCTAAGCTCGGAATGGGATACATTTTCCGGATGACGCCTCAAGCGGAAACCGCGACCCGGAATCGAGCCGTAGAGTGGGACATGCTTTCCCAATGGCAGCCCAGGCGGAAAGTCCATCCCGAAATCGCCCCTCAGAACGGGACGTACTTTCCGCTCCATCTTCTCAACTCCAA
This sequence comes from uncultured Collinsella sp., assembly GCA_958423535.1. GTDB lineage: Bacteria > Actinomycetota > Coriobacteriia > Coriobacteriales > Coriobacteriaceae > Collinsella. The sequence goes on from CATZRJ010000055.1 coordinate 9,224, forward strand.
AACCTGCGCGCTCTCCTCCGTAAAACTGGGTAGAAGAAGGCCAAAACGAAACAGCAGGAGGTCACCATGACTGCAGAAGATAAGGCGAAAAATGCTGGCAAGGTCGCGCTCGTTTTGGAGGGCGGCAGCTTTCGCGGGCAATTTACCGCAGGCGTGCTCGACGTTCTCATGGAGGCCGGTGTCGAGATTCCGGCGGTATATGGCGTATCGGCCGGTGCCCTCAACGGCGTGAACTACAAGTCGCACCAGATTGGCCGTGCCAACCGCATCAACCTGGCTTTCTGCAACGACAACCGCTTCATGGGCGCCGCATCGTTTGCGTCCACGGGCTCCATCGTCGGCTACGACTTTATCTTCAACGATGTCCAGGACCGCCTGGATCCCTTTGACAACGAGA
>CATZRJ010000056.1 GCA_958423535.1 uncultured Collinsella sp.
ACGGCGGATCCCACACTCACTTTTTATTCAGCCCTAGTCATCGCGCAAAGCCCCTTCTGCAGCACACGGTGCACCCGAGTCACCGCAGGCCGGGGCGGAGGTGGTCGATTTTCCCACTGAGCGACTCTGCTTGCAGCCGGAGCGAAGAGGGAAACTCGGCCCCCTCCGCCCCGGCCGGCCAGCTCAACCTACACCGTGTGCTGCGGCAGGTCCTGCAGGGCGATGACGTCCATGCCCATGTCGTTGGCGCTGCCGTGGCCCTGCTGGTCCTCGCGCACCGCCTCGATGGCACTCACATACGTGTTGGCGGCAGACATCGCGGTCACGCAGGTCACGCCGCGGCGCACGGCCTCGGTACGCAGCAGGTAGCCATCGCCACGCGAGCCCGGGCCGTACGGTGTGTTGATGATCACTGCAATCTTGCCATCGGCGATGAGGTCGCCGATGTTGGGACGCTCGCCGCCATGCGGGCCGCTGATCTTTTCCACGACCTCGCACGTCACGTTGCCTCCACGCAGAACGCGCGCCGTACCCTCGGTAGAGCAGATGTCAAAGCCCAGGTAGCGCAGGATACGCGCGACCGAAAGGATGTGACGCTTGTCGCGGTCGCACACGCTAATGAACACCTTGCCGCAGCTCGGATCGGGCAGCTGGTAGTCAATCGCCAGCTGCGTCTTGGCGTATGCTTCGGGATAGCTCTTGGCGATACCCATGACCTCGCCCGTCGACTTCATCTCGGGCCCCAGGATAACGTCGGCTCCCGGGAAACGGCCCCAGGGCATAACGGCTTCCTTCATGCAGAACCAGTCCAGCTGACGCTCGTCACTCGGCAGGCCCAAGCTCGCGATGGAATCGCCCGCCATGATACGCGCCGCGCACTTGGCCAGCGGCACGCCGGTGGCCTTGGAGATGAACGGCACGGTACGGCTGGCGCGCGGGTTGGCCTCGATCACGTAGACGGTCTCGCCCTTGATGGCATACTGCACGTTGACCAGGCCGCGGACTCCCAGCGCCATGGCGATACGGCGCGTGGTCTCGCGGAGCTTCGCCTGCAGGCTCTCGCTAAAGCTGAACGGCGGAATGCAGGTCGCGGAGTCACCGGAGTGAATACCGGCCTCCTCGATATGCTCCAGGATGCCACCGATATATACCTCCTCGCCATCGCACAGGGCGTCGACGTCGGACTCGATCGCACCCTCCAAGAAGCGATCCAGATACACCGGGTAGTCGGGGCTAATGCGCGCAGCCTCGGCCATGTAATCGCGCAGATGCTCGGCATCGTAGGCGATCATCATGCCGCGGCCGCCCAGCACATAGCTCGGACGCACTAGCAGCGGGTAGCCGATGTGTGCGGCAACGGCCTCGGCCTCCTCAAACGAGGTGGCCTGGCCCGCCGGCGGATACATAATACCCAGTTTGTCGAGCAGGGCGGCAAAACGCTCGCGGTCCTCGGCAAAATCGATGGCGTCGGGCTTGGTACCCATGATGTTCACGCCGCTCTCCTCGAGCATGCGCGCCAGCTTAAGCGGGGTCTGGCCGCCGAGCGTCACCACGACGCCGTCGGGTCGCTCAACATCGATAACGTCCATGACGTCCTCGTAGGTGAGCGGCTCAAAGTACAGGCGGTCGGACGTGTCGTAGTCGGTCGAGACGGTCTCGGGGTTGCAGTTGACCATGATGGTCTCAAAGCCACGGGCCGCCAGCGCGTAGCTCGCGTGCACGCAGCAGTAATCGAACTCGATACCCTGTCCAATACGGTTGGGGCCGGCGCCCAGGATCATCGCCTTGGGCTTGTCCGCCGGCGTGGTCTCGTCGGGGGCCACGCACTTTTTGGCGACTGGGCTCGTGCGGTAGATGTTCTCGTAGGTCTTGTAATGGTACTCCGTGGCGCTCGAGAACTCCGCAGCGCAGGTATCGACCGTCTTCATGCTGGGAACCACGCCCAGGCCCTTGCGATAGGCGCGCACAAAGCGCTCGTCCGAGCCGGTCAGCGCGGCAATCTCGGCGTCGCTCGTGCCGTACTGCTTGAGCAGACGCATCGCGTCGGCGTCGATATCCTCCACACGCAGGCCGCGGATGCTCTCCTGGACCTGCACCATGTCGTTGATACGGTTGAGGTACCACGGATCGATACCGCAGATGGCATGGATACGCGCAACGTCCCAGCTGCGGCGCAGGGCCTCGACCACAAAGAAGATGCGATGCTCGGTCGGGGTTGCCACGGCCTGAGCGAGCTCATCGTCGCTCAGCTTGTCGGCACCCTCTTTGCCTCCGGCGCAAATGCCCTGGTGGCCGTCCTCCAGCGAGCGCATAGCCTTGCCAAAGGCCTCCTCAAAGGTGCGGCCGATCGCCATGATCTCGCCCACGGCCTTCATACGCGTGGTGAGCGTGGGGTCGGTACCCTTGAACTTCTCGAAGGCAAAGCGCGGCACCTTGACCACGCAGTAGTCAATCGTGGGCTCAAAGCAGGCAGGCGTAGCCTTAGTGATGTCGTTGACGATCTCGTCGAGCGTGTAGCCCACGGCAAGGCGCGCGGCGGCCTTGGCGATGGGGAAACCCGTGGCCTTGGAGGCCAGCGCGGACGAGCGGCTCACGCGCGGGTTCATCTCGATGACGATCAGGCGGCCGGTGTTGGGGTTCACGGCAAACTGCACGTTGGAGCCACCGGTCTCGACGCCGATCTTCTCCAGAATGGCGAGCGAGGCCACGCGCATGCGCTGATACTCAAGGTCGGAGAGCGTCTGCGCCGGCGCCACGGTGATGGAGTCGCCGGTATGCACGCCCATGGGGTCGAGGTTCTCGATAGAGCACACGATGATGCCGTTGCCGGCATGGTCACGCATGACCTCCATCTCGTACTCTTTCCAGCCCTCGATGGACTCCTCGACCAGTACCTCATGGGCAGGCGAGAGCTCAAGGCCCTGGCTCACGATGGAGACGAGCTCCTCGTGGGTATGAGCGATGCCGCCACCGGCGCCGCCGAGGGTAAAGCTCGGACGCAGCACGCAGGGATATCCCACGCGCTCGGCGATGGCCTCGGCGTCGGCCACGCTGTAGGCATAGCCCGAGCGCGCGACCTCCAGGCCGATCTCGGCCATGGCCTCGTTAAAGAGCTTGCGGTCCTCGCCGCGCTCGATGGCGGCAAGGTCGCAGCCGATCATCTCGACGCCGTACTTGTCGAGCGTGCCGTCCTTCGCCAGCTCGACGGCGGCGTTCAGACCGGTCTGGCCGCCCAGCGTGGGCAGCAGCGCGTCCGGGCGCTCTTTCTTGATTACGCGCTCGATAAACTCGGCGGTGATGGGCTCGACATAGGTGCGGTCGGCAAGACCCGGGTCGGTCATGATGGTCGCCGGGTTGGAGTTGACCAGGATGACCTCAAAGCCATCCTCCTTGAGCACCTTGCAGGCCTGGGCGCCGGAGTAGTCGAACTCGCAAGCCTGGCCGATAACGATGGGGCCCGAACCAATAACGAGGATACGCTTGATGTCAGTACGTTTCGGCATGTTAGTTCTCCTCGGTCTCAGCGGTCTCGGACTCAGCAAAGTTCCAGCCGGCAAGGCGGTCCTTCGCGGTGTCGATGTCCAGGTAGTTCTCCTCGCCGTCCATGAGTCGCGTAAAGGCGGTAAAGAGATAGTGGGCATCGGTGGGGCCAGGCGAGGCCTCAGGGTGGTACTGGACCGAGAAGCACGGGGCATCGAGCAGCTGGATGCCCTCGGCGGTGCCGTCGCTGAGGTTCACGTGCGTCAGGCGAATGCGGCCGAAGCGCTCGTTCATCACGACCGGCGCGATTCCGCGGCGCACCCAGACGCGCAGATCTCCATCGGCCGCATGCTCGGTCTCGCCGCCGGAAAGCTCGGGGACAAGCTTGCCCAAGCTGGGGAACAGCAGGCCAAAGCCATGGTTTTGTGCGGTGATCTCCACGCGACGGCTTACCAGGTTCATGACCGGCTGGTTGCCACCGCGGTGACCGAACTTAAGCTTTTCCATCTGGGCGCCGCAGGCCAGGCTGATCATCTGGTGACCAAGACAAATACCAAAGACCGGCACCTTGCCGATCAGCTGCTGCACCTGCTCGTAGGTCTCCACCACGGCGTCGGGGTCGCCGGGGCCGTTGGACAAAAAGACGCCATCGGGATTCATGTCGAGCACCTGCTGAGCTGGCGTATCCCACGGCACGACGGTAAGATCGCAGCCGGCGCGCACCAGGCCCTCCAGAATGCCGCGCTTCACACCGCAGTCGTAGGCGACCACTTTGTGACGGGCAGGAGCGGCAGCCGAAAGCGCAAAGTCATGCGTAGCGGGCAGGTCGCTCGCGGCAAAAGCGTGGGGCTCAGGGCAGCTCACGGTCTTGACCAGGTTCTCGCCGACCAGCGTAGGCGCGGCGGACAGGCGCTCGGCAAGCTCGTCGACGTCGAAGATCTCCGTCGAGATTATGCCCATCTTGGAACCGTTGTCGCGCAGGTGGCGCACGAGAGCGCGGGTGTCGACGCCCTCGATAGCGACGATGCCGTGTGCACGCAGGTACTCCGGCACGCTGACGGTCGAGCGCCAGTTAGAAGGCGTGGCGCACATGTCGTGGACGACCATGCCGCGCATGGCGGGAGCGCTCGCGGGGCGAGCGGTATCGCCGGGGAAGGCCGACTGGACATCGGTCTCGTCAATGCCGTAGTTGCCGATCTGCGGATAGGTCATGGTTACGATTTGACCGGCATAGCTCGGGTCGGTCATGACCTCAAAGTAGCCCTCGAACGACGTGTTAAAGCAGACCTCGCCGGTTGCGGTACCCTCGGCACCGCATGCACGGCCATAAAAAATGGTCCCATCCTCAAGATACAGGATGCAGGGACCGCAGGTGCCCTTGCTGGTTTTAGCCAGCATACGCTGGCACAGCTCGCTGGGCGCGACGGTGCGGGCGGCAGCGCCCGCAATATGGTTGTTCGCCATAGTTCTCCTTCCCGGTCTCACAGGACCGGCTTAAAGGTGTGTAGTTAGGCCTCGCGGTATTCTAACCGCAAGCATCGCCCATGGCATTAATTACATAGAATTGTTTACAAAATGATAATTATGACTTCCTGTGCATAATGATTTTTTTGGGACGGGGATTAAAAAATTATTCTGAGAGCAGGGCTTTGTCGCCAACTGCATACATGACAGAATGATTTTTTAATCCCCGTCCCAAAAAAGTCATCCCGCGTGGGCTTGCGGCTCACGCGGGATGACATCGTTCTATGTGGCTGCGGACTACTTTTGCTTGTCCTGCTCCAGCAGCTCGGACGGCGTGCGATCGGGCTTTCCGCCGCGGAAGATCTCTCGACCGTGCAGACGATGCTCAAGATCGCGCTCGGCCTGCTCCTCCGTGATCTTGGTCTGGCTCACCACCGGGTCCTCGATAAGCGACGAAACCGAGTTGACCTGTTTTTGAATGCGCTCGGCAATGGTGTCGTCCATGCTTACGATGCGCATCTTCCAGTCGATACTCGTGGCGTTGGACGAGCTCTTGGTCCAAACGAACGTCAGGATGGCGCTTTGGTGCCCCTGAGCTGGAAACATGCCAAAGAAGGAATCGTGCTGGATCCTGCTGTCCTCGTCGATATAGGCGTGAACGTTATACACCACGCGGTCGATCTTGTCGTTGAGCAGGGCATTGGTTGCGAGCGCCGCCGCCTGAATCTGACCGTTGGACAGCAGCTCGAGTTCATTGGCAGAAGACGTGTCCAGCACCGTCACCTCAACCGTGCCCGTGCGCTCATCTGCCTCGTCGACGGTAAAATCGAGCGGGAACTGCGTAAAGCCATTGCCCCATTCAAGTCCACCCTTGAGCGCGGTCGAAACGGTATCCACCGAAACACTTTCGGAAAGGTTCGCGGTATTCAGACGTCGCATCACGCCGTAGCCAATCTGCATGCCAACAATCAGCACCAAAATGCCGATAACCACGGCCATGGCGGTCTTCGTAATGGTATGGCTCACCTGCGAGCCCGAAGGGTCGTCCTCGGACAGCGGGTCGATATGTTTTGCCTGGCTCGCGCGATCCTCGCTGCGCAGCCGCGCCAGCGTCGCCTTGTCGCCGCGCTTGACGGCGGCCTCTTTCTCGCGCATGCGCTCGGTGCGCTTTTTGGCGAGCGTAGGATCCAAGACGCCGGATGCATCGATTTCGGAGAATAACTCCGTCACTTCTTCCGGAGTCAAAGGGTTCTTATCAGCCATAAACTTCCTGTCATATCAATCAGTCGAGCTCGTGCGCACGCGCACCTTCGAACTGCATTCGATAGTAACGGGCATAGGTGCCGCCACGGGCGAGAAGCTCCTCGTGCGTGCCACGTTCCACAACGCGACCATGCTCAACGGTCGCAATCTCGTCAGCATGCTTAATAGTCGAGAGACGGTGGGCGATGATGATCGTGGTACGGCCGCGTGCCAGCTCTTCGAGCGACTCCTGCACCGCTTCCTCGCTCTCGTTATCCAGGGCACTCGTCGCCTCATCCAAAATAAGGATCTTGGGATTCTTGAGAAAAACGCGCGCGATGGCGACGCGCTGCTTTTGACCACCCGAAAGACGGCTGCCGCGCTCGCCCACCACGGTGTCGTAGCCTTGCGGAAGCGATTCGATAAAGGTATCAATATTGGCGCGGCGGGCCGCTTCGGCGATCTCTTCTGCCGTGGCGCCCGGCTTGCCGTAGGCGATGTTCTCGCCGATCGTTCCATCAAACAGGTACACATCTTGCTGCACCAGGCCGATGGCACGGCGCAGACTATGCTGCGTCACGTCGCGCACATCCTGGCCGTCGATGCTAATGGAGCCGGCGGCAACGTCGTAAAAGCGCGGCAACAGCGAACAAGTCGTCGATTTGCCGCCGCCCGAGGGACCAACCAAAGCGATGGTCTGACCGGGCTTGATGGACAGGTCCATGTGGTCGATAACAGGGCGTCCGTCGGCGCCGCGCTCGCCCAATTCAACATCCTCGTAGCTAAAGCACACGTCGCGGTACTCCACAGCACCAGCCGTCACCTGCAGATCCGCAGCACCCGGCTTATCCTGAATATCGGGGACAGTCGAGAGCACCTCATCCATGCGCTTAAAGCCGGCGATGGCTTTCTGATACGTCTCAGCCGAATTGACGAGCGTCTCGAGCGGCGTGCAGAACAGCGAAATGTAGAGTGCGAAGGTTGCCATATCGACCGCCTGCAGCTGACCCTGGGCAACGAGCCAACCGCCCAGCAGCACCACGATCACATAAAGCACTCCCGAGAGCAGGCCATACGTCGCGGTATAGACGCCCATGGCGTGATACATGTTCTCCTTGGACGAAAGGTAGCGATTGTTCGAGGCGCGAAACTTAGAGCGCTCGGTCTGCTCATTGGCAAAGCTCTTGACCACACGCATGCCCGCCAGCGAATCCTGCAGCTGCGCGTTGATGCCGCTAATCTTTTTGCGGTTATCGCTAAAGACCTCGCGCATGCGCATATTCTGCCAAAACATAATGACCGCGAACACCACCGTAACCACGGCCATGGCGAGTGCGAGCACCGGCGCGATGGTAAACAGAATCACAAACGAGCCGATAATCTCGATGCCGCAAATAATGATCCATTCGGGCACATGGTGCGCCGCCTCGCAGATATCGAACAGGTCATTGACCACGCGGCTCATCATGTCGCCCGAGCTGTTGCGATCAAAGTATGCAAAGCTAAACCGTTCGTACTGATCGAACAGGTCCTCACGCATCTTGGACTCCATGCGTGCGCCCATCACGTGGCCCCAATAGCTCACAAAGTAGCGGCAGGCGCAGCGGATGGCATACATCAGCACCAGCCCCACCGCAATCATACCGAGCGCCTGCATAATGGCAGCCTGGCCCTGGGTAAACAAGCCTCCGGTCAGATTACGCAAGATAATGGGGAACGCCAGGTCAATGGCGGCAAGTACCAGGGCGCAAACAGTATCAGCAACAAAAAGCCCCATCTGGGGCTTGTAATAAGACAGAAAACGCTTCAGCATGTGGTCCTCTAGAAATAGGAAGAACGGAAAAATCGGTTGACCAAGCGAACCGAAAGAAAAACCCACGACAGATATAACGCCAATGTTCTGGCAGCGTCAGCGAAAACGTCCCTAAGCGAGCAAGGTGCCTTGAAAGAGGAGCGACGCGTACTTCGGTACGCGAGCGACGATTGAAAGGCAGATTGCCGCTTAGGGGCGTTTGCAGCGTCGACTCGTTACGCGGTTTGGTAAAACCGCGTAACCTAGAGCTCCGCTCCACCCAAACGATGAGCAATGCTGTCGCAAGCCAAGGCACCCACAACGGTCTTGGCGTCTTCGATCTTGCCGTCGAGTACGGCGTCGATCAGCTCATGCAGTGGCACCAGGTCGACGTTGACAAACTCGTCATCGTCGGGGTCGGGCGCATCAAACTCGAGCTTGGTGGCCAGGTAGATGTGAATGATCTCGTCGCAAAAACCGCAGGTCGTGACAATCGACGTCAAAAAGCGAATGCGACCAGCCCTAAAGCCCGTCTCCTCATGCAACTCGCGCTTGGCGCAATCGAGCGGGTCCTCGCCCGGATCGAGCTTGCCGGCGGGAATCTCGACCGTCACGCGGTCGATGGCGGTGCGATACTGACGTACCAGCACGATCTTGCCGCTCTCGGTCAGTGCCACAACGGCCGCCGCACCCGGATGGCGAACGATATCGCGGGCGCTGCGGTGACCGTTGGGCAGCTCAACCTCAAGACGGTGGACGTCGAGGATCTTGCCCTTCCAGGCGCACTCCTCCGAAAGAATCTTCTCGTGCAGCAGGGCGTCATGCGGGTCTTCGTCCCCCAGCACCAGCGCCGGCTCGTCAGCGACCTCGCCACCAGGCTCGCCCTCGGCGTGCCCATACATGCGGCCGCCCCCTTCGACGATCTGCGCGTCCACGAGCTCTTCGTTCTTCTCGTCCATCCGTCTCATTCCTCTCGGATTTTAGGCATCCCAGGCATCGCGGCCGCGCAGTGCGCGCAGGCCAATGTCGTGACGCAGGGTCTTGCCCTCAAAGTTGATCTTCTCGCAGGCCTCGTAGGCAAGGTCGCGAGCGTTCTCGAACGTATCGCCCAGTGCGGTCACGGCGAGTACACGACCGCCGTTGGTCACGAGCTTGCCGTCCACCACAGCGGTGCCGGCGTGGTACACCGTCACGTTCTCCATGGCCTCGGCGTCCTCGATACCGGTAATGAGCTTGCCCTTCTCGTAGCTGCCGGGATAGCCCGCGCTCGTCAGAACAACGGCAACGGCCCACTCGTCACGCCAATCGAGTTCAACCTGATCGAGCTCGCAGTTGGCGCAGGCAAGCATGACCTCGACCAGGTCGTTCTTAAGGCGCGGCAGCACGACCTGCGTCTCGGGATCGCCAAAGCGGGCATTGAACTCCAGCACCTTGGGGCCGGCAGGGGTGAGCATAAAGCCGCCGTACAGGCAGCCGCGATAGTCGATACCCTCGGCAGCGAGCTCTGCCACGGTCTGCTCCATGACCTTCACCATGGTGGCGTGCTCCTCGTCGGTCACGA
>CATZRJ010000057.1 GCA_958423535.1 uncultured Collinsella sp.
CGCAGGATCATGTCGGGGTTGGGAATACCGTGGACCACGGCATCGTTGATCGATGCGCAAATGGTCCCCGGGAAACCGCCGTAGCCCTTAAAGGCAGGGGTGCCGCCATGCATGCGGATAATCTGCTCCGCAAGCTGATCGAGCTCGAAGGTCGACACGCCGGGGCGAACCATGGCTCCAACGTGGCGGAGCGCCATCTTAGATAGCGCTCCTGCCTTCTTCATCTGCTCAATTTGCGTTGCAGACTTAATCTTGATCATAGACCGAGAGCCTCTTTGACATCCCCGTACACGGTCTCGCGAGCCTGGTCACCGTTGACCGACTTGAGCAGACCCTGGCCACGATAGTAGTCGACGAGCGGGCTCGTGGACTTCTCGTAGACGTCGAGACGGTTCTTGATGGTCTCGGGCTTGTCGTCGTCGCGCTGATACATCTCGCCACCACACTTGGGGCAGGTAGCATCGGCAGCGGTGCCGGTGTAACCGCAGGCGCGGCAGGTGCGACGAGAAGACAGACGGTCGATGATGACCTCGGGGGCCACGTCGACCAGAAGGGCGCAGTCAATCTCGCGACCCATGGCAGAGAGCTCGGAATCGAGCGTCACAGCCTGAGCGGTGTTGCGCGGGAAGCCATCGAGGATGAAACCCTGCTGGGCGTCATCGGCGGCAAGGCGCTCCTTGACAAGGTCGATCACGAGCTGGTCGGGAACGAGCTCGCCGGCGTCCATGTACTTCTTAGCCTGAATACCAAGCTCGGTGCCACCCTTGACGGCAGCACGCAGCAGGTCGCCCGTGGAAATGTGAGCGACGCCGAACTCGGCGACGAGCTCCTGTGCGACGGTGCCCTTACCGGCACCCGGAGCTCCGAGCAATACGAGGTTCATGAGCAATCCTCCTCTAGCCTATTTAAAGAATCCATCGTAATCATACATCTTGATCTGGCCTTCGAGCTTGTCGACCGTGTCGAGCACGACGCCGACCATGATGAGGATGGACGTGCCGCCAAATGCCTGGATCAGCTGGTTACCCGTAAAGGAGAAGATGATCGAAGGCACGATGGCGATGAGCGCCAAGAAGACAGCGCTGGGAAGCGTGATCTTGTTGAGCGCGTTCTTGATGTAGGCCGCGGTAGCCCTGCCCGGACGGACGCCCGGAATAAAGCCGCCCTGCTTCTTAAGGTTGTCGGCCGTGTCATCGGGGTTGAACACCATGGAGGTGTAGAAGTACGCGAAGAACACGATGAGGACAACATTAAGCACCCAGTTGAGCCAACCGGTCGAAAGCGCAGAGGCAACTGCCTGAATCCAGCCGATGCCGGGGAAGAACACGGCAATCTGGGCCGGGAAGTACAGCAGCGCCGAAGCGAAGATGATCGGCACGACGCCCGCGGTGTTGACCTTGATGGGCAGGTAGGTGGTCTGGCCACCCATCATGCGACGGCCCACGACGCGCTTGGCGTAGGAGACCGGGATGCGGCGCTGGCCGCGCTCAAGGAAAACGATCAGCGGGATGACCAGCAAGATGATGGCGCAGATGATCACCATGGTGATGATGCCACCTGCGTTACCCTCGGTGCTGGAGAAAATCGCCTGCGGAAGACCGGCCATGATGTTCGCGAAGATGATCAGCGACATGCCATTGCCGATACCGCGCTGGGTGATGAGCTCACCAATCCACATGATCAGCATGGCGCCCGCGGTGAGCGTACCGACGATCATGAGGTCGAAGATGACCTCGGGAGCACCGGCACCGTTGAAGCTAATGCCGAAGCTCTTAAAGAGGAAGAGGTAACCCACGGAGTTGAGGATAGCCAGAGCCAAGGTGAGGTAACGCGAATACTGCGTAATCTTGGTCTGACCGACCTCGCCCTCGCGGGCAAGCTCATGCAGGGAAGGCACGACGGCCTGGAGCATCTGGAGGATAATCGAGCTCGTGATGTACGGCATGATGCCCAAAGAGAACACCGAGACATAGCTCAACGCGCCACCAGAGAAAAGATTCAGGAGGGCCATAGCACCTGCGGCGACCGAGTTGCTCCCGGTCGAGAAAAGGCCCAGCATCCCCTGGAAGGGAATGCCGGGCACAGGAACGTGCGCACCAATGCGGTACACGACGAGCATAGCTATGGTAAAAAGAATCTTTTCGCGCAGTTCTTTGATGCGGAAAGCATTCTTAAGACCATTTAGCACGGCAGCTCGACCTTTCCGCCGGCGGCCTCGATCTTGGCCTGCGCAGAGGCGCTGACCTTGTCGACCTTGACCGTGAACTTCTTGGTGAGCTCACCATTGCCGAGCACCTTGACGGGCTCGAACTCGCTCTTGGTGATGCGAGCGGCCTTAAGAGCGGCACCGTCGATCACAGCGCCGTCCTCGAACTTACGCTCGAGACGCTCGACGTTGACAGCGGTGTACTCGATACGACGGGGGTTGCGGAAGCCAGGAAGCTTGGGCAGGCGCATAGCCAGCGGAGTCTGGCCACCCTCGAAGCCGGCACCCTTGGTGCCACCAGAGCGAGAACCCTGGCCCTTCTGGCCGCGGCCAGAAGTGGTGCCGTGACCCGAAGAATTGCCACGGCCGACGCGCTTGCGGTTCTTGGTGGAACCGGGCGCGGGAGTAAGATCGTGAAGCTGCATTTGCTACTCCTCTACAATCTCGACAAGGTGCTTGACCTTGAAGATCATGCCGCGGACGGACTCGTTGTCAGCAATCTCGCGAACCTCGCGGATCCTGTGGAGACCGAGGGCACGGACAGTACGGACCTGGTCCTGCTTGCAACCATTGGTGCTGCGGACCTGCTTGATCTTGATGGTGTCAGCCATGCTTAGTTCTCCTTACCGACGAACATCTCGGAGACCGTCAGGCCACGGCGAGCCGCGACGTCCTCAGGGCTGGAGAGCTCCTTGAGGCCCTCGACGGCAGCCTTGATGATGTTGAGGCCGTTGTCGGTACCGAGGGACTTGGACAGGACGTTCTTGATGCCAGCAAGCTCGAAGAGGGGGCGCACAGCGCCGCCGGCGATAACGCCGGTACCCTCGACAGCGGGCTTGATGATGATGCGGCCGGCACCAAAGTGACCGAGAACCTCGTGCGGGATGGTGCCCTGATCGGTCACCGGCACGTGGAACATGTTCTTCTTGGCATCGAGAGACGCCTTGGAGATGGCCAGGGGCACCTCAGCGGACTTGCCCATGCCAACGCCGACGTTGCCCTTGCCGTCGCCAACGACGACGAGAGCGACGAGGCTCATGCGACGACCACCCTTGACGGTCTTCGACACGCGGTTGATGTAAACGACGCGCTCCTCGAACTCGGAGGCCTCGCGCTGCTGCTTCTGATTACGAGCCATGTGCTACATACCTCCTAGAACTCGAGACCGGCGGCACGAGCACCGTCGGCGAGGGCCTTGACGCGGCCATGGTAGATACGGCCACCGCGATCGAAGGCGACCTTGGTGATGCCGGCCTCGATGGCGCGCTTGCCAACGAGCTGACCGACCTTCTCCGCAGCCTCCTTGTTCGAGGTGTGGGTGCCCTTGAACTCGGCCTCGAGGGTCGAGGCAGAGACGAGCGTCAGGCTGGAGCCCTTGCTGTCGTCGATGATCTGGGCATAGATGTTGGCGTTAGTACGGGTCACGCGAAGACGCGGACGCTCGGCGGTACCCGAGACCTTGCCGCGAACACGACGCTGACGACGCTTGAGGCCTTCCAGCTTCGCCTTATGCTTGTTCATACGTAAACTCCTAAAAAGGTTGATCTTGCCAGCACCTGACGGGGTGCTGGTCTTATGCGAGTGAGTCGGTTACGACTACTTGGCGGCCTTACCCAGCTTGCGGCGGATGTGCTCGCCAACATAGTGGATACCCTTGCCCTTGTAAGGCTCGGGAGGACGATGACCGCGGATCTCAGCGGCGATCTGACCGACCTGCTGCTTGTTGATACCCTTGACGTTCACGTGGGTGTTGTCGGGAACCTCGAAGGTGATACCCTCGGGAGCCTCGACGATCACGGGGTGCGAGAAGCCCAGGGAGAACTCGAGGTTCTTGCCCTTCTGCTGCACGCGGTAACCGACGCCGGCGAGCTCGAGCTTCTTCTCGAAGCCCTCGGAAACGCCAACAACCATGTTGTGGATGAGGGCGCGGGTGAGGCCGTGGCGGGCACGGGTCTCACGCTCGTCGTCGGGACGGGAAACGGTGAGGACGTTGTCCTCGACGTTGATAGCGAGCTTCTCAAAGACATCGAGCTCGAGCTGGCCCTTGGGGCCCTTGACGACAACGTTGTTGCCGTTGACTGCCACTTCGACTCCGGCGGGAATCTGGACAGGCTTATTACCGATACGAGACACGGTGATCTCCTTTCCTTCTACCTACCGAGCGAATTACCAGACGTAAGCGATGATCTCGCCGCCGACGTTGTGCTTGCGAGCATCGCGGTCGGTCATGACGCCATGGCTGGTGGAAATAATGGCGGTACCAAGGCCACCGCGGACGCGGGGCATGTCGGCAACGCCGGTGTACTTACGCAGGCCCGGCTTGGAAATGCGGCGGATGCCGTTGATGACCTTAGCCTTCTTGGGACCATACTTAAGCGTGATGTGCAGAGTCTTCTGGGGAACGGTGTCCTCGACATCGTAGCCCTCGATGTAGCCCTCCTCGTGCAGAACACGAGCGATCTCGACGAGCTTCTTGCTGCTCGGCATGGAGACCGTGGCCTTGTTCACAGAGTTAGCGTTACGGATGCGCGTAAGCATATCTGCGATCGGGTCTGTAAGGTTCATACAGATTCTCCTTCGTTCTTGATGAACACGTGCTCTTGGTTCTTCGCCGCCCTTAACGGCAAAGCCTAACTAGCGCGTTTTCCCTGTTCCAAACGGATGCTTGAAACGCTGGTAGTGACTTACCAGCTGGCCTTCTTAACGCCGGGAAGCTCGCCCTTGAGTGCAAGCTCACGGAAGCAGACACGGCACAGGCCGAACTTGCGGTACACAGAGTGCGGACGGCCGCAGCGCTGGCAGCGCGTGTACTCACGAGTAGAGAACTTCTGCTTGCGATTGCACTTGACGATCATCGATGTCTTAGCCACTTATATCCTCCTCACATAGAGTATTGTTCGCCCCAAACGCCGCCCCCTTGTGGGAACGGCGCTTATAGGGCAGGTGAACCTATTTCTTGAACGGGAAACCGAAGGCGTCCAGAAGGGCCTTGGCCTCCTCATCGGTGTTGGCGGTGGTCACGAAAGTGATGTCCATACCACGCTGGTGATCGACGGAGTCGAAGTCGATCTCGGGGAAGATGAGCTGCTCGGTGACGCCCATGGAGAAGTTACCACGGCCGTCGAAGCTCTTGGCGGAGATGCCGCGGAAGTCGCGGATGCGGGGGATCGCGACGGAGGTCAGACGATCGAAGAACTCCCACATACGGTCGCCACGCAGGGTAACCTTGCAGCCGATCGGCATACCAGCGCGCAGGCGGAAGGTAGCGATGGACTTGCGGGCACGGGTGATCATCGGCTGCTGGCCGGTGATGGCGCGCAGGTCGCGCACGGCACCGTCGATGGCCTTGGAATCGGTAGCGGCCTCGCCGACACCCATGTTCACGACGATCTTCTCAAACTTGGGGATCATCATGACGTTCTCGTACTGGAACTTGTCCTGAAGCTGCTGCTTGACCTCGTTGTTGTACTTGGTCTTCAGACGCGGCACATACTTCTCTTCTGCCATTGTTCACTCCTTCTTGGGGTTTTAAGCACGGGGCGTGGCCACGATGGGTTGTCCTCGTGCCTCCTGGCTGCATCCGCGCCGCTCATGGCATTTCGCGGTTTGGACTCGACGCAGCAGGAGCCGACAAAACAATCGGTACTATACGCGCATTGGGTGCGTATTTCCAGAAAAACCTCGTCTGCCTGCACAACTCCACAACTCCCCCGCACAAATGGATCCCGAAAAGCAGTTGCGGTGAAATAGGGACTGTTTGGCGGCCTAACAGGCTTAAACAATCCGTATTTCACCGCAACTTAATTGGTGGGGATGCGATTAGCGTTTGCGGGGGACGAGTTTGGTGCGGCGCAGGTGGATCATCTCGGCGGCGATGGAGATGGCGATCTCCTCGGGGTCCTCGGCCTCGATGGCAACGCCGATCGGCAGGTGCAGCTCGTCGATCTGGTCCTGCGTAAAGCCCTCCTGCTCCAGGCGGGCGCGTACAAAGGCCGTCTTACGGCGCGAGCCCAAGCAGCCCAGATAGGCGGGTTTGGCGCGCATGGCTTGAATCACCACGTCGATATCGGACTTGTGACCCGCCGTGGCGACCACCACCAGGTCGCGCGGGCCGATGGGGCATTGCTCGCCCAGGTTCTTGTAATCGACCAGACGACGGTCATAGACCCCGGGCACCCATTCGGGGGTCAGCGTGCCGGGACGGTCGTCGCAAGCCACGACGGCAAAGCCCGCCGCCGTGAGCACCCGCGCCGTCGCAGCGCCCACGTGGCCGCAGCCAAAGATATAGGTCAGGCCCTCGGGGCAGAGCGTCTCGATGTGCGCCGCGGGAATCTCGGAGGCTGCGTTGGTGTAGGTGACCCTACTCCCCTCCTCCACCAGCGAAATCCCGGGGCAGCCCGCAATGGTGCGGCGCGATTCCTCGCCATGGTACTCGGCCACATCGCCTTCGAGCGCACTCGCGATAAACGACTCAAAGTCGATGACGAAGTCGCCGATGCGCCGATAGGCCAAGACGTCGGCAATTTCCTGGAACAACGGCGCCTGTGATACATCCAGGTGCAGATAGCACAGGCAGATGGCTCCGCCGCAGATCATGCCGGTATCGGAGTTCTCGCCGCCCATGGTGTAGCGGACCAGACGCGATTGACCTGCGGCCAGCAGCTCGCGCGCCTCATCCAGCGCAAAGAGCTCAATCTTGCCGCCGCCGATGGTGCCCGCTTGGCTGCCATCGGCAAAGACGGCCATCCAGGCGCCCACGCCGCGCGGCGATGACCCTGCCGTGCCGGCAACTACCACCAGCTCGCACGTCTTGCCAGCCTTCAGAGCGCCAAGCGCAGCATTCACCACATCGAGCTTTTCCATCGTCGCTTCCTATCCCCTAAAAACGTCGGTGAGCATGGCGAGTGCCTCGAGTACGCCGCCGCCGACCGACGTCGCCTTGTCCGAAATGTAGTTGATATAGCTGGCGTCGCCGCGCGGATCGACATCGGCGCATTTAAAGCCCTCAGTCACCTGAACGCCGTCGGCCAAAAGGCCGCGCAAGCAGCCGTCAATCTGCGTGACCATGGGAGTATCACCCGCATACCCGATCACATCGCCGGCACTCACGATGTCGCCGATCGCACGGTCGGACCGAAACACGCCGGCGGCGGGGCTGTGGATAACGCGCTCCTTGCCAAAGCCGGCGATAATGCCCGGCACGCCCGTGTTGGGCTGGGGCGAACCTTGGGTAATGACACGGCCCAGAAAATGCCCGCGCATGGTCTCGACCACGGCATCGCAATCGACCGGCGCGGTAAAGCCCGGCCCCACGGCGATGACGACAGGCGCCATATCGCGCGTGGTGCCCAAGTTGCGCTTGGCCAGAATCGCGTCGACCACGGCAGCGGGTTTCAGTTCGTCGAGCATCTTGGCCTGGGGGTCTACCACGACGGCGACGTCTCCGGCCTCGGTAATCGCAAGCGCCTCTGCCGGCGTCTGCGCCAAGCGAGCGCGAATGCCCTCGACCTGGACCTCGCCCAGGCGAATGGCCTCGCAAAAACTGATTGTGCGACGGATGCACGTGGGAACCGCGATATCGGCCATAACGACCGACACGCCGGCGCGCACCAAGCGAGCGGCGACGCCCGTGGCGATATCGCCGGCGCCGCGAACATAAACGAGCATTCCCGGGGCACCTCCCTGTGCTACGGTTTGAGCAGAGCAAAAGCGGTTCGACCGCACTCTGATGATTATTTATTATCACAGTATTATACGGCGGTGAACAGATGGAAACGGTTAGCGGCAATCTTGCCTCGGCGCTCAGGATCGAGCCGGGCATTACCGCGATTATCGGCAGCGGCGGCAAGTCGACATTGCTGAAGACGCTGGGTCTCGAGCTCATGCGCGCCGGCGGCAGGGTGCTTCTCTGTACCACCACGCACATGTTTCCCGTTGCCGGCGTGCCATGGGACGGGTCGAATCGTCGCCTGGACGCCGCGCCTTGGAGGCCGGGCGCCTCGCATGTCCCCGGTTGCACCTGCGAGGCATGCGCTGACATGAGCCGCGGAAGCATCTGCCAGGCAGGCGTCTTGGACCCGGAGACGGGCAAGCTCTCCGCCCCCGCCGATCCGCTCGGCGAGCTGGCACAGCGCTTTAACTACGTCTTAGCCGAGGCGGACGGTAGCAAGCGGCTCCCGCTCAAGGCCCACGCCGCCTGGGAGCCGGTGATTCCCTCTGGCACCGCCAACATCGTCTGGATCGTCGGCGCCTCGGGGCTGGGAAAGCCCGTCGCCGAGGTTGTCCACCGCCCCGAGCTCTTCTGCGAGCGTTGCGGCTGCGAGCTCACCGACATCGCCACGCCCGAGCGCGTCGCCCAGGTGCTCAATGCCGAGCTGCGGATGCTGAACCTCAGCAATGCCCGCATCATGCTCAACCAAGTCGACACGCTTGCCGACCCAACGATGGCAGATCGCTTCGAGACAGCCCTCGGCCGCTCCGTCGTCGCCACCAGCCTCAAGGGGTAGCTAATTTGGGACGGGGCTCTTTTAGCTACCCCATGTTGAGAGAAAAATCATCAGGCAGGCAGGGGTAGCTAAAAGAGCCCCGTCCCAAATTAGCTACCCTGGCGGCCTTCCTGCTAGCGGGGGACGTAGCGGCCGGGTTGGGCTCCGGTGGGCTCGCCGTCGCGCGCAGCCAGCACGCCATTCACAAACACGGCCTTGGCGCGGCCATGTGCCTCAAAGCCCTCGAGCGGCGTGTAGTCCACGGCCTGATGCTGCGTCGCCGCGCG
>CATZRJ010000058.1 GCA_958423535.1 uncultured Collinsella sp.
TGGCGACGTAGACGCACGGGACCTCCTCGGCACCCAGGTCGCTGCCAAAGGCCTGTAGGGCCAGCAGGGCGCGCTCAAAGCCGACGGCAAAGCCGACGCCCGCCGTAGGCTTGCCACCCTCGAGCTCGACCAGGCCATCGTAGCGACCGCCGCCGCCGATGGAGCCGACGCCGGCGCCAGGGGCCTCGACCTCAAAGACGGTACGGGTGTAGTAGTCCAGGCCGCGCACCAGGGTGGGATCCTCTACATACTCGATGCCGGCGGCATCCAGATAGCGCTTGACCTGCTCGTAGTGCTCGCGGCACTCGTCGCACAGGTTGTCGCCCATCAGCGGGGCGTCGGCCATGATCTCGCGGCAATGGTCGTTCTTGCAGTCGAAGGCGCGCAGCGGGTTGAGCTCGGCGCGCTCGCGGCACTCATCGCACATCTCGTCGGCGTGATCGAGGATGAACTGCTTGACCTGCTCGCGGTATGCCGGACGGCACTGCGCATCGCCCATTGAGTTAATAAGCAAACGAAGCTTGGAAAGATCGAAGCCCAGGCGCTTGTAGAACTCCATGAGCATGATGATGCACTCGGCGTCTGCCGCCGGATCGGGAGCGCCGAGCCACTCGATGCCAACCTGGTGGAACTGGCGCAGACGACCCTTCTGGGGACGCTCGCCACGGAACATGGCCTCGGCATAGTAGGCCTTAAACGGCGTGGAGCCCTGGGGCACCAGGTTGTTCTCCACGACGGCGCGCACCACACCGGCCGTGCCCTCGGGGCGAAGGGCCAGGCGCTGCTTGGGCTTGAGCTTGGTATCGGTACCCTCGGTAAAGACGCGCTCCAGGTTGGCGCCGCTAAACACGCGGAACATCTCCTTGCGCACGACGTCGGTCGACTGGCCGATGCCGTGGACAAAGACGTCCACCTGCTCGATCGCGGGCGTCTCGATGGGCTTAAAGCCAAACGGCTCGAACACGCCGGCAGCGATCTGCTGCATCTTTTGCCAGGCGCGCATCTCGGCGCCGATAAGGTCGCGGGTTCCCTCCGCCTTCTGTGCCTGCATGGGCAAACACCTTTCTTTTGTATCGCGTCATAGGTAGTGGACATTATACGGCACAAAGCAGCAACGCGGCGGCGCGTCTGACCGAACGAGGGTATGGGGACTCGTTCGGCCAGATGCGCCGCCGCTATTTGTGATCCCTTTTCCTCCGTCCCCTTCGGGTCACATGATCTGCTGGGGACGGAGGAAAACGGATCATTCGTAGGCCCGTGGCCGCCTTGGAAACCGAATGACGGTACGAGCATCCATTCGGCTTCCAAGGCGACCACGGACAGAACGGGACAAACAGAAAAGAGCGACGGACGTCTATTCCCCCGCCACGCTCGCGCGCAGCTTGGCGGCGATGGGCTCGGATGCCAGCAGGAACACGAGCATGACCACGGAGCACGCCAAGCAGACAATCCAGGTGCTCACAAAGGAGCCCGTGGCGTCGAACAGCACGCCCGAGACAATGGCACCCACGGTGCCGCCGACCATCTCGAGCGAGGTAATGGTGCCCGTGACCTTGCCCAGATCGGCCATACCAAACTGCTTGGACGCGGCGATAGTGGGCGTGATGGTGCCCATGCACGTTCCGATACCAAAGCTAATGGCAGCCACGATGGGGCCGAGATCGGTTGCAGGGAAGCACAGGGCGACGCAGGCGACGATGCACGCAACGGATCCCAGCACGTTGCCAAAACGCAGGCCAAATCGATCATAGATGGCGCCAAGGGAGATCTTAGCGATAACGACGGTAACCATGTAGGCCGAAAGCACGGTGCCTGCCCACATGGGGTCGTGGCCACCCGTGACGATCTTGGCGCCGTTGACGGTGACGCTCGTCATGTTGGTGACCTGGTTGGGCAGGATGGCGCCATTGACCAAGCCCATAAAGAGGAAGGCGACGACAAGCAGCCAAAACGCCGGGCTCTTCTTGATGCGAGACCAGCCAACGTTAACCTCGGGAGCCGTGTGCTCGTCCTTGTCGCCGGCCGTCGAGACGGACGGATCGCCCGGGTTCTCGCCGAGCGGCTTAAGGCCGATCTCGGAAGGCTTGGTGCGGAAGGAATAGGCCGTGATGGGCAACGCCGCCACCATGCAGATAGCCGCGAGCACCAGGAAGGCGGAACGCCAGCCAACGCTCACGATCAGCGAGCTCACGATGGGAGACAGAATGGCCCCGCCAAAGCCCGAGCCCGAAAGTGCGATGGAGATGGCAAGGCCTCGCTTAGCGGTAAACCAGTTGGCGGTCACAAGGCTAATGAGCAGGCGGGTCGAGGCGACGGCAAAGCAGCCCGAGACGGCAAAGAGCACGTAGACCTGCCACAGCTCGCCGACAAAGCTCATGCCGGCAAGAACGGCAGAGGTGGCGATTACAGTGAGGGAGCCCAAAACGCGACTACTTACTTTATCGGCCACATGACCGATCACAAGTGAGCCGATAACGCTCACCACGGTGGAGATGGCGTTGGAGATGTTGTACTGCGCAAGAGAAATGCCCAAGTCGCTCACGATAAGCGGCTGAAACAGGCTCATGCAGTTAACGAAAATCGTGTAGCACGTGGCCATGATGACAAAGCCGGAGGCCACGACAAGCCAACCGGGGAAGAATTTATGCTGCCGGGACATACCGCTCCTTTTAAACAAACGAATAGCCTGCGCCGGGCGCCGGTAGTGCCCAAGATTGCCTTGAAAGACAAGGGCATAGGCCTTACGGCCATGCCCGCAGGCTTGAAAGGCAAGGTTGGGTGCTACCGGTGGTCGGCGATATAGCCCAAAGCGACCGCCGTGTAAGCCGCGGCGCCGAGCGGCAGCTCGGCATCGCTAAAGCGTGCCTTGGGATGGTGCTGGGCAAAGTGTTCGTCCGTATCGGTCACAGCAGCGCCGATCGTAAAGTACGCGCTCGGGATCTCGCTCGAGATAAGCGCAAAGTCCTCGCTCGCCATGGCGTGGAACAGCGGCAGGAAGGCGACCTTGGGCAGCGTCGCACCCACATAGCCAAGCGAAGCCTGGGTCATGTTGTCATCGAGGACGAGCGGGGGAACATCCGAGAGGGTCTCGATGGTCGCCGGCGTGCGATAGGTCGCGGCAACACCTTTGACAACCTCCGCGATGCGGGTCTTGAGGTGCTCCATGAGCTCGACGTCGAAGCCGCGCAGTGTGCCTTCCAGCACGCAGGTATCTGGAATGATGTTGGCCGCTTGGCCACCGGCAAACTTACCCACGGTCAGTGCGACCTCCTTGGCCGCCGGCACTTCGCGAGCGATAAGCTCCTGGAGAGCCAGGTGCACATGCACACCGGCCGTTATGGGGTCGATGCAGATCTCGGGGCTGGAGCCGTGGCCACCCTTGCCCTGCAGCGTGATGCGGAAACCGTACACGCCCGAGAGCGCCGGACTCCCATAGAGCACCAGGCCAAGCGGCGATTGGCTGTTAACGTGCATGGCAAAAGCCGCCTGGGGACGCGGGTTCTCGAGCAAGCCGTCGGCGATGGCAGCGCGCGCTCCCTCAAAGGTCTCCTCACCCGGCTGGAACAACAGTTTGACGGTGGCATTGGCGTCGACGAGCTCGCCCTCGCGGGCCTTGAGCAGGCGCGCCGCACCAAGCAGCGCCGTCGCGTGCATATCGTGTCCGCATGCGTGCATGCAGCCATTGGTGGATGCAAAGGGCTCGCCGGATTCCTCGACAACGGGCAGGGCGTCCATGTCGCCACGCAACATAACGACCGTTCCAGCCTGTTCGTCCGTGCAGACGCCATTGCCTTGGGCCGCGGTGGCACCGGCACCGACAAGGCCCACAACACAGGAACCATCGACGAGCGTGGCAAATGGAATGTCCATCTCGGTCAGGCGCGCTTGGATATACGCAGAGGTCTGCGGGAGGCTATTACCCAGCTCGGGCATCTGGTGTAAATCGTGTCGCCATGCAGCGAGCTCGCCTGCAAAAGTCTGAGCCTCTGCAACAAGACCGTCACCGATAGCGGCCTGCGCCGCCGCGGTGGCCTTGGGCGCTGATTGCGGTTGAAAATCGGACAGAGCTGGTGCCATAGATGCCCCCCAGTAACGTTTTTGCAGCAAGCACTTTGATAGCGTAAAGTGCAAGGTACAACTTTAAGGGTGGCGCATAAAAAATGCCGCCCCGGGAGGGCGGCGCAACAAGTTGTTTACAATTGCTGACGCGGCTTTTTGCGCAAAAAATCGAAGTGAGTCTCGCTCAAGATAATCGACAGGAAGATAAGCACGAAACCGGCGAGCAGGCGCGAGGTGAGCGCCTCCCCCATCAGCAGCACCGAAAACAACACGCCCGAAGGCGACTCCATCGAAAGGAGCAGCGAGCCCGTCGAGGCCGGGACATGCGCCAGGCCGACGTTTTGGATGAGCAGGGCCACGCACGTACAGCCCACCGAGAGAAACGCCATCACACTGACAAAGCTCGGCGTCCAAACGGACAGAGGCGCTTGGGTCTCGAATAGCAGCGACGAGATCAGGCTCAGCACGCCGTTGCCCACAAACATCCAAAACGTAATGACGTTGATGTCCATTTTGCGACCGTACTTGGCGGTCACCGCCATCTGGATGGCGAAGAAGACCGCGCCCGCCAGCGTAATGACATCACCGATGTTGAATTCAACGCTATCGAGGGCTACCAAGCCAATGCCCGCCAAGCACAGCAGTGCCGCGCCCAGGTTATAGCGGGTGAGTTTTTCGCCGCTCAGAAAATAGCTCGCGAACGGCACGAGGATGCAATACGTGCCCGTCAAAAAAGCATTCTTGCCCGCCGTGGTGTGCGCCAGGCCGACTGTCTGCAGGACGTAGGCGGCCCACATTAGTGTGCCCATTCCAAGTCCGACGATAAGGTTGCGGGCATTGAGGTGCGCGATGATGCGCTTGTGGAAGATGACAAACATGACCAACGCCGCAGGCAGAAAGCGCACGTAGAGCAGTTCAAACACCGGAATGGTGTCGAGTGCGTCCTTCATGGTCGTAAAGGAGTAGCCCCAGACGACTGCCACCGAAAGTAGCAGAACCTTCCAGAACAGCGGAGAGCGAGCGCCCGCGCCCCGGGGAATACCGCCCGCGCCCAAATCCTCACGGGCTACAGGGGTATCAGGCATGTTTTCGATTTCGTTGGCAGCGTATTGGGCCATGGAACATCCTCACACTCAATCTTGGCGTGGTGTCCGCACGCGTATGGCTGCGTGCCGCCTCATGGTCAAATAAAAACGGGGCGCACCGGACCCCCGGCACGCCCCGCTACTGTAGCAACAACCGGCGTTGCATCGCAATCCAGCATAATAAAGTGTAAAACTGGAAGGCCTCGATGTTCTGACAGCGTTTACGTGTCTGAACTAAATCAATTTGGTTGACTCCAGTTTTTCGATGATCCAGTCGTTGGCTTTGATGACCGGACGGCGGAAGACGACGCCCAGGGCCAGCGACGGAATCAGATAGCTCGCCAGAATGCCCAGCTCAACCCAGTACTCCATATGGTAGGCGCCAGCCATGGCGGCATGCATGGCGTTAATGCCATGGGTAAACGGCAGGAACGGATAGATCGCCTGGAACACAGGGCCGGTCATCTCGATGGGGAACGTACCGCCCGAACCGCCGACCTGCATGACCAGCAGCACAACGGCCAAAGCCTTGCCGATATCGCCAAACGACACCGTAAGCGTGTAGACGATATTGGAGAACACGAGACTCGCGACCCAGCCCGCCAGCACAAACTGCAGCGGGTTGTCGCACTGGATGCCAAAGAACAGGATGTCGCCCGCGCACACGAGCGTTGCCTGCAGCAGAGCCAAACCGCCAAAGAACAAGTAACGACCCAGGTAGATCTCGTGTAGGCGTACGGGGATAAGCTCGTTGATAAGCTCATCGTCAACCGACACCTTCATCATGGCCGCCAGCACGATCGAGCCGACCCAGAGCGACAGAATCGTGTAGAACGGCGCCATGGCCGAGCCGTAGTTGCGGATCGGATAGACCGGTTTGCGATCGAGCGCGACGGGACCGGAAAGCGACACGGCCAAACCCTCGGGATCGTTGCCAATCATCGTCTTGATCGTGGCAAGGTCGTCCGACATCAGGGCGCCATCGAGCTCATCCTTAAACGCACTGATCTTATCGGACGCTTCACCTAGCTGATCGGAAGCCTTGTTGACCAGCTTGGCGGCCTTGGAGAGGCCCTTCGCCAACGAGCCGGATGCGTCGGTCAGGCCGCCTACGGCGCTATCCAGGTCGCCCGAGATGCCATCAAGCGAGTCCAGAATGCCCGAAACCGTCTTCTTGAGCTCCTTGGCCTTAACCGAGAACGTGGAATCGTAATCGGATTTGGCACCCGCGATGCCGGCCTTGGCATCAGCGATGGCCTGATCGACCTCGGCACGCAAGTTGTTGACCTCGGCCATGCTATCGGAGAGAGACTTCGCGGTAGCCGCCAGATCCTTGGCATTGTTGCGGTACTCAACGGCGATTCTGCCCAGCGACGTCGCGGCGGACTTGAGGCCGTCCTTCAAATTCTCATCGCTCACCTGGTCGGCAAGGCTGCGGAGCTGATCGGCCATCGCATCGATATCCTTGGCGCGCGCATTGAGGGCCGCAGCGGCATCGTTGAGTTGGGACACCGTAAGGTCGACATGCTGGTTTGCGGTGTCGAACGCCTTCGCGAGCTCGGCAGACACATTGTCGAACGAACCCGCACTTCCATCGATTGCAGCATCGATGGCATCGTTTGCCGCCTTAAGCGCTTCTTTGGAATCATCGATGCCGCTTTTGGCATGTTCCATGAGCTGCTTTGTCGACTCATCGACGGCACCGGTCTGCTTGAGCATGCCGCTCGCCGACGTCAGCGAATCGGACGTGGAGCTCAAAATGCCCGCCAGCGACGAAGCATTTGCCTGAACGTCTCGCAGGTCCTCAATCGAATCGCCAAGCGTCGAGGACAGGTTGGCGATAAAGTTGCTGACCTGGTCGGTGCTCATGTAATCGAGCAGGCTGGACACCGTCTTAAGACCGATGCTCGTAATGGTCTCGGTAAAAGTTTCGTTAACCTGGCTCTGAACGGCACTCGAACCCTTCTCGGTCACGATCTGCGCAATGGCGTTGGCCTTCTGGTTCTCGTAAAACTCGATATCGGCGTGTTTCACGTCGGTCGAGAAAAGCGTCATCATGTCAGCGCTAAACGTTTTGGGGATAACGACGGCAGCATAGTACGCGCCCGACTTAACGCCCTCGATAGCCTTTTCGCGATTGTTGAGCACAACCCAATCGAAGCTCTCGTTGCCGCGTAGGGTGGCGGTCACGTTTTCGCCCACGTTAACCTCGACGGGGATCAGATCGCTCTCGTAACCCTCATCGGTGTTGACCACGGCGATCTTAAGATTGCCGGTGTTGCCGTACGGATCCCAGCTGCCGGCGATGTTAAACCACGCGTACAGACACGGTACGATAATGAGGCCCATCACGACAACCAAGCCGATCACGGAGCGAGACACGTTTTGGACATCGCGCTTAAACAGATGCAGGATGTTCTTCATTTATGCCTCACCTCCTTTGGAGTGCTTGCTGAGCGGGGCGGTTTCCCCGTCGTTTCCGTTTACGTTGTCAACGCCGTCGGCATCTTGAGCCTTACGATGCGCACCGATATGCGGCAAGCGGCCCGTGGACTGATCGCCGCCCTTGGCACCACGCTCGCTGGCGTTGAGGCCAAACATATGACGGGCGGCAGGAATGGCGGCCGTGTGTTCGCGCATCTCGCGACGCAGGTCCTCATCCGAAAGCGCCGAGATGCGCATCTGGGTATTGAGGCTCGCGCGGATATATTCGATATTGATAAGCCAGCCGCAGATGGCAATAACCGAGATGATCCAAATGACAAGCAGGATGATCTTGCCGTTATTGTCGATATCGAGAACCGTCGACAGGACAAAGAGCAGGACCTGAACGCCCACCACGGCGGCAAAACCGCCCTTGATGTAGTACGGGTAGCGATGTTCAAAGGCGACCGCATGATCGAGCAGTTCGCGACGGTACGAATCGGAATCGAGCATGACACGCATGGCCGTGCGCAGCGAGTAGCGCTGGCGCGGCAGGTCGTTGGACTCGCAAATCATCATACCGGTCGTGGAAAGCTGTTTATCAAAGAGCAGGTTGAGGTTGAGCATCAGCGGACGCAGTTGCAGGCCGATAAAGAGCGCGACGATAAGAAAGACACCGAGGATGCACAGGTTGAACAGGTAGTTGAACGAGTACATGCCGCCGACCGTCTCGCGCAGCAGATTGATGCCGTAGGTAAAGGGCAGCAGCGGGTGCAGCCACTGGAAGAAGCCGGGCATCATCTCGATGGGGTACATGCCCGACGAACCCGGGATCTGCACGATGACGAGGATGACACCGATTGCCTTGCCGATATGCTTAAACGTGGTGGACAGCGCATAGATGATATTGACGTAGGTGAACGAAATGGCGATGCCGCCCAGCACGAACAGCAGCGGGTTGATGCACTGCACGCCAATCACCAGATCGCCCACCGTCACGATGATGGCCTGCAACGCGCCCAGGATCACCAGTAGCAACCAGCGGCCAAAGTAACCCTGACGCGCGGTAAAGCTGCCGATGCCTTCGCGGTCGACCTCGAGCTTGTAGATGGCGATAAGCACGTAGCCGCCCACCCAAAGCGCCAGGTTGGTATAGAACGGGGCAATGCCCGAGCCGAAGCTCTTAACCGGATAGATCGACTTGGACGCGAGCTCAACCGGAGATGCCATGAAGTCTGCAACGTCATCGACGTCGACGCCCATCAGGTCGGCCAGCTCGCCCATGGACTCGGAGGCCTGTAGCGCCGCGATGTCGTTGGCGGCGGTTGCGAGCTTGTCCTGGACCTTGGCAAGCGAGGAATCGGTCTGGGACAGCGTGGTCTTGG
>CATZRJ010000059.1 GCA_958423535.1 uncultured Collinsella sp.
GACCGTTGATATAGTTGACCTCAACTTGTAAAGGAGGGTGCGCACATGCCGCAGACGACATACATTCGCCGCGTTGCCGCGCGCGCCCTGTACATGGCTCGGAGCCGCATATGAGCAGGTATGTTCACGGCTCCGGGAGAGACGACGCACAGCTAAATAATCGACCGCAAAGCAGGTTCCCCAAAATTCCGGGTTTAGGCGCGGCTGGGTTTTCGCCACCCACCGTGCAGCAATACCGTAGCTATTCATTTTTGGTTCGAGAGGGGAACCGTCATGGCTGAAGAATTTGATTTCCATCCGATGTGGGAGAGCCTCGGCATGAATCTTGCCGACCACGACATGCTGCTGGGCGCCGTGGGCCAGATGTACGGCGATATGTTCCTGACGCAGAACAATCGCCCCAAGTCCACGTCCTACCTGGATTTTGTCGCCACCAACATCCACAGCGGCCGTATTAAGGAGATGCTCGACAAGAAGGAGGCCGGCGAGGCCACCAAGATCGTCGGTTCGTTCTGTGTCTACGTGCCCGAGGAGATTGTGCTTGCCTGTGACGGCATCCCCGTGGGTCTGTGCTCTGGTGCCGATTGGGCAACCGATAAGGTCGAGGAGCACCTGCCGCGCAATACCTGCCCGCTTATCAAGAGCTTTGCCGGCTTTAAGTTGGGCGAGGTTTGCCCCTACATTGAGTCGAGTGACCTGGTGGTGGGCGAGAACACCTGCGATGGCAAGAAGAAGGCTTATGAGTTTTTTGCCACGCAAAAGAACATGTACGTCATGGATATTCCCAACGTACACGACGAGTCGACGCTCGTGACCTGGAAGGCCGAGGTCAAGAAGCTCGCCGCCAAGATTGAGGACGAGTGCGGCGTCAAGATTACGCCTGAGCGTCTGAAGGCCGCCATCCACGCCGTCAATGAGAAGCGCCGTGCCCTGCAGCGCCTCGCTGCCACGCGCGCTGCCGACCCGGCGCCCATCAGCGGTCTCGACAGCCTGCTGACCGTTCAGGCCGCCTTTATGGACGACACGCCGCGTCTGACCGGAGCCATTAACGATATGGCGGCTGAGTGCGAGCAGCGTGTCGAGGCCGGCGAGGGCGTGGCGCCCAAGGGGACCAAGCGCATCCTGTACACCGGCACGCCCATGGCCGTGCCCAACTGGAAGCTGTTCAACCTCATCGAGAAGGCCGGCGGCGTCGTGGTGGGCGAGGAGTCCTGCACGGGTTCGCGCTACTACAAGGACCTGGTCGACGAGTCCGGTGAGACGGTCGACGAGATGCTCGATGCCATCGCCGAGCGCTACTTTAAGATCAACTGCGCTGTCTTTACGCCCAACGACCAGCGTATGAAGGACATTGTCCAGATGGCCAAGGACCTGCATGCCGACGGTATCGTCGACGTGGCCCTGCAGTTCTGCACGCTCTACGAAATGGAGTCGTTTGCCGTGGAGAAGGCCGCCGAGGAGGCCGGCATTCCGTTTATGCACATCACGACCGACTACGCCGGCGAGGACGCGGGGCAATTGCAGACGCGCATTGAAGCTTTCTTGGAAACCATTTAGGACTATCCACCCTGGCGGCTTCCCTAGGCGCCCGATCTTGCCGTTCAAACCGTCGCTTGCGTACCAAAGTATGCGGCGCTTCTCTTTCGCGGCAACCTCGGGCACCTGGTAAAGCCGTTTCCTTGGTCGGTTAAAAGGTTTGTTAAGGAGTTATATGTCGGAAAATATTGAACAGCCGTTGCCGCGCACGTTTGAGGAGTTCAACGAGCAACGCAAGGCGGCGTTTATTCGCGTCAAGGATTACAAACAGGCCGGCAATCGCCTGGTCGGCTATTTGTGCAGCTATACGCCGCTCGAGATTATCGATGCCGCGGGCGCTGCAAGTGTGGCGCTGTGCGGCACGTCCGACGAGGTGATTCCCGAGGCCGAGAAGGTGCTGCCGGCAAACCTGTGCCCGCTCATCAAGTCTACGTATGGTTTTGCCTACTCGCAAAAGTGCCCGTTTACGTACTTTAGCGACATGATCATCGGCGAGACCACCTGCGACGGCAAGAAGAAGATGTACGAGCTGCTCAACGAGCTCAAGCGCACGCACATTCTGCACCTGCCGCAGGGTCGCGATCGCGCCTACGAGCGCGAGGGCTGGTACGAGGAGTGCCGCCTGCTCAAGGAGGAGCTCGAGAACTTCTACGGCATTACGATTACTGATGACGACCTGCGCGCCGCCGTCCGTCGTCGCAATCGCCTGCGTGCCGCCCAGCTTGAGATGTTTGCGCTGCAGGCCAACCAGCCGGCGGCCATGAGCGGTGTCGACCTGATGAGCACTATGTTTGCCGGTACGTTCAGCTTTGATATCGAGTCCTATACGCAGCAGCTGGAGCAAAAGGTTACCAAGCTGCGCGAGGCCTACGACGCGGGCGAGCGCCAGGTTGCGGCGGATGCCAAGCGCATCCTGATCACCGGTTGCCCGGTGGGCGGTGTGATCAACAAGATCGGTCGCACCATTGAGTCCAACGGCGGTGTGGTCGTGTGCATGGACGACTGCTCGGGTGAGCGCACGGCGGCCATGATGATCGACCCGGAGGCCCCCGACATCCTGCGCGCCATCGCCGACCGCTACCTTGACATTAACTGCTCGGTCATGACGCCCAACGACGGTCGTATGGAGAACACGCTGGCCATGTGCGAGAAGTATCACGTCGATGGCGTAGTGGAGAGCGTGCTCCAGGCCTGCCACACCTTTAACGTGGAGAGTGCGCGCATGCAGGAGGCCGTCGAGGGTGCGGGTATTCCGTATATGAAGATCGAGACCGACTACAGCAACGGCGACATGGGCCAGATCGAGACGCGCATCGCCGCCTTCATCGAAACCCTCTAGCTTCCTCAGGCACCGGATCTTGCCCCTCAAACCGTCGCTTGCGTACCAAAGTACGCTGCGCTCCTCTTTCGGGGCAATCTCCGGCACCTGAGAAACCTAGATCTAAGGCGCCTGAACGCGCCGCTAGCTTTGATGTTTAGATTGGGAGAGAGCCATGATAGGGATCGGGATCGATATCGGCTCTACGGCGGCTAAGGCTGCTGTGGTCGACGGTGAGGGTTCGGTGGCGTGGACGTGCGTGCAGCCAACCGGGTTCTCGTCGGTCGATGCTGCCGAGCGTCTGCGCGAGGCACTGACAGCGGCTGGCTATGACGTGGCTGCCGACGACGTGCGCGTGATCGCGACCGGCTACGGCCGTGTCGCCGTGCCCTATGCGCACAAGGTCGTGACCGAGATCACCTGCCACGGCACCGGTGCCGTGCGTCTGTTTGGCGACCACGGCACCGTGATTGATGTGGGTGGTCAGGACACCAAGGTCATTCAGCTTAAAAGTGGCCGCGTGGCCAAGTTTGCCATGAACGACAAGTGCGCTGCCGGCACGGGGCGCTTTCTGGAGATTATGGCCGACCGCCTGGGCATTACCCAGCAGCAGATGGCCGACCTTGCGCGTTCCGGCGAGCCCACCAAGATATCCAGCATGTGCACCGTGTTTGCCGAAAGCGAGGTCATCAGCCTCATCGGTCGTGGCGAGCCGCGCGAGAACATTGCACGCGGCGTGATCGAAAGCGTCGTGTCGCGCGTGGCCACTATGGCCGGGCAGGCGGCGGGCGTCCCGTACTATCTGACCGGCGGTCTGTGCGAGAACACCTACGTTGTGGAGCGGCTGGCCGCGCTGCTGGGGTCGCCGGTTACCACCTCGCCCCAGGCTCGCTTTGCCGGTGCCATCGGTGCGGCGATTCGCGCACAGGCGCTCATGTAAGGGGCGGTGTCATTCGCCGTCCGCTCTCGGCGCCGCCATGCGTATACTGGGAGGAACTGATTGACCTATGAGAGGAGGAATCGATGGCTGACGATGTTATTCAGCTCACGCAGATGACCGCTGCCTCTGGTTGAGCTGCTAAGTTGGCTCCTGGAGCCCTCGCCCAGGTCCTGGGCGATTTACCCAATGTGCATAACGACAACTTGCTCGTGGGGTTCGATACCTCCGACGATGCGAGCGTCTTCCGCGTAGGGGAGAACTTGGGGCTCGTGCAGTCCATCGACTTCTTCCCACCGATGGTCGACGACCCGTTCCTGTTTGGCCAGATCGCGGCGGCAAACTCGCTGTCGGACATCTACGCCATGGGCGGGCGGCCGAGCCATGCCATGAACTTGCTTTGCATTCCGAGCTGCCTGGGCGTTGAGGTTGCCGGGCAGATTTTGGCGGGCGGCGCAGACAAGTGCGTCGAGGCCGGCTGCTCCATTGCGGGCGGCCACACCATCAACGACGACGAGCCCAAGTACGGCCTGTCCGTGAGCGGCTTTGTCGCACTCGACCACATGCTCGCCAACAGCGGCGCACGCGCGGGCGATGTTCTGCTGCTGACCAAGGCGATCGGCTCGGGCATCATCACCACGGCCATTAAGGGTGAGCTCATCGAGCAGGACGAGGCCGCAGCCATGTTTGACTCGATGCGCACCCTCAACGAGGCACCGATTCGTCTGGCCGAGGGACTCGAGCTTCATGGCTGCACCGACATTACGGGCTTTGGCCTGATCGGGCACGCGTGCGAGATGGCCGAGGGCTCGGGCGTGCAGGTTGAACTTGCGTCGGGGGCGGTGCCGCTCTTTGACCAGGTGCTCGACATGGCGCGTCTGGGCATTATCCCCGCGGGCTCCTACCGCAACCAGGACTTCTTTGGCCCGCGTGTGGCTGCCGACGATGACCTGGAGTCGGGCATGCTGGATGCGCTGTACGATCCGCAGACCTCGGGCGGCCTGCTTATTGCGGCACCTGCTGCCGATGTGGATGAGCTTGCGCGCCGTCTGCATGCCGAGGATCGCATCGCCGCCGTTATCGGTCGCGTGTGCGAGGCGGTGCCGGGCGGTCCTGCCGTCCGCGTTGTCCGTTAACGAAATGTTTATTGAGCTACGTGCCGTTCTAAAACGATTTATTCGAAAGGAAAAACTATGTCTACCAAGATTGAAGTCAATGCCATGGGCGATGCCTGCCCGCTGCCCGTCGTCAAGACGCTCAAAGCCCTGAAGCAGCTCGATGGCGAGGGTACCGTCGTGACCTCGGTCGATAACGAGACCGCCGTCAAGAACATCTCCAAGATGGCGCAGGAGAAGGGGTGTACGGCCTCGGTCGAGAAGGTTTCTGACGCCGAGTGGCGCGTGACTGTCGCGACCGCCGGTGCCGTTGCCGTGGCTGATCCCGAGCAGGATGGCGCTGCCTTCTGTGATGCCAGCGCCGGCAAGGGCAAGCTCGTCATTTCCGTCTACACCGATTGCATGGGCCGCGGCGACGACGAGCTGGGCCACAAACTCATGAAGGCGTTTATCTTCGCCGTGACGCAGCAGGAGGAGCTGCCCGCGACCATGCTGTTCTACAACGGCGGCGCCAAGCTCACTGTCGAGGGCTCACCGGCACTCGACGACCTGAAGGGTCTGGCCGAGCAGGGTGTCGAGATCCTTACCTGTGGTACCTGCCTCGACCACTATGGCATTAAAGACCAGCTTGCTGTGGGCGAGGTCACCAACATGTACGTGATTGTGGAGAAGATGGAGCAGGCCGTGCGCGTCGTGCGCCCGTAGCGTATTGGTTGGAGTTGCCATGAGGGAGAAGCGCCCGGCGCTTGTCATCACGTTTCCCACCACGGCGGCCGCCATGGGGTGCGAGACCCTATGCATCGAGCGCGGACTTCCCGGGCGCACGATTCCCGTGCCCGGGGAGGTCGCTGCCGGCTGCGGCTTGGCGTGGAAGGCGCTGCCTTCGGATGAGGACCTGCTGCGCGGCGAGCTTGCCGCGGCGGGCGTCCCCACCGAGGGTTTTACGGTGATCGACATGTGGGAGGTCGTGCGATGATCTACCTGGATAACGCGGCGACGACCATGCATAAGCCGCAAACGGTGATCGATGCCGTGACGCAGGCGATGTGCTCGCTCGGCAATGCCGGACGCGGTGCCACGTCGGGTGCCCTCGATGCCGCTCGTACGATTCACGCTTGTCGTGCCAAGCTCGCGCGCCTTTTGGGTTGCCCGAGAGCGGACCATGTATGCTTTACGCCTAACTCGACGGCGGCGCTCAACACCGTCATCAATGGCGTGGTGCGCCCCGGCGATCGTGTGGTTACGACGGTGCTCGAGCACAACTCCGTGCTGCGCCCGCTCAACCGCCTGACGGCAGAGCGGGGCGTGACCGTTGAGCGTGCGGGCTGCGACGCGAACGGCGTGCTCGACTACGACGAGCTCGAGCAGCTGGTCACGCCGGGCACGCGTGTCGTGGTGGTAACGCATGCCTCCAATGTGACCGGCAACGCCGTTGATGTTGCACGTGTGGCGGCTGTGGCTCATGCGGCCGGCGCACTTGTGATTGTCGATGCCTCGCAGTCTGCCGGCACGGAGCATATCGATATGCAGGCCATGGGGCTCGACGTGGTGTGCTTTACCGGCCACAAGGGACTGATGGGTCCGCAGGGCACCGGCGGTTTGGCTGTGGCGGAGGGCGTCGACGTGGCGCCCTGGGCCATGGGCGGCACCGGTGTACACAGCTTCGATGAGCTGCAGCCACTGGAGTGGCCCACGCGCCTGGAGGCCGGTACGCTCAACGGCCATGGCATCGCGGGCCTATCCGCTGGTCTCGACTTTATCGAGGCCCGGGGTGGGGTCGAGGCGATTGCTGCCCACGAGCGTGCGCTCGCAGATCGCTTCCTTGCCGGTGTGCGCGAGATTCCGGGGATTAAGCTCTACGGTGCGTTTGACCAGCCCGTGCGCTCGGCGATCGTCTCACTCAACGTGGGCGATATTGATTCGGCCGAGATCTCGGATGCGCTCATGCAAGGGTGGGGGATTGCGACGCGCCCCGGTGCCCATTGCGCCCCGCTCATGCACCGTGCGCTGGGGACCGAGCGACAGGGCGTCGTCCGCTTCTCGTTTGGATATTTCAACACGACCGAAGAAGTCGACACGGCTATCGATGCTCTGTGCGATTTAGCCTGCTAAAGCTGCTAGACCGTTTATACTTGCGGGACGGGTGTTTTTGCCCGTCCCGTTTTTGTTTCAACCCGAAAGGTGGACCCATGGCTTCATCCGCCCCGCGCGGTCTGCGCTCCGACCATGTCGTCACCGTCGGCATCGCCCTGTTCTCGATGCTCTTTGGCGCCGGCAACCTCATTATTCCGCCACTGCTGGCGCTGCAGGCAGGTTCTGCCACGCCGGTCGCCATGCTCGGCTTTCTCATCGCCGCCATCGGCCTGCCCGTCATGGGTTTTATCGCCGTGGCGCTTGCCGGAACGGCGCGCGAGCTTGCCGGCCGCGTGCACCCCAAGTTTGGTGAGTTCTTTGTCGCGGCAGTGTATCTGGCCATCGGCCCGTGCCTGGCTATTCCGCGCACGAGCTCCACGGCCTTCGAGATGCTGGTGCCGCTGCTGCCCGAGGGCGTTTCGCTCGGCACGGCTCGCCTGGTGTTTGCCGTCGGTTTCTTCGTCGTCGCGTTTGCACTCACGCTGCGCCCGGGCGTTATCACACGCGTGCTCGGTCGTATTACGGGCCCCGCGCTTATCGCGCTCATCGTGCTGGTCGTGGGTGCCGCCGTGGTCTCGCCGTTGGGTCCCGCTGCCGCGCCACAGGCTCCCTACGATGCCGGCGCCGCCGTGCAGGGCTTTCTGACTGGCTATCAGACCATGGACCTGCTTGCGTCGCTCGCCTTCGGCATCATCATTGCCGAGACCATCCACGAGTTGGGTGTTACCGATGACAAGCGCGTGGCCTTCGAGATTTCGCGCTCCGGTGTGATCGCCGGTGTGCTCATGGCCGTCATCTACTGCGGCCTGGCGCTTGCCGGCATGCAGCTCGGCACGGTCATGCCCGATGCCACTAACGGCGCCGCCATCCTCGCCCGCTCTGCCTCCATGCACTTTGGCCTTGTCGGCACGGTCGTGGTCTTTGCAATCTTTTTCCTCGCCTGCATGAACGTGTGCATCGGCCTCATCAGCTGCTGCTCGCGTTACTTCTGCGAGACGTATGTGGTTAAAGGGGGAGCGGAGGCTTCCGAGGAGGCTATGCGCCGTCCCTTTGCGATTCTCGCCTTTGTGTTCGCGGCGTTTTCGTGCGTGCTCTCCAACGTTGGCCTCGACGTGATCCTCATGTTCTCGGTGCCCATGCTCAACGCTCTGTATCCCGTCGCCATCGTGCTGGTGCTTATGGGCCTGGTGCATGGTTTTTGCGACGCGCATCCGCAGGTGTGGGTCTGGGTCGGCGGCGTGGTCGCGGTGCAGAGCGTAATCACTTCGGTCCGCGATGCGTTCTTTGCTGGCGCGTGGCTGCCGTTCGATGCGTTGCCGCTGGCAGATATCGGTGCTGCGTGGGCACCGGTTGCTGTGGCGGCGTTTGTGATTGGTCTGCTCCACAGCCGGTTTGTCGCACATTCGAGGAGCTAGAACATCGCCGCTTGCACAGGCGGGGAGTCTCCCCTATAATTTCCTTCGCTTTGGGACACGCAAGGTTTAGACCTTAGCTGCTCAACACCTTCGGGACGTGGCGCAGTTTGGTAGCGCGCCTGCTTTGGGAGCAGGATGTCGCAGGTTCAAATCCTGTCGTCCCGACCATATCTTGCGGGCGTAGTTCAATGGTAGAACCCCAGCCTTCCAAGCTGATGACGCGGGTTCGATTCCCGTCGCCCGCTCCATAAGATAG
>CATZRJ010000060.1 GCA_958423535.1 uncultured Collinsella sp.
CTGCCGCTGCAGATGTCCATCACCGAGGACATTGAGGTCATCCGTCATTACGTCGATATCGCCGACGGCATCGCCATTCCCGGCGGCCCCGATGTCAATCCCAAACGTTGGGGCGATGATCGACCCTACGACCCCACCCTCTGCTGCGAGATCCGCGATAGTTTTGAGTTTAAGCTGGTCAGCGAGGTGCTCCGTGCCAAAAAGCCGCTCTTTACCACCTGCCGCGGCACGCAACTGCTCAACGTCGCCACCGGCGGCACCCTGTGCATGGACGTGCCGAGCCTGGGCGCGCGCGAGGGCCGCACGCAGTGGCGCCATACCCACGTGCTCAACGACCCTGTGCATCCTGTCGAGGTCGTGCCGGGCTCGCTGCTGGAGCGCGCGGTTGGCGGGCACAGGCTGATCCAGACCAACTCCGCACATCACTGCTGCGTCGATCGTCTGGGTAAGAGCACGCGCTTGGTCGCCAAGGCAACCGACGGCGTTCCCGAGTGCATCGAAGTCGAAGGCCAGCCGTTCTGTCTGGGTGTGCAATGGCATCCCGAGTACACCTGGCAGACGCTCGAGACCGACTTTAACCTGTGGAAGTCGTTTGTCGAGGCAGCGTCCAAGGTAAAGCGGGCCCGTTAACTCGCAAACCACTCAGGTTAAAGCCTCCTATGCCAGCGGGGGCGGACACCAGCAACGGTGCCCGCCCCCGCTGTATTTGGTATGCTCGGTATGGTCATCCCTCACAAACAATCAAAGAAATCTCGACCGCAATCGGTCGACGGCAAAGCAAATGGCAAAAACGCTTGCTACGTTTATTAGGCAGTCAATTAGAATCGAAATGCATTGACTATTCCCCAACGGGGTCACGCCGCAAATCCACATGAGCATCGAAGCTGGAAGCGGAAGCATGGAATTGGCCCCGAGCTGTATGCAGATCGCTACAACGTTGACAAGCAACAGCATGCCAATCGGACCGAAGCCGGATCCAAAATAGGAAACAGCAATCACGCAAGAAACCACGTATGCAAGGCAGGCAGCGGCAGCAAGAACAAGTCGATAGCAAAATACATGCAGGTTGAAATACTGTTGAGCATCTAAAACGATCGCGCAGTTAAGGCAGTACAAAACGACACTCGACAGGACAAACGCGCCCAAAAGGGCAAAAGAAGACAGCACCACTCGCGCAACGATAGCGCACACACGCTTCCCTCCCCGAGCCTCCGACAACCCCCACGGTTCCTCAATAAAGCCCGAACTGACAAAGCGCGGCACAATGCAAGCCGCGATGAACGGAAAGAACAATGCATGAGCCAACGGGGCTACGTTGAACAGCAGCCCGCGAAAAACCTCTGCATTACCAAATAGAAGGACATCCTCTGCCGACAGCCGAAGCGTCGGGTCTGGGAAAAAGCCCAAGAAACTGTTCTCACGGAGGCTACAGAACCACATCGGGAAAGAATTAAGCTGCAATACCACCATGCACGCATAAATTACCAGGATTAAGGCGTACGTCCATTTGCTCGCATGCTTCAATTCTGAATGAAGGAATCTTCTAGTCTGACGAGCCATTGAGCACACCCCCAGCACGAAAGCTCACGAGAGCGTAAATCAATACCGATAGACAGCTGGCTACCTCGCCATATCCCAGAAGCGCCAGCTGCCCCATATCGCTATACCCAAGGGCACATCCGACTCCAAGGTACGGCCCCGGAAGAAAGAAGATCCATCGCAAGGACGGTATGGGCGTCTGAAGGTAAGTTCCGTAGAGCGTCAAGCTCATGACAAATCCGATTATTACCACAGCCCCGCTCAATACGGCGCAGCTTGTAATCCGATAGATGGTCACCGTCTCCAACGCAACCGATATCACCAATACGGCGTTGATTATCATCGCCGGCAAAAATACAGCTAGCATGCCATGCGAGTAGTTTTGCCCTCCACGTATTATGGCTATTGCAAAAAGAAGAAGGCAAAGCGCACTATATGCTACGCCAATTATTAAAGCAAACGAAAACACATGTGCTAGGACCCCATTAAAGCGGGTAAGACCTCTTGCTGAAGAAATTCGGTGTCCCTCTTCATAGCCGCGCTCCTGTAAAATCGCCAGGCAAACGATGAGCGGAACGAACAGAGACGTGCCGGCAAAAGCACTGCGCACAAGGGACTCATCGGGTGCAGAAGGATCGATTACATTCCAGCAGAAACCAATATCCTCCCCAAAAACGCTATTGCCAAAGGCGAGCAACGTTGTTCCGTTTTTTAGAAAGACACCGAAGAGAAGGCCGAACGCCAGAATAAGCGCAAGACCAAACTTCG
The DNA here is from genome assembly GCA_958423535.1 of uncultured Collinsella sp. Lineage (GTDB taxonomy): Bacteria > Actinomycetota > Coriobacteriia > Coriobacteriales > Coriobacteriaceae > Collinsella. Next base: position 2,308 of record CATZRJ010000060.1, read on the forward strand.
CCGGAAACATCCTGTGCAAACGCATCATATCTGCCTTTATGGGATGGATCGCCCGCTTCATAGCGAGACCGCCTTCATCAAGCGCCTGTAATACTCTTTTAGGGACGACGCCTCATCCCTTATGACGTCCATCGATTCCTTTTTCAGCAGTTCGCCGTCATGAATAAACACGCAACTTGTTGCAACTGATGCCAACTCATCCAAATCATGACTAGAGATGAGCATGGTCTTACCCTGTTCTCGATTCAATCGACCGATAAGGGCCCATATATTCTCGATGCCCAGCGGGTCCAACCCATTTGCTGGCTCATCAAAAATAAGCAGATCAGTGTCACCCAACAAAGCCGTAGCTATATCAAGTCGCCGCTTCATTCCCAGAGAAAAACTGCTCACGCTCTTTTTCTCATCGACGTCCAGCCCGACTAAGCTCAAAGCGCGAGGAACCTCACGTTTCTCATCAAGTCCCCATTCCGCACATCGGATTTGGAGATTCTCAGCCGCACTGAGGGATTGGTATGCTCCGCTGGAATCTGGCACATAGCCGACACGCGTCCGCATCAGACCAAGCTCTTTTTTTAATTTGCCTCCAAAGAGCTCCACGCTCCCCGACGACGACTCGCAGAGGCCCAGCACTATTTTAATAAGCGTGCTTTTACCCGCCCCGTTTGCACCAACAAGGGCACAGAGCTCAGACTGATGCACCTCGAAGGAAACGTCATGCAAAACGCGCCGTTTCCCGTAGCGCTTTGACACCTTTGATAACTTTATCGCTGATGCGTTCATTGGCCTCCCGTTCTGCTTGATAGCAAAACCGCTCATATCGTTCCTTCTTTCCTTTATCGTTTTCCATAGTTGTTATTGTTTTTCGATAACTCATATTTGTCAAGATAATCTAAAGGAAAGGACCCGTGTTAGACACGGGCCCCATCGCACTGATATTTCGTTTTAGCTGTTCGCTTTATGTTACTCGTCGCTCAAATCGACAGCGAAGACTGATGTCGGAAGCGACGCCTCATTGCCTCCACCATTCCGCATCTGTCTCACGACATTTTTTGCGCGCTCGACAATAAGCTCCTCAAGCTCTTTCTCGCTCACGCGCTGAATAATATCTCCCGGTTGACAATCAAGCTCATCACAGATATCGAGAAGCGTCTTTAGACGAATAGCTTTTATCTTTCCGTTTCTAAGCTTTGAAATATTAGCCGGAGTATGCCCCGTCGCCCGAATCAGATCAGCGCTGGTCTTTCCGGTCTTAAGCAGCTGCGTCTCAAGCTCGATGATGAGATAGCTCATGTTTCCTCCTACACAAGCTCGTCAGACTGCTCTTGGAGCAGCGAGGCATAACTCCAGATCGCCGAGATACACAGACAGACAGCCGCGCCGATAAGCGACCCCGCATCAAAGGCAACACCTTGGCAAAACGCGATAACGAAGGAATGAGGCACGACGTAAAGCTCCAGCCCACCAATGGTAAGATTGACCGATCCGTAGGCACCAATAAGCGAAACCGCGGCGTTAACAGCAAAGGCAAGCGCAAGAACACGGATAAGCCGCACATGCGTCTTGGTAAAGGGCGAGACGCCTCGCGAGATGTTACGGCTGATCCCACACAAAACGACAAGCGAAATACCCACAACGAGTGCCAGGCACAGTCCGCTTGGGATAACGATGCACCCACCATTGAGAAGCGTCACGACACCGAAAGAATCGACAGAAGCAACGTTTGCAATCGCATACCAGATCACGTAAACAACCAACGCGGTAAAAGCGACGAGCATCCCTGCAAAAACGGCTGCCATGCAAAAACCAAGCTTCCTGATATTTTCGCCCGCCTTGGCCATACGCTGAACGCTGTTGGACATATACTCACCCTCATCGACTCTATCGTTATTCGAACAGTTTATCGAACAACGATATGGATTGCATGCGGAAAGCCCCGCCAGTGCGCATAGCCCATTCACTAATCAGAAGGGGTGAGAGTGGATTTTTGGACACGTATCGAACGAGCGCGGATAATCTCCCACTTTGAGGCCGCCACCGGGCCTAAAACGGGAGATTATCCACTCTCATAGTCATCAAGGCTCGCAAGCTCTTATTCAGCCACCTCGCGCAGGGCCGACATCGTAGCCGCATATTGCTGCTGCAACGCATGCATTCCCTCGCGAGCGCCGTCAACGGCATCGGCGCCGCGCAGCGCCTCGGTCACCACGACCGCCGGCTCGTACAGATTATCGAATCCCAGGTTCTGGCTCACGCCCTTGAGCGTGTGCGCTGCCATAAACGCACCTTCGGCGTCTCCCGCCGCCATGGCGGCCTCCAGCTTGTCCATGCTCTCGTCATCCAAAAACTTGAGGGCAAAGCGGGCGAGCATTTCCTCGCCCATCAGCCGAGCGCACGCGTCATCATAATTGGCGCCGATCTTCTCATACGCCTCACGCATGGAAATCATGGATTAAAAACTCCTTTGGTCAAACTAAATCGTGGGAAACGCGACAACGTCGGCGGGGCGTGCCAACGTCTCGGCAATTTGGTCTTGCACCTCAAGCAGACAATCGAGCAGCAGCGGGTTAAAGGTGCCGCACTTACCGTCCAGGATCATCTGAATTGCCTCCTTGTGCGGGATAGCGTCCTTGTACACGCGCACGCTCGTCAGAGCATCGTACACGTCGGCCACCGAAACCACCTGTGCGGCAATGGGAATTTCGTCGCCCTTAAGGCCATCGGGATAACCCTTGCCGTCCCAGCGCTCGTGATGCCAACGCGCAATCTGGTACGCATATTCCATAAGCGCATTGCCGGCGTGATGGCTACCCAGCTCAAGCAGCATGTCGGCGCCGATCGTGGTATGCGTCTTCATAATCTCGAACTCCTCGGACGTAAGGCGCCCGGGTTTGTTGAGAATCGCATCGTCAATCGACATCTTGCCGATATCGTGCAGCGCCGAAGCCAGGGCAATCGTGGAGCGCTCCTCATTGTCAAGGGAAATGGTGTCGCTACGCTGGACCAGACAGCCAAGCAGCAGCTCGGTCAGCTTTTCGATGTTCGTAACGTGCCTGCCGCTCTCGCCGTTGCGAAGCTCCATGACGCCAGCCATGATGTCGATGAGCATGCGACTGTTCTTGACACGCTCGTTGTACTGCTGGGACAGCAGGCTCGTCAGGCGGCGCTGTTTGGCGTATAGGCGGATGGTGTTGCTTACACGGCGGCGCACGACACGGGAGTCAAACGGGCGGTTGATATAGTCCGAGGCGCCCAGCTCGTACGCGCGCAGAACCATATCATCGGAATCTTCGCTCGAAATCATGATGACAGGCAGATTGTCACTAACCGATCGGCGCGACAGACCGGCCAGCACCTCAAAGCCGCTTATGCCCGGCATGACAATATCCAGCAGCACGAGCGACAACTCATCACCATAGCGGTCGACCATGTCGAGCGCCGTACGACCGTTGTCGGCCTCGAGGATGCAATACTCGTCCTTGAGCATCTCGCTGAGAATGACTCGGTTCATCTCGGAGTCATCGACAATAAGTACCAAAGGCTTTTCGCTTTGGAAGGCCTCGATGGAATCGGCATCGGTCACGACCGTACCGGCTTTTGCCTTAGCGCGGCTCAGTAACTGGACAGCGCGGCCAACGCCCTCATCGACCGTCTCGCCATGAATGCGAACGCCACCAACACATGCCGTCAAGCTCACGTACTCATGGCCCGGAATAATCGTGGAACGAACGGCATCGGACACCTGATGCAGGCGACGGGTGAAGTCATCGGAGGGAATATTGGGCATGACAACCACAAACTTGTCGCAGCCATAGCGCACAAGCTCGTCAGTCGAACGGATTCCGCTGCGCATGGCTGTCGCCACGGCACCGAGCGCAAGGTCGCCGGCATGACGGCCACACGTATCGTTGAAGACCTTAAAATCATCAAGGTCGATCATCGCAACGCCGGCATTCATGCGGGCGCTACGGAGCTTTTCCTCGTAATATCGGCGATTGTGCACGCTCGTCAGCACGTCGGTGTAGACAAGGTCCTCTTTTGCAGCCTCTTGCCCATCGATCGGACGCACCATCAGCAGGACATGAGGCTCGCCCTCGACCTTCAGAGGGCGCAGATGGGCGCGGTACTCAACGCCATCGTTGAGCAGTTGCTCCGACACCTCATCGGAATCTGTCAAGGCCTCAAGACTTGCCTGGCGCAAACAAGGGCAGCGATCACCGGCGAGCAGGCAGTTAGGCTCGCTCTTAATCTGATCGGCCGACAGCAAACGTACCACGGGGTAGGTCTTCGCGACACGGGCGACCTCGGTGGCAGCCTCCTCGTCGGTTAGATTGACCTCGTGATTATTGAGCATATGGGGCCCTTTCGATAGCTTCGCATGGTAGCGGTGGGTTCCAAATGTTACAAGGGTAACACCTTGCCGATGCAGGTAAGCACGTGAATGCTGTTACATTTTTATGAGTTGGCAGACGGCGCGATTGAAGCCGCAGACGTGAGGTTTTAAGCATATTTGTTAACAAGGCCGAAACGTTTGCGGGTGAAGTCTGCTTTGGCTATTGCGGGTGTTAGAGCCCCAGGATGCCAAGGACAGTCTGGGCAGCCGCTCCCGGGCGATCGCGCAGGCCGTTGTGCGCGCCGGGAACCATTACGAGTGGACAGTCCAAAAGCTCAGCCGCCACCCTTGTGCCCGCCTCGCGAGGCGTGCCAATCGAGAGCTCGCCCAGGAGCACGGCGGCCACCGTTCTTGACGCGCGGACGCTATCCCAATCGGGAACGCAGGTCATAGTAATCCCGTATTCGTTTGCCATGAAGCTGCGGCCGTTGCGCAGGGCATGCTTGGCTTCTGCCTCGGTTAACTTGGGGGCCTCAGGGTCCGAATCGCCGATGGCGCCCAGGAAGGCCCGTAATGCCCTGGAGACCTTTCCCGCGGCGATCATCTCGAGCAAAACCGGGGCCGCGCCCAGACCGGCACCCTCATCCGTCACGGCGGGTTCATGCAGAATCGCACGCGAGATTATGGTGGGGTTTGCACGGAGAAGCTCCAGCGTCACCAGCGTACCGGCACTGTGCGCGAGCACGTTTGCCGGAGTGCCAATATGCTCGATAACGGCCTGCAGGTCCGCGGCCTGGACGGCGAGGTCGTAGCGTCCGTCTGCAGCGTCGCCGCTCTCGCCGCAACCGCGCCGGTCGTAGGTAATGACGCGATAGTCACAGGCGAGCTCGCGGGCGATGGCGTCAAAAAAGACGCCGTCGACGCAGGCACCGTGCACGCAAACCAAGGCGGGTGCGTCGGACGATACAACCGGGCCGGCATACTCGCGGCAGGCGATCGTAGTGCCCGCATTCTCGACCGTAAAATCCATACTGTGTTCCCATCGTCAACACCACCAGGCCGTGCCGGGGTGCGGCTTGGTCAGATGGCGTCATTTTGTGTGTACATGAATGCGTCTACTGTACCCAGCTCGCACCCTTTCATGACAGGGTTTCGAAAACTCGCCCGATTGCAAGGTTTCTGCCTAAACAACAGCGCCCAAACCCGCAACCCACATGAAGGCCGATGCTATGCTTAAGCTCAACTGTCCCAAGGAGCATATGCCTATGTCTACGTTTTTAAATGCCAGCCCCATCTTTGGGCCCGTTCGCAGCCGTCGCCTGGGCCTTTCGCTCGGCGTCAACATGATGCCGGCCAGCGGCAAAATCTGCACGTTCGACTGCATTTACTGCGAAAACGGTCTCAACGCTGAGCGCCCCTGCCATGAGCCGTACAACATAGCTGCCGTGGCACTCGACGCGCTCGAGGTAAAGCTGCGCGAGATGGCAGCCGAGGGCGAGCTCCCCGATGTAATCACCTTCGCAGGCAACGGCGAGCCCACCGCCGCACCGGAGTTTCCGCAGGCCATCGCCGGCGCCGTCGCGCTGCGC
>CATZRJ010000061.1 GCA_958423535.1 uncultured Collinsella sp.
AGGAGGTTTTCCCTACATGGAATTGTTTGAGCCGATTCTTCATTTCTTTGAGCAACGGTGGGTCCACAACATCATCTGGGCCGTCATCTTGGTAATAGGCACCGCCATCGCCACCAAGGTCGTATCCAAGACCCTGCGCCACCTGCTCAACCGCGACGACAACCCGCTTCCGGCATCGAGCATCTTCATCAACATCGCGCGTGCCGTCATCTGGACGATCGGCGGCAGCTTTATCCTCGACAACTGCTTCGGCATTAACGCAAACGCCCTTGTCGCCGCTCTTGGCGTCGGCGGCATCGCCATCTCGTTGGGCTTTCAGGACACGCTCTCGAACCTCATCGGCGGCATGCAGGTGACCTTTATGGGCATCATCAAGCCCGGCGACAATATCGAAGTCGGCGGCGTGTCGGGCGTGGTCCAGGACATCACCTGGCGTCATACGACCATCGAGGACGCCTGCGGGCAGACCATCATCGTCCCCAACTCCAACATTTCCAAAAACACGCTCGTGCATCTCATGCCCTTTGGGCGTGTGGCTGTGCCCGTCGCGGTCAAAGACCCCTCCAAATGGGCATCGCTCGATGTGCTAGCAGACGAGCTCGTCAGCGCCACCAAAACGGCCGTCTCGCCCATCTCGGGTTTTGACAAGGAGCCGTATGTGCTCTTTAGCGAGATCGGCGACTTTGGCATCAAGGGCAAGATTATCTTTATCGTCAGCGACGACAGCACTACTTTCACGGCAGCCGACGCCTGTATCCGCGCCATCGCCCCCATCATCGCCTAACCCGCCAAAAAGGGACAGGCACCTTTGTGGCGGTTTTCATTCGTGGTACCATGGTTCATATAGTTGTTTAAACGACTAAGGGAGCAAAACTATGGAAGAGGCCTATCGTCAAGCACGCAAGCGCGGCGAGCAAGGACGTCGACGCGCCATTAGTCAAAGCGAGCATCCGTACCTCACGGACCTCGATAGCTTGGTTGCCCAGCTCCCCTTGGGCCAGCGAGAGAACGTCGGCCTGAGGGACATTCCGCTCGAAATGGTCGTCGGTACGGTCACCAAGGGCCGTCAGTCCGCCTTTTCGTGCAACTTCATGCCCCTGCTGCCGTTTAGCACCGAGTTCGCCCGTAAGTGGTCTAACCTCTACGACATCCAGGTGACCGAGGGCTATCGCGACCCCATCATCGTCACCGAGTTCATGCATCGGTTTTACGTCCAAGAGGGCAACAAGCGCGTCAGCGTCCTCAAATTCCTGGACTCCCCGACGGTTTCAGCCAAGGTCACCCGTCTCTACCCCGGCACGTGGGATTCCGTCGAAAGCCGCCTGTACGGTGAGTTCTGTGCGTTTTGGCGCGTCTGCCCCCTATACGAGATCGAGTTCTCGCGCGAGGGAAGCTACGAGACGCTCGCCAAGATGCTCGGTCAGAACCTTATCGAAAAATGGCCGCAGAAAAAGGTTGACTACCTGCGCCACACCTTCCTGCTCTTTAAGCGCGCCTACCTTCGCGCAGGCGGCGACCACCTGGACATTACGCCTGCCGACGCCATGCTCGTCTACCTCAATGTATACAACCAGGACCGCCTGTTGGATACGCCGACGGATATCGTTGTAAACCGCCTGTGCAAGATCTGGCGCGAGCTGGTCATCGCCGGCAAAAATGACGAGGACAAGGTCGATCTTGTCGAAGTACCGAGCGTCGATGAGGAAGAGTCGCCCGCCAAGTCCACCTCCGGTGTGCTCAACTTCTTTATGAGCAAGACCGTCTATTCGGCGGCCAACCCCCTGCGCATAGCCTTTATCCATGAGTTCCCCTGTGCGACGTCGAGCTGGGACAGCCTGCACGACCAAGGGCGTCAGTATCTCGATGAGCACTTTGGCGGTATCGTGCGCACCGAAGCGTTCGAGGACTGCCACGATCCGGACGTGTTCTACGCCGCCGTGGAAACGGCTGTCAAACATGGAGACAAGGTCATCTTCTCGACCTCGCACCGCCTGATGGAATACACGCTCAGGGCAGCCGTTGAGTATCCCCAGGTTCGGTTCCTCAACTGCTCTATCGGCCTTCCCCATCAAAGCGTCCGTTCGTACTTTGGAAAGATGTACGAGGCCAAGTTCCTCCTGGGCGCCCTTGCGGCCAGCATGGCGGACAACCACCGCATTGGTTACCACGCGTCGGTCTTCGCCTCGGGCGCACTCAGCGAGATCAACGCCTTTGCGATTGGAGCCTCGCTGCTCGACCCCCGTGCGCAAATTATCCTGACCTGGGGCGATGTGCCCGCCGGTGGCCTTGCCGAGGCCATGTGCCGCGAAGGCGTGAGCGTCATGACCGGCGCCGACATGTCAAAGTCGCTCGAAGATCCCACGGCCTACGGACTTCACCACCTGATCGATGGCAAGCTTGCCGGCATTGCCATGCCGGTGTGGAACTGGGGCCGATATTACGAGCTTATCGTGCGAAGTCTGCTGCATGGCACCTGGGACGAGACCAGTGACGACAGCCGGGTCCGCGCCGTCAACTACTGGTATGGCATGAGCTCGGGCGTCATCGACATTCGCTACGCTCCGGGCCTGCCCTATCAGACGCGCAAACTTGTCCAGTTACTCCGCAATGGCATCGTCGAGGGTTCCATCAATCCATTTGGCGGCGAGCTCCATAGCCAAGACGGCGTGGTGCAGATCGAGGGCTTTCCCCCGCTGCCGAGCACGCAAATCGTCGAGATGGACTGGCTGGCAGACAACGTGGTGGGCACCATTCCGCAGACCGACGATGAGCCGAAGGTCCGCGCCCTATGAAAATCCTTGCCATAGCCGATACCGAAGAACGATGTCTATGGGAGTGCTTTCGCAAGGAACGCTTTGAAGGTGTCGACCTGATTTTATCCGCTGGAGACCTGGACCCAGACTATCTTGAATTTTTGGTCACGGTCATCAACAGACCGCTCATCTACGTGCGCGGCAACCACGATGACCGCTACGCACGTCATGCACCGGGCGGCTGCATCTGTGTCGAAGACACCGTGTACGTGTATCGCGGCGTCCGCATTGCGGGACTTGGCGGCTCCATGCGCTATCGAGATGGCGCCAACATGTACACCGAGCGCGAGATGGCCAAGCGCATGCGCAAGCTGTCCCGCAAAGTGAGGATGGTCGGCGGATGCGACATCTTGCTCACCCATGCGCCCGCCGCCGGCGTGGGCGATCTGGATGATCTGCCACATCGGGGGTTCGAATGCTTTAACACAGCGCTCGAGTCCTGGAACCCCGACTACATGGTACACGGGCATGTGCACCAATGCTATGGTCGCGACTTTCAACGTAAGCGTCAGCATGCATGCGGGACAACGATCATCAACGCCTGCGGCTATACGCAGTTTGAGCTGGACGAAGCACGCTACCCCATCCGTGGCTGGCAGGCAGCCTGGCTCAATTCGCAAACCATGCGCCGCGAGCTCAAGCGCCACGAGGCTATCGAGTCCTCAACCGCTAGAACACCCTGGTAACTAGCTCAAAGGGGGCACTGTCCCCTTTGAGCTAGTTTTGACGCGATAGCAAGAAACCCGGTCCCGCGCGAGGCGGAACCGGGTTTCTTTAGCAATGCTTGCTTTGCTCAGGCAGTAACCGTTAGTTACTCAGCCAGGAAGTCGCGCTGGATAGCGGGATCGACCTTGACGCCAGGGCCCATGGTGGAAGACACGGAGATGGACTTGACGTACTTGCCCTTAGCAGAAGAGGGCTTGACGCGCAGGATCTCGGTGTACAGGGCAGCGTAGTTCTCGACGAGCTGCTGCTCAGAGAAGGACTTCTTGCCCAGGGGCACGTGGCAAATGCCGTAGCGGTCGGCGCGATACTCAACGCGGCCGGCCTTGAGCTCGGAGACCATCTTGGCGACGTCCATGGTCACGGTGCCGAGCTTGGGGTTCGGCATGAGGCCACGGGGACCAAGGATCTTACCGATGCGGCCAACCTTGGCCATCATGTTCGGCGTAGCAATAGCGGCGTCGAAGTTGATCTCGCCCTTCTGGATCTGGGCAACGAGCTCGTCGGAACCGATGATGTCGGCGCCGGCAGCCTCAGCCTCGCGGGCCTTCTCGCCCTCGGCGAAGACGGCAACACGAACGCTCTTGCCGGTACCGTGGGGCAGGGAGATGGAACCGCGGATGTTCTGATCGGCCTTACGAGTATCGACGCCCAGACGGAAGTGGGCCTCGACGGTCTCGTCGAACTTGGCGGTGTCGAGCTCCTTGATGAGCTTGGCAGCCTGAAGGGGGGTGTAGAGCGTGGCGCGGTCGATCTTCTCGGCAGCGGCGTTATAGCTCTTACCATGCTTAGCCATGTGCATTACCTCCTGTGGTTAAACGGGCGCGAGCCCTCCCACATCGTATCGTGTGCCCTATTGCACACATTTAACGGGCACCCCGGTCGGAGCACCCGTCGTTACCTAAAGAAATCGCTACTCAGCGATGGTGACGCCCATGGAACGGGCGGTACCGGCGATGATCTTCTTGGCGGCATCAATGTCGTTGGCATTGAGGTCCGGCATCTTGATCTCGGCGATCTTGGTGAGCTGCTCCTGGGAGAGCTGACCAACCTTGTCGGCCTGGGGCTTAGCGGAACCAGACTTGAGGTTCAGCTCCTTCTTGATGAGGTGAGCCGCCGGCGGGGTCTTGGTGATGAAGGAGAAGGACTTATCCTCGTAGACAGTAATCTCAACGGGGATGATGTCGCCCTTCTTGTCCTGCGTCTCGGCGTTAAAGGCCTGGCAGAACTGCATGATGTTCACGCCAGCAGCGCCCAGGGCGGGACCGACGGGAGGAGCGGGGTTAGCTGCACCAGCAGGAATCTGGAGCTTAATGACGTTGGCAACCTTCTTCTCAGCCATGGTCATTCCTTTCGAATCACGAGTGTGAAGTACTTGCTATATCGTAAGCACGCACGTGTTAGAAGCACTCCTGAGATGAGCAGTCACAGAAGAAGCACGCTCGCGCGAACGGACGAAAACTTAAGCGATGACAGCGACCTGGTTAAAGTCGAGCTCGACCGGCGTCTCGCGGCCAAAGATCATCAGCGTGACCTTGAGCTTACCTGCCTCGGTGTTAACCTCGGAGACCTTGCCATCAAAATCGGTAAGCGGGCCATCGGTGACACGGACGGACGTACCGACCTCAATATCGACCGAAGTACGCTTGGGCGAATCGCCCTTACCGGGACGACGAGTCATCTTATTGTACTCGTCGCGGGAAAGCGGAGCGGGCTTGCCGTTGCCGCCCAGGAAACCGGTGACACCGGGCGTGTTGCGAACACACGTCCACGCATCGTCATCCATCTCCATGCGAACCAGAACATAACCCGGGAAGATTTTAGAATCCTTGGTCTCGCGCTTGCCACCCTCTTTGATCTCGGTGACGCGCTCCATAGGAATCTCGATATCAAAGATACGGTCCTGCATGCCCATGGTCTCGATGCGATGCTCGAGATCGGACTTAACGCGGTTCTCGTATCCAGAGTAAGTGTGAACGACGTACCAACGCTTAGACATGGTTTAGCCCCTCAATCCGGAGAACAGAGCAAGAGCCTCGCCAAAGCCAGCATCGAGCAGAGCGATGACGACGCCGACGACGACCAGAGAAGCGCAAACGACGACCGAGTAGTTCACGAGCTCCTTCTTATCGGGCCACGTGACACGCTTCATCTCGGACTTCACCGAAGCGAAATACTTCTTGGTGCGGGCGAAGAAGCCGGGCTTCTCGTTCTTCTTGGACTTCGCAGCCTTCTCGTTCTTCTTGGCAACGGCCTTCTTGGCCTCAACCTTGGAGTTGGCGGCAGCGTTGTTGGCAGGCGCCTGCTGCTGTGCCTTCTTCTTGTTCTTCTTGTTGGCCATTTGGGTTACCTCCGCGCAATGCGCTTATACATGAGTAAACCGTAAGCCCCCAAATGGGAGCTTACGGAATAATGACTGGCACGCCAGGAAGGACTCGAACCCTCAACACTCGGTTTTGGAGACCGATGCTCTACCAATTGAACTACTGGCGTATATAACTAGAGACTAGCGAGTCTCTTTGTGCAGCGTGTGGTGACGGCACCAGGGGCAATACTTCTTGATCTCCATACGATCAGGCATGGTCGACTTGTTCTTGGTGGTCGTATAGTTGCGGCGCTTGCACTCAGTGCACGCAAGAGTAACTAGAGTACGCATGTATCCTGAACCTTTCATATCCGCCCCGTACGGGCACGAGTTGTTACTTTATCAGCTCTACGTAAGTGCTGTCAATGAAAACCTTGAATCAATTGGTTCTCGCTGGATCCATTCATATTTGGAACACATCAATGAAGCCAGCGAGATCTAATCGATCCCTCACGCTCGGCTTAAGGGCAAGCGAAGCGCAATCGGCGGAGAATAAGCCCCGCGTAGAAAAGAACCCGGCACCCTATAAGTGCCGGGTTCTCTTTAAGTCAGCTAAATCAAAGAGCTAATTTACTCAATGATCGTGGAGACGATGCCCGAACCGACGGTGTGGCCACCCTCGCGGATAGCGAAGCGCAGGCCCTCCTCCATGGCGATCGGGTGAATGAGGTCGCCCTCGATGGTGATGTGGTCACCAGGCATAGCCATCTCGGTGCCCTCGGGGAGCTTGACCGTACCGGTAACGTCGGTGGTACGGAAGTAGAACTGAGGACGATAACCATCGAAGAACGGGGTGTGACGGCCGCCCTCCTCCTTGGTCAGAACGTAGATCTCGCCGGTGAACTTGGTGTGCGGGGTAACCGAACCGGGCTTGCAGAGAACCTGGCCGCGCTCGATGTCCTCGCGCTTGATGCCGCGGAGCAGCAGACCGACGTTGTCGCCAGCCTCGCAGAAGTCCATGGACTTACGGAACATCTCGATACCGGTAACGACGGTGTTCTGGGTATCCTTGATGCCGACGATCTCGACGGGCTCGTTGAGCTTGAGCTCACCGCGCTCGACACGGCCGGTAGCAACGGTACCACGGCCGGAGATGGTCATAACGTCCTCAACGGCCATCAGGAACGGAAGGTCGTTGTTACGAGCAGGCGTCGGGATGTACTCGTCGACGGCCTTCATGAGCTCGCGAATGGCGTCCATCCACTTGGCGTCGCCCTCGAGAGCGCCCAGAGCGGAACCACGGATGACGGGGATGTCGTCGCCGGGGAAATCGTACTCGGAGAGGAGCTCACGGGTTTCCATCTCGACGAGGTCGATGAGCTCGTCATCGTCGACCATGTCGCACTTGTTCAGGAAGACGACGATGTAGGGAACGCCGACCTGACGGGCGAGCAGGATGTGCTCGCGAGTCTGAGCCATGGGGCCGTCGGTAGCAGCGATGACCAGGATAGCGCCGTCCATCTGAGCAGCACCGGAGATCATGTTCTTGACGTAGTCAGCGTGGCCCGGGCAGTCAACGTGAGCGTAGTGACGGGCAGCAGTCTCGTACTCGACGTGGGAGACGGAGATCGTGATGCCGCGCTCGCGCTCCTCGGGAGCCTTGTCGATGTTCTCGAACGCAGTGAAGTCAGCCTTGCAGCCCTCGGTCTCAGAGAGAACCTTGGTGATGGCGGCGGTCAGCGTGGTCTTGCCGTGGTCGACGTGACCAATGGTGCCGATGTTAACATGCGGCTTAGTGCGCTCAAACTTCTCTTTGGCCATAAAGCCCTCCTCTTAACAGGTCGTCCCCGGACGGGACTTTGCCTTTATACCATAGTGGCCTCTCAACATACTATTGAGAAGCCACCGTGTTACCTATGGTAGCGGTGACTGGATTCGAACCAGTGACGCCACGGGTATGAACCGTGTGCTCTAACCAACTGAGCTACACCGCCGGATGGAGCCTGCAACCAGACTTGAACTGGTGACCTCTTCGTTACCAACGAAGTGCTCTACCGACTGAGCTATACAGGCACTTGACGGGTGGGAGCTATAGGATTCGAACCTATGTAGGCAGAGCCAACGGGTTTACAGCCCGTCCCCATTAACCACTCGGGCAAACTCCCAATCGTTCAAGTATCCGCTGGTTCTTTGGCCTTTTGGACCGCCGCCCCCGCGAACGAAAAAGATAATACGATGCAACCTTGGGGGCTGTCAACGAAAACCTCTAGATACACGG
>CATZRJ010000062.1 GCA_958423535.1 uncultured Collinsella sp.
ACGAGGTGCCGCAGCGCCTGGTGGGCATGGGCTACACCAATGCCGGCGCCGCCGACGCGCCCGGCCTGTTCCGCGTGCACGGCGACACCGTCGAGGTGTTCCCCGCACAGGAAAAGGCGCCCGTGCGCATCGAGTTTTTTGGCGATGAGATTGACTGCATCCGCCGCATGGTGAGTTCCACGGGGCAGACCATCGGCAACGAGGATAGTATCGAGATCTTCCCCTGCCGTGAGCTGGCGCTTACCGACGATGCCGTTCACAACATGCACGTGGCGCTCTACCGCGCAAGCCAGGACGACAGCAAGCTGGCGGCGCTGCTCGAGATGGTGGATGCACGCATCGTCACGCCCGAGCTCGACCGCTTTTTACCGGTGATGTACGGCCAGACCGTAAGCCCGTTGGCGCACGTGAGCGGCAAGGCGCTCGTGGTCCTGTCCGAGCCGCGCTCGCTGTTCGACGATTGCCTGCGCGCCTACGAGGATATCGAGGCACGTGCCGGCGAGGCGGGGGTCGACCGTCTGGACGGCCTGTATGTGCGTGCCCAGCAACTCGACTTTGGTTCCCAGCAGCGTTTGAACTACGTGAGCCTGATCCGTGCCGGCGGCGCGGTGACGGCCGAGCTCAAGATTGAGCAGCCGGCCATTGCGGGCTCGGACAACCGTTTTATGACGCGCATTCAGGAAGTCGTGGGCAAGCGCTATGCCTGCGTGTTTGCCATTCCTGACCGCGGCGCGCGCGAGTCGATGGAGCTTACCTTTGGCGACGAGGGCATAACCTTTGAGGAGTCACTGACGGCTGCGCCCGAAAATGCCGGTGCTATCGGCGACCGCGTGCGCGTGGCAGCGGCGGATTCCGCCGACCGTGCCGCACGCCAGGAGGCCCATGCTTCCATTCGCGAGCGTAAGGCCGACGCGCTCAACGCCCGCTCGCTCGAGGCGGGTGCCGCCCAGGCTGCCGCCGGCGCCGCCGTGCCCACTATTTCGCGCGGACGTGTGACCTTTGTCGATGCCGCCTTGCCGCAGGGCGTGGTGGTGCCCGATGCCAACCTAGCCGTGTTCTCGATCGCCGACCTCAACGCCCGCATGGACGCCAACCGCGCGCGCAGCCGCCGCAAGGTTGACATTACGCAGATCACCTTCCCGTTTAAGCCGGGAGACTACGTGGTGCACGCCACCCACGGCATCGCGCTCTTTAGCGAGATCGCGCGCCAGGAAGTGGGCGGCAAGGAGCGCGACTACTTTTTGCTGGAATATGCCGACGGCGACAAGCTCTACGTGCCGCTCGAGCAGGTCGACCGCATCACACGCTATGTTGGCCCCGACGGCGACAAGCCGCGCCTGACCAGGCTCAATACCGCCGACTGGACGCGTGCCACCAACAAGGCGCGCAAGAACGCCAAAAAGCTGGCGTTTGACTTGGTCGACCTGTATACGCGCCGCTCGTCGATTACCGGTATCGCCTGTCCGCCCGATACGCCCGAGCAGATCGAGATGGAGGAGAGCTTCCCCTACGACGAGACGCGCGACCAGCTGGAGGCTATCGCCGACATCAAGGCTGACATGGAGGCGCCCAAGCCCATGGACCGCCTGCTGTGCGGCGACGTGGGCTTTGGCAAGACCGAGGTCGCCCTGCGCGCGGCGTTTAAGTGTGTGGACTCCGGCCGCCAGGTCATGGTGCTCTGTCCCACGACCATTCTTGCCCAGCAGCACTACGAGACGTTCTTTGAGCGCTTTGCCCCGTTTGGCCTCGAGGTCGAGGTGCTCAGCCGCTTCCGCACGCCGGCGCAGCAAAAGCGCGCGCTCAAGGCGTTTGCCGAGGGCACGATCGACGTGCTCATCGGCACGCACCGTCTGCTTTCGGCCGATGTGAACCCCAAGAACCTGGGCCTGGTGATCATCGACGAGGAGCAGCGCTTTGGCGTGCAGCACAAGGAGCAGCTCAAGAACCTGCGTGAGCAGATTGACGTGCTCACGCTTTCGGCAACGCCGATTCCGCGAACCATGCAGATGGCCACGAGCGGCGTGCGCGACATGAGCCTGATCACCACGCCGCCGACCGGGCGCCGCCCCGTGATCGTGCACGTGGGAGAGTACGACCCCGACGTGGTGAGTGCGGCGATTCGCCTGGAGGTGGGCCGCGGCGGTCAGGTGTACTACGTGTCCAACCGCGTCAAGACCATCGACGACGCCGTGGCGCGCGTGCACGAGGCCGCGCCCGAGGCGCGCGTGGGCGTGGCGCACGGCAAGATGAGCCCGCGCGAGGTCGAGGACGTGATGATCGAGTTCGCGACCAAAAAGATCGACGTGCTCATCGCCACGACCATCGTGGAGAGCGGCATCGACAACGCAACGGCCAACACGCTGATCATCGAGGACTCGCAGCGCTTGGGCCTGGCACAGCTCTACCAGCTTAAGGGCCGTGTGGGCCGCTCTGCCACGCAGGCATACGCGTACTTTATGTTCCCGGGCGAGCTGCCGCTCACCGAGGAGGCGACGGCGCGCCTGACCGCACTTTCCGAGTTTCAGGACCTGGGCAGCGGCATGCGCATCGCCATGCGCGACCTGGAGATTCGCGGCGCCGGCTCGCTTATGGGAGCCGAGCAGCACGGCAACCTGTCGAGCGTGGGCTTTGACCTGTTTACGCAGATGCTGGGCCAGGCCGTGGCCGAGGCGCGCGGCGATGACGACGCCGGCGTGGAGGCGGCGAACGTGGGTATTAACCTGCCGGCCGACTACTTCTTGTCCGAGGAGTACCTGCCGGCGGTGGACCAGCGCGTGCTCGTGTACCGTAAGCTCGCAGCGGCCGAGGACCTGGAGAGCATCGACGAGGTGCAGGAAGAGACCGAGGCCGCGCATGGCGAGCTGCCGTTGGCGGGACTCAACCTGTTCAATCGCGCGCGCATCCGCATTCGCGGCGAGCGTCTGGGGCTCGAGAGCGTCACGCTCAGTGGCGGTCGCATCACGTTTTTGGGCGTCGACGTGCCTAAGAAGGTGGCCTTTGAGCTTAAGACCCGCTATGGCGCGGTGAACTTCCCCAAGAGCCGCAAGCTGTCGGTACCCTACAAGGCAGGCGCCGGTGCGGGCAGCGGCCTGGGTCGCGGTCTCGACGCCAACGACGGCACCGGCCCGGTGGCCGCGGCGCTCATGCTGCTGCAACAGCTGGGTGCGAGCGACGACGACTAACGGGTCGACGCTGCAAACGCCCCATTTGGGCACTCTGGCTCCATCGAAAGGAAAGCATGTTCGGATACATCTATAAGAAAGATGTCGCCATTATCGCGGTTGTCCTGTGCCTTTGTCTGGGCGTGGGCAGTTTCTTCGATTATCAGATCTCGAGCGCGCTGTTCAATATCGGCAGCATGTACGGTCGCTTTATCGAGGCCGCCGGCGAGCTGCCGTTCGAGCTGACGGCGAGCGTCGCGGGCGTTATGCTCGTACGCGCGGTGCGTCCCGACTCCAGGGGGAGCGAATGGCTCGCCGTGCTCGGCATCCTCGTCAACGTTGGCCTGGCCGGCTACGAGATCGTTTCGTCCCTGCGGGTTGGCGGCAAACTCATCGCGGTTCAGTTGGTACTGACGTTTGCGCTGGTGATCGCCGCCAACCTTATCGTCTATCGCCTCACGCGCGCGACCGAGCCCGACGAGCTTACGCGCTGGGCGTTGATGGTGCTTGCCGTGTGGGTCGCTCAGGCCATTATCCTCAACGTGATCGTCAAGCCGCTGTGGTCGCGTCCGCGCATGCGCGTGATCGAGGTCACATCGGGGCTCAATTTTCAGCCGTGGTGGGTGATCGGCAACCCCGACAAGTGGAGTTATATTGCGGCCGGCGTAATCAAGGACGGCTTTAAGTCGTTCGCGAGCGGGCACACCGCGCATGCGGCGATCGGTCTTATGCTCGCCGGACTTCCCGCGGTGGCCTTTAAGGAAAAACCGTCGCGCCGCCGCGTGGTCTTTTGGACGGCGGCTGTGGTCGCGGCACTCGTCGCCTTTGGCCGCATCGTGATCGGAGCGCATTTTTTGAGTGACGTGAGCTGCGGCTTTGCCCTGGTTCTGGCGCTTGAGTGCCTTGCCGCGCGCATTGCCTATCCCAACGGCGTACAATAGCTCCGTTTGAATCATCTGACCGATACCCGGTAAGAGAGGATTGCCATGCTCGCGTTTAACAACGATTATTCCCACGGTGCACATCCGGCAGTGCTGCAGGCGCTCGTCGACACCAATATGGAGCCGCAGCCCGGCTACGGTACCGATGCACACACCGAGCGTGCCAAGCAGCTTATCCGCGAGGCCTGTCAGGCCCCCGATGCCGACGTGTTTTTTCTGGTGGGCGGCACGCAGGCCAACGCGACGGTGATCGACATGCTGCTTGCGCCCTACGAGGGCGTCGTTGCCGCCGAGACTGGCCATGTCGCCTGTCACGAGGCGGGCGCCATCGAGTTTGGCGGCCACAAGGTGCTCACCATCCCCGGCTACGAGGGCAAGATGCACGCCGAGGACCTCGAGAACTATATCCAGGTGTTCTACGAAAACGAGAGCTACGAGCACACGGTGTTCCCGGGCGCCGTGTACGTGAGCCTATCGACTGAGTACGGCACGCTGTACTCCAAGGCCGAGCTCGCGGCGATTCATGCGGTGTGCCAGAAGCGTGAGATTCCGCTGTTTGTGGACGGCGCCCGCCTGGCCTATGCGCTGGCGGCCGATGAGTGCGACATTACCCTGCCCGAGCTGGCGCAGCTGTGCGACGTGTTCTACATCGGCGGCACCAAGTGCGGCGCGCTCTGCGGCGAGGCCGTGGTGTTTTGCGGCATGCACGCTCCGGCGCATCCCGTTCCGCGTATTAAGCAGCACGGCGCGCTGTTGGCCAAGGGCCGCCTGACGGGCGTGCAGTTTGAGGCACTCTTTACCGATGACTTGTATTTTGAGATTGGTCGACAGGCGATCGAGACGGCTCAGGCGCTGCGTCGTGTGCTGCACGAGCGCGGCTACCAGTTCTTTTTGGAGACGCCCACGAACCAGCAGTTTGTGATTCTGCCCAACGAGGACATGGCTCGCATTCGCGAGCATGCCTCGATCGAGTACTGGGAAAAGTACGACGATACCCACACGGTGGTGCGTTTTTGCACCAGCTGGGCCACGACGCAGGAGGATATCGACGCGTTGGCGGCGGTTCTGTAGCCTGATGTAATGACGAGGGGCCGCCTTGCGCCGGGTTTGGCGCAGGGTGGCCTTTGCTTTTGGGGGAGAAGGGTTGTATGACCGAGATGTCCGAGCCGACGATTCGCCTGGCGACGCCCGAAGACGCGCCAGCGTTGCTTGCCATCTATGAGCCGTATGTGCGCCAGACGGCGATTACCTGCGAATACGAGGTGCCGAGCGTTGAGGAGTTCGCCGGGCGCATCGAGCGTACGCTCAAGCGCTATCCGTATTTGGTGATGGAGCTGGAAGGGCGTCCGGTAGGCTATGCCTATGTGAGTCAGCTTAACAGCCGCGAGGCGTACGACTGGTCGGTCGAGACATCGATCTACCTGGCGCGCGATGTGCGCCACGGCGGGCTGGGCCGCAAGCTGCACGATGCGCTCAAGCAATACCTGATCGCGATGGGCATCACCAACATGTGCGCCCTCATCGCCGTGCCGCACGACAAGGACGACGAGTATCTGACGCACAACAGCCAGGACTTCCATGCCCATATGGGGTATCGCCTGGTGGGTGCCTTCGACCGCTGCGCCCAAAAGTTCGGCCGCTGGTACGACATGTGCTGGATGGAGCTGGTCCTTGCCGAGCGCGTCCCCAACCAACCCAAACCAACCTGGTTCCCCGACCTCCCCAAACCTACCATCTAGGGACAGGTTTATTTTGGCAGGTTAGCCGATGGGCTCGGTGTATTTGGCACGGTCGGTGCGCTGGATGCGCTTGGAGACATGGAGCGGGCGGCCGTCGGTGTCGTAGACGTAGTCGGTGATCAGGATCAGCGCCTGCCCGCGCCCAACGTTGAGCAAAAACGCCTCGTTTTGCGAGGCATAGCACACCTCAAAGGTCTTATGTCCCTGTGCCGGCGCGCGATGGAACTCCTGTCGTAGCGTGGCATAGAGCGAACCGTTGATATCGCGATCGATGAGTGCCTCAAAGCTCGGTGGTAGATAGGTGGTCTCCAGGCACAGCGGCGCATCGTCCAGATAACGCAGGCGGACAAGTTTGACGAGCTTGCTGCCCACGGCGACATCGAAGAACTTGGCCGCATTGCCCGCGGCCTTGGCAAAGCCCGAGTCCACCGTGCGCGTGGTGGGCTTCATACCCTGACCCTGGACCTGTGTCGTGTAGCTCGAAAACACCAGGTTGTTCTCGTGGAGCGCCGGCGTGTCGGCCACAAAGGCGCCACGCCCGCGCTCGGTGCGCACCAGGCCCTCATCAACGAGCACCTTAAGGGCGTGGCGTACGGTGCTGCGCGACAGCCCCGATTCGTCCATGAGTTCCATTTCGGACGGCAGCTTGTCTCCGCGCGCGTAGGTGCCGGAGGCGATGCGGTCGCGCAGCATGCCCGCCAAGCGCTCGTATTGGGTCAGTCTCTTTTTAGATGAAGCGTTCATGCGATCAACCTGTATCTAACCTGTATGCATATCTAATAAAGCATGTATTCAATACAACAACAAAACCGCTGATAGCAAGTTATCGAAAACCGCATCAGCAAAATTTCTAAGACAAATATAGCATACAACTAGTCGACATAACCAAAACATGTATGTAACTTGTATGCCATCGAGAGCATCAAACGAGAAGAAAGGCTGATGCACGATGACTACTCAGGAACAGGTTAAGGACGTCGTCTCCCAGGTTTTGGCCGACAAGGCAGACAAGGGCGGCATCAAGCGCGTCGTGTGGATTGGCGCCGGCGGATCCAACGGCGGCAACTATCCTGCCCAATACTTTATGGAGCACGAGGCCACGCAGGTCGTGAGCTCCAGCTACACCAGCAATGAGTTCGTGCACGCCACGCCCGCCTATGTCAACGAGAACACCCTGGCCGTCGTCGTGTCCATGCGCGGCACCAAGGAGACCATCGTCGCCGCCCAGGTCGCCAAGGACCACGGCGCCAGCACCATCGCCATCTATGTCGACGAGTCCGGCCTCACCGAGGTCTGCGACTACAAGATTCAGTATGACAGCCTGGCCGTCGACGAGTCTTGCATGGGCCGTACCAACTCCGCCGTCGTGACCATGATCGCCATGGAGCTTACGCAGCAGACCGAGGGCTATGCCGAGTATGAGACCGCTATGGCCGCCTTCGACCTGGTTGACCCCATCTATCGCAAGGCCGTCGAGTACACCCGTCCGCTCGCCGCCAAGTGGGCCGAGCAAAACGCCGACAAGCCCTGCATCAACGTGATGGCTCAGGGTCCGCTCTTTGGTGCCGCCTACGTCTTTAGCATCTGCAACGTGCAGGAGATGCTGCAGATCGACTCCTGCACCATCAACACCTGCGACTTCTTCCACGGCCCCTTCGAGATCCTGGACAAGCGCACCTCGCTGTTCCAGCTCATCAGCGTCGGCCGCAGCCGCTGCAACGACGAGCGCGGCATCCGCTTCGTCAACCAGTACGGTGGCGAGCGCGTCTATCAGCTCGACGCCAAGGAGCTCGGCCTCAACGACATCAAGGACAGCGTGAGCGAGTACTTCAACCACCTGATCTTTGCTCCGATCCTCAACAACGTGTACATGCGTGCGCTCTCTGCCGTCACCCACAAGGACTACATGACGCGCCGCTACATGTGGAAGCTTGACTACTAAGAGTTACGCGGTTTTACCAAACCGCGTAACGGCTCGACGCTGCGCGGACCGCATTTGGACAATCTGACGTTCAACTTCAAGGGCGCGACCAGAAGGTCAGCGCCCTTTCGTTTCACGCCACCTTGCCTCAAATGCGGCCCGCTCGCTGACTTATGCTCAACCAGCGGTGCCTTAGACGTTGGGGACGTTCTTAAATGACTAGTCATTTGGGAACGTCCCCAATGAGTATGTGGGGAAGCAGATTTTTCCGTTCGGCGATTTGTG
The DNA here is from genome assembly GCA_958423535.1 of uncultured Collinsella sp. Lineage (GTDB taxonomy): Bacteria > Actinomycetota > Coriobacteriia > Coriobacteriales > Coriobacteriaceae > Collinsella. The sequence goes on from CATZRJ010000062.1 coordinate 8,048, forward strand.
TCTTGAAAAATGTATATAACGACTATA
>CATZRJ010000063.1 GCA_958423535.1 uncultured Collinsella sp.
TTGAGGTAGCTATAGAAGCTGTACTTTGAGATGCCAAAGAACTCGCAGGCGCGCTCGCTCGATTTGGAGATAAGGAAGGCGCCGCGGCGGTCGAGGTATCCGATAGCGCGAATGCGCTCGTCCTTGGTCATGAGGGCGGCGGGCTTGCCCACGTACTGCTCGCACTCGCGCAGCAGATCCTCGAGCAGGTCGCCGATGTTTTTGGTGATGGGCTCGGGCTCGGTGTATCCCTTGTCGCCCGTGCCGGTGAGCGCGTCGAGCGAGCGCTCAAAAGCCTTCATGAGTGTAATGTCAAAGTTAATGCCCAAAATGCCGACGGGCTTGCCCTCGTCGTTGCGGATAAAGATGGTCGAGGACTTGAGCAGCTTGCCATCGGCGGTTTTGGTGAGGTATGGCTCGCGGTCGTGCACGTCGGTGGTGCCATCGTGCATGGACTCAAGCACAATATGGCTGGGACCGTCACCTAGTTTGCGCCCGCTGACGTGGCCGTTTTCGATCACTACGATGGAGTGGTCCACGTCCTCGGTCTCCAAGTCGTGGACGACGACTTCGCAGTTGGGGCCAAACTGGAGCGCCAGGCCGTGTGCAAGGCGCTTGTAAAACTCTATCTGTGCGGGGGTCATGGGTGCCTTCCTAAAAATTAGTTTGGGCTCACTTTGCCATAAACCACACCTGTTCGCAAATAACGAAAGCGTCGCTGCGTTATGTAACCGTTCGGCGGCGAAAAAGTACCGATTACGGCAACAAACAATTTGTTAGGTTTAGCAATCAAAAAGTGTGATAGAACATTGCTAACAAACTTTTTGTTTGGCATCCACATAAAAGTTCAGTCGCATGAATGGGAATGGGCTGAAACGCGTATGCGGGGGCCGGCAAGAGAGAACTTAAGGAGTTCACCGTATGGCCGATAAGATCCAGTGGGCGGGCAACACGATGCCCAAGAGCGATGACAAGCACTTGGGAATCATGAGCCTCGACCACGTGAAGAAGGCCCGCGCCTTCCACCAGTCGTTCCCCCAGTACACCGTCACTCCGCTTGCCCGCCTGGACGGCCAGGCCGCGCGCCTGGGCCTGTCCAACCTTTGCGTTAAGGACGAGAGCTATCGCTTTGGCCTCAACGCCTTTAAGGTTCTGGGCGGTTCGTTTGCCATGGCCAATTACATTGCCGACGAGACCGGCAAGGACGTTGCCGAGTGCACCTTCGATTACCTGACCTCCGATCAGCTTGCCAAGGACTTTGGCCAGGCCACCTTCTTTACCGCCACCGACGGCAACCATGGCCGCGGCGTGGCATGGGCTGCCAACAAGCTGGGCCAGAAGGCCGTCGTGCACATGCCCAAGGGTTCCACCAAGCCCCGCTTCGATAACATCGCTGCCGAGGGCGCCACGGTGACCATCGAAGAGGTCAACTACGACGAGTGCGTGCGCATGGCCGCCGCCGAGGCCGACGCCTGCGAGCGCGGCGTTATCGTTCAGGACACCGCCTGGGAGGGCTACGAGAAGATCCCGTCTTGGATCATGGAGGGCTACGGCACCATGGCTTCCGAGGCTGCCGAGCAGCTGCGCGAGATGGCCATCAACCGCCCGACGCACGTCTTTGTCCAGGCTGGCGTAGGCTCGCTGGCCGGCGCCGTGGTGGGCTACTTCACCAACCTGTATCCCGATAACCCGCCCACCTTTGTCGTGGTCGAGTGCGCTCCGGCCGCCTGCCTGTACAAGGGCGCTGCCGCCGGCGACGGCGATCCGCGAATCGTGGACGGCGACATGCCCTCCATCATGGCCGGCCTGTGCTGCGGCGAACCCAACATCCTGGGCTGGGATATCCTGCGCAACCACACTACCGCCTTCGTGTCCTGCCCCGACTGGGTCACCGCTCGCGGCATGCGCACCCTGGGCGCTCCCGAGAAGGGCGACCCGCGCGTCATCTCCGGCGAGTCCGGCGCGGTGACCACCGGTCTGGTCGAGACCCTCATGCTCGATCCCGAGTACGCCGAGCTCAAGGAGCTCATCGGCCTGGACAAGACGAGCTCCGTGCTCTGCTTCTCCACGGAAGGTGACACGGACCCCGACCAGTATCGCCGCATTGTCTGGGAAGGCGAATATCCCACTTGCTAATCGTTGGGGCGGAGTAAATAGGTATCGCTCCGCCACCTCACAGGTAGATTCCTTCGTTTGAAAGGTTATGAACAATGGCTAAAGAACTCGATTTCGACGCTATCAAGGCTGCTGCTGAGTCCCATCGTGCTGATATGACGCGTTTTCTTCGCGCTATGATCTCCCATCCCTCTGAGTCCTGCGAGGAGGGCGAGGTTGTCGCCTGCATCAAGGCCGAGATGGAGAGCCTTGGCTATGACGAGGTCAAGGTCGACGGCCTGGGCAACGTCATGGGCTTCATGGGCGAGGGCGACAAGATCATCGCCATCGACTCCCACATCGACACCGTCGGCATCGGCAACATCGAGAACTGGGATGCCGATCCCTATGAGGGTTACGAGACCGACGAGATTATCTATGGCCGCGGCGGCTCCGACCAGGAGGGTGGCATGGCTTCTGCTACCTACGCTGCCAAGATGATGAAGGACATGGGCCTCATCCCCGAGGGCTACAAGATCATGGTCGTCGGTACCGTCCAGGAAGAGGACTGCGACGGCATGTGCTGGCAGTACATCTACAACAAGGACGGCATTAAGCCCGAGTTCGTCATTTCCACCGAGCCCACCGACGGCGGCATCTACCGCGGTCATCGCGGCCGCATGGAGATCCGCGTCGACGTTCACGGCACCTCCTGCCACGGCTCCGCGCCCGACCGCGGCGACAACGCCATCTACAAGATGGCCGACATCATCGCCGACGTCCGCGCCCTCAACAACAACGGCTGCGACGAGTCGACCGACATCAAGGGCCTCGTCAAGATGCTCGACCCCAAGTACAACCCCGAGCACTTCGAGGACGCCCGCTTCCTGGGCCGCGGCACCTGCACCGTCAGCCAGATCTTCTACACCAGCCCCAGCCGTTGCGCTGTCGCCGACTCCTGCGCCATCTCCATCGACCGTCGCATGACCGCCGGTGAGACCTGGGAGTCCTGCCTGGACGAGATCCGTAACCTGCCGGCTGCCAAGAAGTACGGCGACGACGTGAAGGTCTCCATGTACATGTACGACCGTCCGTCCTGGACCGGCGAGGTCTACGAGACCGAGGCTTACTTCCCCACGTGGATCAACAAGGAGACCGCTCCGCACGTCAAGGCCCTCGTCGACGCCCACAAGGCCATGTTCGGTGACGAGCGCATCGGCTGCGAGCCCAGCATGGACAAGCGCACCGGTCGTCCGCTGTGCGACAAGTGGACCTTCTCCACGAACTGCGTTTCCATCCAGGGCCGCTACGGCATCCCCTGCGTCGGCTTTGGCCCGGGTGCCGAGTCTCAGGCTCACGCTCCCAACGAGGTCACCTACAAGGACGACCTGGTCACCGCTGCCGCCATGTATGTGGCTGCCCTGAACCTCTACGATCCGAGCCAGGCCGATGGCGATGCCACCGTGTTCCGCGCCGGTCTGACCAACAACAAGATCGACTAGTCCCATTCCTCGATCTTGTTGAGCCGGGGACAGTTTATGCCCCCGGCGCCTCCTGTTGACTTGGGGCCCGCGGTCGTTATCTCCCATGCTTCCTCAACGGTAGCGGGTCCTCGTCATAGCGCTCTGCATGTTCTAGCCACACGCGCATGCCGGAGCGCATCAACTCATTGCGATCGTTTCATCTTTAGAAAGGACATTTACATGGACGCCAAGTTTACCGAGCTCGTCGAGCAGCTGAACGGCCTCGATTTTAAGGGTATGTACGGCAGCGACTTCCTGCACACCTGGGACAAGACCACCGATGAGCTCAAGGCGCTCTACATCGTCGCCGACGCTCTGCGCGAGCTGCGCGAGAACAACGTTTCGTCCAAGATCTTCGATTCGGGCCTGGCCGTCTCCCTGTTCCGCGACAACTCCACTCGTACGCGCTTCTCCTTCTCTAAGGCCGCCAACCTGCTCGGCCTTGAGCTGCAGGACCTGGACGAGAAGAAGTCCCAGATCGCTCACGGCGAGACCGTCCGTGAGACCGCTACCATGATTTCCTTCATGGCCGACGTCATCGGCATCCGCGACGACATGTACATCGGCAAGGGCGACGCCTACATGGCCGAGGTCTCCGAGTCTGTCCAGCAGGCTTACGAGGACGGCGTTCTGGATCACCGTCCCACGCTCATCTCCCTGCAGTCCGACTCCGATCACCCCACGCAGTCCTCTGCCGACATGCTCTACCTCATCAACGAGTTTGGCGGCCTCGAGAACCTCAAGGGCAAGAAGGTTGCCGTCACCTGGGCCTATTCGCCCTCTTACGGCAAGCCGCTGTCCTGCCCGCAGTCGCTGATCAGCCTGCTGCCCCGCTTTGGCATGGACGTCACCCTGGCTCACCCCGAGGGCTACGACCTCATGCCCGAGGTCGTCGAGCGCGCCAAGACCTATGCCGCCGAGTCCGGCACCACCTTTAAGCAGGTCAACACCATGGCCGAGGCCTTCGAGGGCGCCGACATCGTGATCCCCAAGAGCTGGGCTCCGTTTGCCGCCATGGAGAAGCGCACCAACCTGTACGCCGAGGGCGACGACGCCGGCATCGCAGCGCTCGAGAAGGAGCTGCTCGCCCAGAACGCCACCCATCAGGACTGGTGCTCCACGACCGAGCTCATGGAGAAGACTGCCAACGGCCAGGACACCATCTTTATGCACCCGCTGCCCGCCGACATTTCCGGTGTCTCCTGCGAGCACGGCGAGGTCAACGCCGACGTCTTCGACATGCACCGCGTGGGCATGTACAAGGAGGCCAGCTACAAGCCGTACGCCATCGCTGCCATGATGTTCCTGCAGAAGGTTGCCGATCCCGCCGCTACCCTCAAGGCCCTCGACGAGCGCAACACCGCCCGTTGGTTCCAGGCCTAAAGCTGGGCTGAGAAATGGCTAAGCGTATTGTTGTCGCCTTGGGCGGAAACGCCCTCGGCGCCAACCTTCCCGAGCAGATGGAGGCCGTCAAGACGACTTCCAAGGCCATCGTCGACCTGATCGAGGAGGGCAACGAAGTCGTCGTCGTGCACGGCAACGGTCCCCAGGTGGGCATGATCGCCAACGCGATGGCTGAGCTCACGCGCTCTAATCCTCAGAAGTACGTTCCCTGCCCGCTGTCCGTTTGCGGCGCCATGAGCCAGGGCTACATTGGCTATGACCTGCAAAATGCGCTGCGCGAGGAAATGCTCGACCGCAATATCGACAAGGGTGTCGCCACCGTGCTCACCCAGGTCGAGGTTGCGGCAGACGACCCGGCCTTTGCCGACCCGGTCAAGCCGATCGGTCCGTGGATGAGCGAGGCCGAGGCCAAGGAGCTGGAGGCCGATCGCGGCTATCAGTTCATCCACGACGAGAAGCAGGGCTTCCGTCGCGTGGTTGCCTCGCCCAAGCCCGTGAACATCGTCGAGCTCGACACCATTAAGTCGCTCGTCGAGTCCAACCATGTGGTGATCTCCTGCGGCGGTGGCGGCATTCCCGTCACCAAGTCCCAGGGCAACCACCTTAAGGGCGCTGCCGCCGTCATCGATAAGGACTTTGCGGCCGAGAAGCTTGCCGAGCAGCTCGACGCCGATGCCCTGATCATCCTGACGGCTGTGGAGAAGGTTGCCATTGGCTTTGGCACCGACCACGAGCAGTGGCTCGACACGCTGACCGCCGCCGATGTTAAGCGTCTGTCCGAGGCCAACGAGTTTGGTCGTGGCTCCATGCTGCCCAAGGTCCAGGCGGCCTCGACGTTTGCCGAGAGCAAGCCGGGCCGCACGGCGCTCATCACGCTGCTCGAGAAGGCGCGCGATGGCCTTGCCGGCAAGACCGGTACCACGTTTACCGGCGACGCTGAGTAGGCATATCTGCACCATTGAGGAGGGTGCCCTGCGTCGCGGGGTGCCCTCCTTTGTGCTATGGAGAGCCAAGGGGCGTTCGCTGGAAAACGAGCGCATGCCTGTTCTGACGGAGTGCGAGCTTGGTATGGTGGGTATAGCAACTATGGTGTCCAAGGTGGCCAGGGGAGGTTTGCGGAGATGAAACTCGGTTGCGTGATTATGGCCTCGGGCGAGGGCAAGCGATTTGGCTCTAACAAGATGCTTGCCGATATCTATGGCGAGCCGCTGATTGCCCGGACCATCGATTCGGTTCCCCGGGGCTTTGACGTCGTGGTTTCGACGCGTTGGCCCGAGGTCGCCCGGATTTGCGAGGACAAGCATTGCCCGTGTGTGCTGCACGATGGCGAGCTGCGCAGCGAAAGCGTCCGTGCGGGCCTTTCGTGGGGAGTCGAACGCAACTGGAAAGGTTGCCTCTTTTTGCCAGGCGACCAGCCGCTCGTGAGTTCGGATTCTTTTGAGGCTATGGTTCGTGCATTTGACGAGCGTGGCCGCAAGCATCCGGTGCGTCTTGCGTGCAACGGTGAGCCTTCGAGCCCGGTGCTCTTTCCGGCGGAACTGTTCGATGCGCTTATGTGTCTTGAGGGCAAGGACGGCGGCGGTTCGATCCTTAAGGACCGTATTGACGTGGTGCTGGTCGAGGCGCGTGCCTACGAGCTGTGGGACGTCGATACCGCCAAGGGACAGCGACGCATAACGGAGCATATCGCCGCCTGCTCGTATTTTGATCGCGTGGCCAACAGCATCAATCAATAAGGAGCAATTATGATCATCATCAAAAACGGCGCGCTCGTGACGCCCCAGGGGCTTCGCCGCGCCGATCTTGCCATGGATGGCGATAAGATCGTGCGGATCGCCGCGGCGATCGAGCCGGCCGAGGGCGATACCGTCGAGGACGCCGCGGGCTGCTGGGTGTTTCCCGGCTTTATCGACGGCCACACGCACATGCAGTGCTGGACCGGCATGGATTGGACAGCCGATAGCTTTGAGACCGGCACGCGCGCGGCTGCCTGCGGCGGCACGACGACCATTGTGGACTACGCGACGGCCGATCGCGGCGTGACCATGCCCGATGCCTTGGCCGAGTGGCATCGCCGCGCCGAGGGAACCTGCACGGCCAACTACGCCTTTCATATGGCACTCGCCGAGTGGAACGAGCGCAACCGCGCCGATCTTTCGGCCATGCGCGAGGCGGGCGTATCGTCGTTCAAGACCTACTTTGCCTATGACCACCTGCGCCTGGACGATGCCGAGACGCTCGAGGTGCTCGAGGAACTCAAGCGCCTGGGCGGTATCCTTTGCGTGCATTGCGAGAACGGCACGCTGGTGAATGAGCTGCAGAAGCGCGTGTTTGAGCAGGGTATCCACGGGCCCGAGGGCCACGCGCTCAGCCGTCCGGACGTGTGCGAGGCCGAGGCAGTGAGCCGTCTGCTGTATCTGGCGCACTTGGCCGGCGACGCACCGGTCAACGTGGTGCACCTTTCGACCAAGCTGGGGCTCGAGGCCATCCGTGCCGCCAAGGCGCGCGGGCAGAAGAATATCTATGTCGAGACCTGCCCTCAATATCTGATGCTCGACGATACTTGCTACTTGGAGCAGGGCGAGGACGGCTTTGCGGGTGCCAAGTATGTGATGAGCCCGCCGCTGCGCCATGCGGGTGACCGTGCGGCACTGCGCGAGGCGCTTGTGGCCGGCGAAATCGATACGATTGCGACCGACCACTGCAGCTTTAACCTGCATGGGCAAAAGGACCGCGGGCGCGACGACTTCCGCGCGATTCCCAACGGCGGGCCCGGCGTGGAGCATCG
>CATZRJ010000064.1 GCA_958423535.1 uncultured Collinsella sp.
CGCCCATGACCTCGATATTCATGGCGTACGAACGCGTGACCTCAATGCCTCCGAGCGTGTCGAGCTCCGCCGCGATGGCGTCGCGATCGGCTGGGTCGTGCCAGTACATGGCGATGCGTTCGAGTGTCTCGACCTCGTCGATCTTGTTGTCGATATCCATGTCGATCGGCGTGCGCGTGCGCTTGAGCGAAGCCGCGATGTGGGGGTCGCCGCCACAGAACTCGTCCAGGCGCGTGTAGAGCGAGCGGGGGAGGAAGCACTGCCCGTCCGCGAAGATATCGAAGGTGACGTCATGGCCGGCGGCAATGCTATGGACGCGGTGGGCGATGGCGCGGTCGAGCGGTCGGCTCAAAATGCGCGTAGCACGTGAGGTATCGGTGGGCATACCATCGTCGAGCTGCCAGACGCTGGCGCCGTTGGCGCAGACCGCGTAGTGTACGGCGGGGTGGGCGAGGATGGGCTCAAAGACGCCCGACAGCGGGCGCCCCGTGCAGGGCACAAACTCAATACCGCGTCGCGCAAGCTCGTCAAGCATCGCCCAAGTGGCGTCGCTCATCTGCTTATCACTCGTCAGCAGCGTTCCATCCATATCGGAAAACACAATCATTCGCTGCGATCCTTTCTACTGGCATAAAAAGCGTGGCCGAGGGCGGTGATGCCCTGGCCACGCTCGGGTTCTATAACGGTCCGCGTCCTAGCGGTCGGCGAGCGGCTTGTACTCCAGCGGCTCGATAACCGGGCGGTAGGCGGGGCGGATGATGCGGTGCGCGCAGAAGAGCTCTTCCATGCGGTGCGCCGACCAGCCTGCCATGCGGGCGACGGCGAATAGCGGCGTAAAGAGCGTCTCGGGCACGCCGAGCATCTTGTAGATAAAGCCCGTGTACAGGTCGATGTTGGCACAGATGGGCTTGGTCATGCCGTGGTCGCGCATGACCTGGGGTGCCAGGCGCTCAATGCGCTCGATGAGTGCGAACTCTTCGCCCAAGTCCTTCTTGGCTGCCAGCGAGCGCGCGTAACGGCGGCATACCTCGGCGCGTGGGTCGCTCAGCGTGTAGACGGCGTGGCCCATACCGTAGATGAGGCCCGTGCCGTCGAAGGCCTGCTTGTCGAGGATCTTGCCCAGGTAGGCCGCGACCTCGTCCTCGTCCTCCCAGTTGGAAACATGCGCGCGGATGTCCTCGTGCATAGATACGACCTTGGCATTGGCACCGCCGTGGCGCGGGCCCTTGAGCGAGCCGATAGCCGCGGCGTAGGCGGAATACGGGTCGGTGGCCGAAGACGACAGCACGCGGCAAGCGAAGGTGGAGTTGTTGCCGCCGCCGTGCTCGGCATGCAGCATGAGCATAACGTCGAGCAGCATCGCCTCATCGTGGGTGAACGCCATGCCGCCGCGCAGGACCTGTAGGATGGTCTCGGCGGTGGAGAGACCGGGCGTGGGGTGCGGCACATGAACCTCGGAGCCGCGGCGCTTGGCGACCGAGGCCATATGCGCGAAGGCGGCGATACGGGGGAGACGGGCGAGCATGGAGATGGCGACGTCGATTTCGTGCTCGGGTGTAATGGCGTCGGGCTCGGCATCGAAGGCGTAGAGCAGCAGCACGGCGCGCTGGAGCACGTTCATGATGCTCGACGACACCGTGGTCATGGGGAACTCTTTGACGTACTCGTCGCTCAGATGTCTAAAGGCACCTAGGCGCTCGCAGAAGCCGTCGAGCTCTTCCTTGTTGGGTAGCGAACCCGTGATAAGCAGATAGGCGACTTCTTCGTAGCCGTAGCGATTCTCGGCCTGGGCATTGTTGACCAGATCCTCGATGCTGTAGCCGCGAAGCGTGAGCTTGCCCTGATCGGGCACGACCTTTCCGTCGACCTTGTTGTAACCGTGCACATCCGAGATACGAGTGAGGCCCGCGACCACGCCCGAGCCGTCGGCATTGCGCAGGCCGCGCTTGACATTGTGCTCGACAAACAGGCCCTCGTCATAAGGGTCGGTCGGCAGGCCGTGGTAGAGGTTTTCGCTCTCAGACGAAATCTGGCGGCTTGCTTCGTAATCCAGAACCAGGCGGCTCAAGTGGTCATCGAAGCGGTAATAGATTTTCTTGGCGTCGTAGGCCATGCGCGCTCCTCTCCGGTCCGCTTGGGGGCCGCGCGCTTGGACGATATGACGTCAAGCTGCCCCGAGCGGCTTGTTCGCTACAGGCGGTACATAAAGTTAAAGACGTCCTCGCGCTGAATGGACACGTTGACGCCCGAAAGCTCGCCTGCCTCGGCCAGGGCCTTCTGCAGCTCGGCGAAGTCGAGCTTGGACTCGGCGGTGTCGGCCAGCATGGTCATGGTGAAGATGTCCTCGATAATGGACTGCGTGATGTCGCGGATGTCGACGTTGGCCTCGCCCAGAACACGGGTGACGCCGGCGACGATACCGGGGCGGTTCTTGCCAAGGACGGTGATGACGATGCGGGAGGACGAGATCTCGGCCATGGGAAACCCTTTCGCGTGGTTGCGGCGCGCGGGGCGCTCCGCTACGGTACAGTGTTCATCATTGTACCTGTCTGGCGCAAAAAAGGCGCGCTCGCTGCGGCGTTACATGCCTGCAACATGAGCGTAAGGGGGAAGGCCGTACGGGGAAGAGCCGTCTGGCGCGTGTCCGGCTCGTGTTGGGTTGATTTCCGATCTCAGCCGAACACATTGAGCGGACAGGCCGTTCCCGCGGTCAGCCGAACGCCTCCGACGGCTGATTCCGAACTGGAAGCGGAGGGCATCCCCGCCCTTCGGTAGGGGATACCGCTCCGCGGCGCATGCCGCGGGCGGCGCCCCTATCGGACCACCGTGACCTCAGTTGGGATGGGCCCAGCACTGCCGCGTACTCGGTGAGCTAGAGCCAACTGTTCGTCTTCACGTCGCGTATGGCGATATTTCGGTCGTCCGGCTCGGTGATGCCGTAGCCGAACGCCTGGAGCGTCTCGATGGACTCCTGGATCCTCTGTTGGAACATGGGACCCGGATCGACCCTCGGCCCGAGGTGCCCGCGCCAAAGGCACGGCGTGGCGCGCAGCATGTTATGGATTTTGGAGATGGGCTCGATGTCGGCGTAGACGTTGAGCGTCGCCATGGCGTCCTTGTGGCCGAGGATCGATTGGAGCGCCTTGATATCGCCGCCTTGGCGGATCCACTGCGTTGCGAACGTGTGGCGAAGGCCGTGGAACGTGATCAGCTCGTCGTTGGTGCCCATGAGGCCGTTGGTCTCCGAGAACGTCTTGAACGCCCTGCGGATATAGCTTGTCGTCGCGAAGGTCGCGCCCGGCTCCGACAGGATGTAGCAGTCCCCGATCTCGACCGCCCCGGTAAGGCCGCGCAAGCGCAGCTTTCCGCAGTCGATCTCGTGGGTCTCCTTCAGGAAGGGGAGTAGGCCGACCGGGTCGATGGGGATACCCCTGGCGTCATGGGTCTTGGTGTCCTTGATGAACGAACCCATTCCCTTCGCGTACGCCACCGAATGTCTGATCGAGATCAGGCCCGTCTCGAAATCCACATCGCACCACCGAAGGCCGCAGACCTCGCCGATTCGCATCCCCGTGTGCAGGGCGAGTACGACCGCCCTCTAATCCTCGGCGGACCAATCGAGTCCGAACTCCTTTCGGGCATCCTCTTCGCTCATGACTTCGAGAAGGTCTCCGGGTTGGCAACGAAGGGCGAGGCATAGCTGCTCGAGTGTGTTGAAGCGAATGCCGCGAATATGCCCTTTTTTAATACGGGACAGGTTCACGGGCGTGGTTCCAATCCTTTCGGCAAGTTCGTTCGAGGAAATCTTTCGCTCGGCCATGATCTTGTCGAGGCGAACAATTACGGGCATGGCGTTTCCTTACGCAATCTCGTCGGAGTCGAGGTACAGCTCTCGGGCGTACAAGAAGAGCTGGGAAAGCATGAACAGGACGATGCCGAGAACCAGAGAGGTCCAATCGAATGATGAAGCGATCTCTTGGGCGCCGACGGCCCCCTCGCCGCCAAACATCGAAACGGAGGTTTTGAGTGAGCCGGCGTAGAGGCTGGTGGCAGCTTGAACAACGAAGAGAATGCCGAGCACCTTCAAGCATGTCGCAGACCCTTTCTTGAAGGGGTCTCCGCTCTTGATCGTCCACACGAGAACGGCGCTGAGGATGGTCGTAGCGATACCGATGACGGCAGGGACCAATGTCGAGATCGCAAGGGCTGGATACGCGGGGGAGTCTGCAATTACAGGGTTGTCGAGCACTTCGATTGCTGGCTTTAAGGAGAACGCCACTTGTGCGATGGCGGTGGCGCAAAGGGTCGCAGAGGCTATCGCACATGCGATGCGGAAGGAATGAAGCCGGGGAGTGCGATTGTCGGAACTCATAATAACCTCCGAAGAATTTAAAAAACTCAGGTTACTTTTTAACAGTTTATGTTAAATTGACTTTGCCGGCAAGTAATAAGGGCCGAGCATTTTGTTCGGCCCCTCTGTTCCGACTGGATGAGGTTAAGGTTGGCGATGAATATGCTCAAAATCTCGAAGGCGATCTTTAGGTCGCTTCTCTCCTCCAGGTCGCTCTGTGTTGTCGTTGTTGCGTTGATGGTTCTTTGTGCTCTGCCCGTCTTCAGGAGCGCGGCTGGCATCGACGGACGGGTCGAATACCTCGAGTCGGGAATAACCCGTGTTGAGCAGGAATTGTCAGCATCCTATGCGGATGCGCTTGTGAATGTGGGGGAGGACGGTGTCTATACCTCTTCATCAAGCATGCCCGCGCTTCTGTACCCTCTTGCCGCGGGACGTCTTATCTTGGCACCGCTTTCTCCCCTACTTCCGTTTCTGCAGATATCGGATGGAGAGTACACCTATTATGACGGATCGAAGGAGTACTTGCTATGGGTCGCAACGGCCGTTGCCGTCTCGTTCCTTGCCGCGCGTCTTAACAAACGTGAAAAGCTCATCATCCAGGCACCGATGGGCGAGCTGGGTAGACTTGTTGCATCGAGCGTATGGGCGAGTGTTTTTGCAATGCTTGCCGTCCTCGCCATCAATCTTCCAGGGATAATCGCCGCGCTTGTGAAGAATGGCCCGGGCTCGCCGTTCTATCCGATAGGCTACATTCAATATGCGACTCCGGTTATCAAACCGGCTTGGCTGGTGTTCGCGCAGACGGCCATCTTGCAATTCTTGGTGGCAGCGTTCATCTCGCTTGTCGTTCACCTTGCCGTGAAGATTGCCAATAACCCTACGCTTGGAATCGTGTTCGTATGTGCCCTGATGGGGGTGACGATGGTTCCCGGGTATTACGGAAGATCCATCGCTTTACGTGAGTTCGTCCTGTTGAATCCCCTTACGTATGCGAACACTGAGTTGACCGTCGGCGCCTATAGCCCGTACCCGACAACGCAGATAGTGAATCTGCCTGGACTTTGCTTCGAGCGTGGCGCGATTGCCCTCGTATGCGCAATCGGGATCGAGGTGCTGGCAATTAGCCTGCTTTGCGTTGCTGGAAAGAGCGGCGTCGCGTGCCCGATATCCCCGATTTGTCTTGAGAGAGGTTCCTTCACTGCATCGAGAACGGCAACTCGTTCGAGCGCTTGTGCCTCCGCCGTTGCATACGTAAGAACGATGGGGAAACTGCTTCTGCGTTCTCCTGCCCTCGCCGTATGCGCGATTGCAATGTCGACGACGATGCTGGCCCCGGCTCTGGTCGAGATGTTTCCTGACGCTGATAACGTTTCCGCTGTTCGGTATAGGGATGGGGAGCTCCGTTCAATAGATCGGTATCTAGAGCAGAACGCTGCGAATATGGACGTCGAGGGCAAAGCGGCCCTGGAAGACATGCGGGATGCTCTTTCGGGTTTCGTGTACGCGCCTATGCCTGCGGAGGGGTTTCGAAGCCTTGCGACGTACGAGCGCGCTCGAGGTGAGCTGGGCGCGGCAGATGCGACTCTCCTGCAATCGATCGGAATCGAGCCGGAGACTCCTTCTCGTGCGGAGGCGCGCGCCCTTCTGCTTGAGTCGATCGCGAGCTTGCCGGACCCCAAGGTTTACGAGTTAAGTACGAAGATGCCCCCATTAATCCTCCTTTCGTATCTCCAGGCAGCGCTTCCCTCCTTATTTTTGCTGTTGCCCGTGGTTGTCACATCGCTCGCGTGCACCCACCTGCAGTGTCGTTCCCTTCTGGTTCTCCAGATCCCCGCAACAGCGCATGTGCGTTTTCTGACGGCTGTTGCGCTGGCTCTCCTGCTTGGCTTGGTGCTGCTTTTGGTGTCGATGGTTCCCGCTGTCGTTGTGTCCGTGATTAAGAACGGTGCGGGTGGATCGGAGTATCCCGTCGCTCTCATTCGGGCGGGAGCTTCGACAACGTCCATGGTGGGGGAGGCGGTGTTGTGCAGTATTCCGTTGCTGGTCATGGCATACGGCGTGATTTCCGTCGTCGCTGCGTTGACAGCAGCGATTAGCCGCAACCCCGTTGTCACCGGAATGGTTTGCGCGGTTCTCTTGGTGTTGGGTTCGTTGAGCGCTCATGTTGAAAGCGTGGGCATGGGCGTCGCGCTGCTGGCTCCATTCGCCTCGTTTGATCCCGCTTCCCAGGTGGGGACGATTGGGTTCCTTGGGCGAGGGACGAACGCGATGCCTTTTGGAGAGGTCGTCGGCGCATCGGGCGCTCTGCTGGTGGTCTTGGGCGCCGTATCTCCGTTGATGGTGCGCCTGAGTGTTCCAAAGATCGAAAGGGGATGATCTCGATGATTGACCTTCAAACGCTGACGATCTCTTATGGAAAGAAGGTGCTCGTAGATTCGGTGAACGCTGAGTTTGCCCCGGGTACGGTCTACGGTCTCGTCGCTCCGAACGGGCATGGAAAGACGACGTTGCTGCGTGCGATGGCAGGTTTGCCGGGTCCTCGCGTGGACGGGAGCATCGTTCTGGATGAGGTGCAGGGTACGGGTGCGAGAGAGGTCCGTTCTATGATCTTCTATGCACCTGGTGAGGGGACGCTGCTGTATCCCGGATTGCGTGCGGAAGATCACCTCAAGATGGTTTGCGATATGTGGCCGCATGCTCGCGATATCGAAGAGATAGTGGAACAAACGCAGATAGGCGAGTTCGCGAAGATGAGGATCCGCACTCTGAGCCAGGGCATGAAGCAGCAGCTTACCCTGGCGATTGCGTATGCGACGGGCGCGCGGTACCTTCTATTAGATGAGCCCATGAACGCGCTCGACCCCAGCAGGGTGGACTTGCATTCCGAGATTCTCAGGAAGCTGGCCGATTCTGGTACGTGCATCATCATGTCATCCCACATCTTGGATTCGGTCGATAGGCTGTGCGATGAGATTCTGTTTTTGAAGGATGGGAGGCTCATTAGAAGCATTCCGCAAGATGATGCTGCGCCGAAGTCTCCTGGATCCCATTTCGCAAAGCCTGCCGGACGCGCCGAGGGTGCGCTAAGCACGTATCGGCGACTCTACGAAAAGGGCGGGTAGAAATGCAAGTTAAAAATCTATGTGGCCAATGTGATACCGTTGAACCCGCATATCGATACCGCTCAGCCATTCGCCTCGCCC